>CAYRTQ010000131.1:9428-10812 GCA_964426865.1 uncultured bacterium
TTACGGTGCGACTCGATGGTTTTGACCGAAAGGTGCATCTTGGCGGATATCTGGTTCACCGCGTTTCCCTCGGCGATGAGCTGCAGCACCTCCCGTTCGCGGTCGGTAAGGGAATGCGCGCCGGAATTGACGGTCAGGAGGTTCTTGATGTAGTCTTCCACCACGATCCCGGCGATGCGGGGACTCAGGTATATCTGGTTCGACACCACGGTGCGGATGGCCTGCGCCAGTTCCTCGAAAGCGCAATCCTTCAGCAGATATCCCACCGCTCCGGCCCCGATGACCCCGGTCACGAACCGACGGTCCGAATGCATGGAAAGCGCGATGATCCGGGTGTCGGGCAGTTGTTCGAGAATCTGGCGGGTGGCCTCTATCCCGTTCAGGTCGGGCATGGTGATATCCATGACAATCACATCGGGGCCCAGTTCACCCGCGAGGTCCACCGCCCTCCGTCCGTTTTCAGCCTCGGCGATCACGCTGATGTCCGATTCGCCGTTCAGCAGCATTCTGATTCCCTCGCGGATGATCCGGTGGTCATCGGCGATTATTACCCGTATACTCATGCTGAGCGCCTCATGTTTGAATCTCCCGGTTGACGGGAGCGGAGAGTTTGACCGTTGTCCCGACTCCGGGTATCGACTCCACCCAGAACCCGCCGCCCAAATGCTCCAACCGCTCCCGGATACTGAAAAGCCCGAAACCGATGTTCCTCATGGACCGTGTTTCGATCATCCCCACATCGAATCCGATCCCGTCATCCTCGACCGTAATATCCACCACGGCGTCCCCGCTCTCCAACGTTACCTTCACCCGCCGGGCGAGGGCGTGTTTCACCACGTTGATCAGCAGTTCCCGCACAGACTGGAAGAGAAGAACCCGCAGGTTGTGATCCAATGGCTGTTCACGCCCGTCGCCGTGGAATTCCGCGACAATCCCGTGCTGCTGCTGGACGGTTTCCACCAGCCATTCGAGAGCCGGTTCCAACCCGAGGTCATAAAGGATGGGCGGGCTGATTTCGAATATGAGCGACCGGGTGTCCCCGATCGCCTCGCCGATGAAAGCATTCACATCGTCGATGGTTTTGGTCGAATCCCCGGGGGGGAGCTGTCCTTTCAGCACTCCAAGACGGATACGGGAAACCGCCAGCGGCTGGCCGATACGGTCGTGGAGTTCCACCGCGATACGGCGGCGTTCCCGTTCCTCGGTGAGTGTCAGTTCCGAGGCGATGGAGCGCAGTTTCTCCTGATAATCCATGATGCGCCGCTCCACGTTGTTCCGTTCCAGGGCGTTGACCAGCATTTCCCCCATGAGTTTGAGAAGGGGAAAGCTCTCGGCGTCCCAGGCATGTTCGTGACGGAGCGTCTCGAATCCGAAAGCCCCCACC
>CAYRTQ010000131.1:10829-11580 GCA_964426865.1 uncultured bacterium
GCATCTTCCTAATAAATATTGATATAGGTTCGCAGAGCATGCTTTCAAAGCGTTTCAACGCGGAAAGCACCATGTCGCATTCCCGTGTGAACCGCGATGCAACGCCGGGCCGGACGGGAATGCCCGGAACGCACCATTCATGAGTGAGGATGCACTCTTGGGGATTTTCGGTAATGCGGTAGACAAAACCCCGGTCTCCCCCGGTGAATTCCCCGATGATCTGCAGGGCGTGAACGACGCCGCGATCGATCTCGCCTGCGGGGAGATTGATGAAATCGGTGGAAATGGAAGAGATGCGCTGCTGGAATCCGGAATAAAACTGCAACGCCCGTTCCGCAGTCTCCCGCTCCATGATTTCCCGCTCCAGATCGAGATTGGTCCGGGCCAGAATTTCGGTGCGTTCCCGGACCCGCACCTCCAGAGTATCCCGGGCGGCGCGCAACGCATCCTCGAACTGCTTGCGTTCGGTGAGATCGGTAACGCTGACCAGTACGCGATCAAAACGTTCCGGATGAAGCGGCAGGGTAATGTTCACCTGGACAAACCGTTTCCGGTTCGACAGGGTCATACCCTCGAATTCCATCGCCATGCTCGTCCGGCCCCGGGCGATGCATTGGGCGAGTTTCACCATACAGGGGAACCGGTCATCGGCCAAACATTCGGAAAATGAGGTCAAAAGCTGTTCGCGGGTGGCGGCGTCATAAATGGCCACCGCCTTGCGGTTGAAATCGGTAACCCGTATCTGACTGTA
>CAYRTQ010000132.1:0-9380 GCA_964426865.1 uncultured bacterium
CCCGGACCGCCCTCTTTTGGTACTTTTCTGGGCGCACCAGAAAAGTACAGAGGCATTGGTAAGGGTGAAGGATTCCTTGCCCCACGAAAGCGCTTTCGTAACCGGCATATGCAGGCCATGTCCGGTCATGGCATCTATCCATAGAAAACTGCGAAGCGCCTTTTTTATCTCTGCACCGGGTATCAAATTATGTCCCGCTCAGGGAAAAGCAAGGCGAAAAATGCGCCTGGACGAAGCAGGGGGCGGGTCATCGCGCCCGCCCGTCGGAAGGATGGAAAGGAGAATGCCCGGATTCGGTTTCTTTGCCGTCTGCCCCATGAATTCTTTCCCCCGCCTTTCTCTCTTTGCCCTCTGTGTCTCTGCGATGGATTCTTTTCGTACAAACCGCTTGAAAAAAATGCCGCCGAAACGGATCTTCACCTGAAGAAACGATTTAGTATAAAGCGATATCTGCCGAAAGGGAACCGGATATGCGACTCTGCTGGAACGACAGCCTCGGGGGACCGCTCGGGAAAATGGACCCGAAAGAGGCGAAACAGATATACGATATGGGATTCCGGGTGGCCGGCGTCAACGCCGGGTATCAGGAGTACGCCCGCGCGGACATCGATCACGCCAAGAACGTGCTGGCCGATGCCGGGCTGACCCCGGGGCCGTACGGGATCAGCGCCAGTGTCATCCGTCCCGACAAGGCGGAGGAGAAGGAACAGAAGCGGCAGATTGTACAGGCGCTGCGCATCGCCGGAAAGCTGGGCTGCACCGCCCTGCGCTACTCGGTGGGGAGCATGCATCCCCAGAACATCTGGATGCATCACCCGTTGAACATCACCCAGAAAGCGCTCGACGATCTCATTGCCAGCACGAGGGAACTCCTTCCCATCGCCGAAGACTGCAATGTCATGCTCTGTCCGGAGACCACCCAGTTCACCATCGTGAACGGCATTCCCCGGATGCGGGAGTATGTGGACCGTCTCGATTCCCCGTATGCCAAAATCATTTTCGATTTCGTGAACCACATGACTCCCGAGCGGGTGTATGATTCGGGACGGTTCATCCAGTGCGCGGTGGCGGCCCTGGGCGACCGTATCGGGGAGTTCCACGTAAAGGATGTGAAAGTGGCCGACCAGTTGCTCGTCGTCCACATCGACGAGGCGCCCATGGGAACCGGCCTGCTGGATCACGAGGCGCTCATACGGGCTTCCGTGCAGCTCGAACCCTGGAAGACCTTCTCCCTTGAGCATATCAG
Organism: uncultured bacterium; assembly: GCA_964426865.1. Lineage (GTDB taxonomy): Bacteria > Latescibacterota > Latescibacteria > Latescibacterales > Latescibacteraceae > JAWLHT01. Next base: position 1,247 of record CAYRTQ010000132.1, read on the forward strand.
CGATCTGGCGGTGGTGAAAAAAGCCTATGACCATATCCAGGGGGTCGCGGACCGTATTGGCCACAAATGGACTGACCCGAAACTCACCCGCGAGAAATGGGTGAAGGAGGCCCGGAGATGAAACGGCGCGGATTTCTGGCGACGGGAGCGGGTGTGGTTGCGGCGGGGTTGGGCGGCTGCGGCAGTGTGGCGGTGAAACAGGAACTCGCCCCCCATGCATTCGACAGGGAGGGCGTTCGTCCGAACGGAGCCATGCCCACCGGCGAGATCGGGAAGACCGGAATCAAGGTTTCGAAATTCGGGTTTGGCTCCCACATGCGGAAAGACATCGTTCCCTTCTCCAAAGAGCGGGAGCGGATGGTGCGTGACGCCCATGAACTCGGGGTGACCCTTTTCGATGTCTATGACAAGGAGCAGGAGTGCTTCCAGTACGAACCCATGGGGCGGTTCCTGAAACCGGTGATCAACGATGTGGCCATCTCCATCGCCATCCAGCCCTATGACGGCCGTACGCTGGAGCAGGAACTGGAGCGCGATTTACGGGCTTTCGGGCGTGATTATCTGGACATGGTCCGTATTCACAGCTACAAGACCACCGACGAGAACTGGGGGCAGTGGGACCAGCTTTTCAAATGGCGGGAGCAGGGAAAAATACGCGCGGTGGGTATTCCGGTGCATAACCTGGACGATATCCGCCAGCCGCTGGAGAAACTGCCGCTCGATTATGTGATCTTCCCGTTCAATTTCTACCACAACTGGACCTGGCTCAACAACGAGCTGACCGTGGGCCGTCACGACAAGTTCGACGGGATGGTTGCGGAACTGCGGAAACGCGGCATCGGTGTGGTGACCATGAAACCATTCGCCGGGGATTATCTGATCACGCCTTTCGGAGCGCTCTCCCGGAAATATGATCCGGAGGTGAATCTGGCGCAGGCCAGCCTTCGGTATGTCATCAACTCCGGCCTGAATCCGGATGCCACGCTCGGCGGGATGTATTACCCCTATCATGTCACCGAGAATGTGGCGGCGTATCTCAACCCCAAAATGAACGACGCGGAGCGGGCGGTGCTTTCAAAAATCAGGAAGAAGGCGAAGATCGTGGCGGAGCGTCACCTGCCCCCGCACTACCGCTTCCTGCAGGCCTGGGCGCCGGAATCCCATGACGATGCGGACCTGGAACGGATGGTCTGAGCGTCTGATGCCGGGCTTGTTCCGTTTGGGGAATAAAGAGTTGAACTGGTCTGAACGCCTGTTCTGATGATGCGCATGATGAAAATGGTGAACGGCTGATGAAAGGACCTGTTTGTATCAGTTTTTCGTCATTCCAATCACTCGAATCACCAGAGCGGGCGTTCAGACGATCCGTTGAGTACTCATTCTTTTCTCTTTTCACCTTCTCTTTCGAGGCACTGCGTCTTCGCGAGAAACAGAGGAGCATAACCAATGAAACGCCGTCACTTTATCGCGCAGGGAGCCGCCGGGGCGCTCGGATTGGGATTCGCCGGCTGCGGAATGAAACCCAAGCCGGTCGAAAACCAAGCTCAACTGGGAGCCGTTCTCCTTCGATCCCACCGTGCCGAAGCCGCAGGGGACCATGCCCCTGGGCGAACTGGGGAAGACCGGGATCAAGGTTTCGAAATTCGGATTCGGCTCCCACATGCGCGAGGATGTGACCAAGTACACCGTCGAGCGTCAGCGCATCATACGGGAGGCCTACGATCTGGGTGTCCGCGTTTTCGACATCTACGACAAGGAGCAGAACTGCTTCCAGTACGAGCCGATGGGAAAGTACATCGAGCCGTTCAACAAGGATGTGACCCTCTCCATCGCGTTCCTGCCTTATGACAACCGTAATTTCGAGCAGGAGTTCGAGCGTGATCTCCGTCTTTTGAAACGGGATTACATCGACATGGTCCGCCTCCATGCCTATGACACCTCGCACCCGCAGTGGAAAGAGTGGGATCTGGTGTTCAAAATGAAAGAGAAAGGCCATGTGCGGGCGGTGGGCATTCCCATCCACGACCTGAAGGATCTGGAAATGCCCTTGAAGAACTACCCGCTGGATTATGTCATCTTCCCCTATAATTTCTACCACAACATCGGCTGGCACAACCCGGAAAAGCCCCGGTGGGACAGCTTCGATGACATGGTACAGACCCTGCGCGCCCGTAAAATCGGGGTGGTCACCATGAAAGCGTTCGCCGGGGATTTCCTGGTCGGCCCCCTGCGGAACATCGCGAAGAATTACAAGGAGAGCCGCGAGGTCGATTTCACCCAGGCCGCCATGCGGTACGTGGTCAACTCTCCGCTGAAGCCCGATACCACGTTCACCGGAATGTACAACATGGATCACCTGTACCGGAACGTGGGGGCCTATTTCAAACCTTCCATGTCCTCCGAAGAACGCGCGCTCCTGAAACAGGTGCGTGATGCCGCCCGGATGGTGGCGAAATTCCACCTGCCCGAGCATTACCAGTTCCTGGAGAACTGGGCGGCGAAGACTTCCGACCTGGACAATGTGAAGCTGGGCTAAAACCGGGCTGGAAGGGAACCACGGATCGACATGGATAAAGAAGACGGGTGGTGGAAGACGGAATGATGGAAAGCGGTGTTTCGCAGGGGTTTTCGCGGTTTTCCTCTGACTTCCGTCCCTTGTCCATCCGTGTCCATCCGTGGTTCAACAGTTTTTTCAGGGAGGGCGCATGCGCGACCGTATCCTTCGGGAACTTGCCGTCATCGAGTGCGAGGAGGATGTCCGCGTCCTCTACGCCTGCGAGTCGGGCAGCCGGGCTTGGGGGTTCGCTTCGCCGGAGAGCGATTATGACCCGCGCTTTTTCCATGTCCACCGCCCGGAGTGGTATGGCGTCCGGCGGCGGGATGTCATCGAGCGCCCGGTGACCGGAAACCTCGACATCGCCGGATGGGATCTTCGCAAGACCCTGCAACTCTACCGCAAGTCCAATCCCCCCCTGCTCGAATGGCTGCATTCGCCCATCGTGTACATCGACCGTTACGGGCTCGCGGCCCGCCTGCGGGCCCTCCTGCCGGAATACTACTCCCCGTCGGCCTGCCGGTATCATTACCTGCACATGGCGTCCGGGAATTTCCGGAGGTACCTGGAAGGCGAAACCGTGGCATGGAAGAAGTACCTGTATGTCCTCCGCCCGTTGCTCGCGGTACGGTGGATCGACGAGGGGAGGGGAGTGACGCCGATGGAGTTTGCCCGTCTGGTGGAGAATACGGTGGGCGATCCGGCGGTGAAACGGGCCATCGGAGACCTCCTCCGCCGTAAGCGAAGCGGAGAGGGGCCGGAGCGCGGACCGCATATACCGGAGATCATGGCGTTCATCCAGAGCGAGATGGAGCGGCTGGAGGACTGGAATGAGGAATATGCCGAGCCGTCGCGGGATACGGCAAAGTTGAACGATCTGTTCCGGGAGATGGTACGGCGGGCCTGGGAGATGGAGCCGGTCCCGGGATTTTCCCGCTGACCCCGGATGAACGATGGGTATCCCGGACACGCCGCTGAAATTTTTCAGCGGGTACGCACGCCTCTTCCAACGCGCCGCAGGCGCTCATGACGTTCCCGCAGGGAACTTCTGACGCGCTTCAAGCGCATATGACGTTCCCGCAGGGAACTTCTGACGCGCTTCAAGCGCTTATGACGTTCTTTTCGTGAACTCCCGACGGTTATCCCTTCCCCAACTCCCCGGTCAGATCGCACTCCCGCCGCACCCGTCTTCCCCCCACTGCCTCCGCAATTTCCCCGATATCGGTTTCACCCCCCTTTTCCCTTCTTCGAGCGCGGAAGCCTCGGTTTCCGTGGAATGCTCCCGCCCGTATCTGCCTGGAACCAGCCGGTTCAACCCGTTCCCGGACCCGTCCTTTGGGGATTTCGGCTTGACACGGGATGACGCCGCGATTATATAGGGATGGACAGTGGAGCGTTTTCAGATGGAACACCCCCATAGAGGAGCATGATGTATAGAAATCGAAGGCTGATACTCATTCTCAGCTTCCTGCTGATCGCCGGATTCCTGTTTACCAGTCTGGCGAGTTTTTTTGTTTCCCGGGCGTCACTCCGGTCCCAGATTTCCCGGCATGCGCTTCCGCTCACCAGCGACAATATCTATTCCGAAATACAGCGCGATCTGTTGCTCCCCATCTATATATCTTCCTTGATGGCGACCGACACCTTTCTCCGTGACTGGGTGGTCGGCGGAGAAATAGACGCCACGCGGATCACCAGATATCTGAAAGATATTCAGCTCCGGTATAACACCTTCACCAGCTTCTTCGTTTCCGACCGGACAAGAAATTACTACCAGTCCGAAGGAATACTGAAGAAAGTCGATCCCGGCGCATCCCGCGATATCTGGTATTTCCGGGTCAAAAGCATGAAATCCGAGTACGAGATCAATGTCGATTTCGATATGGCGCATCATGACACGGTGACCATATTCGTCAATTACCGGGTATACGACGACCACCGGAACTATATCGGCGCGACCGGGGTGGGCCTGGCGGTCACCGCGGTGAAACAGCTCATCGAAAGCTACCAGCGTAAATTCGACCGCAATATATACTTTGTCGACCGGAAGGGCGCTGTAACCCTCTGCGGCGCGTCGTTTCCCGCGGACATCACCAATATTCGCCAGATACATGGCCTCGAACCGCTTCGCGACCGTATATTCGGCAAGGATTCCAGTTCGCTGCGGTATGAGCGCGACGGGAAAACCATATACCTGAACACCCGCTATATCCCGGAGTTCGATTGGTACCTGCTGGTTGAACAGACCGACGAGACGGTGATGAAGGGCATTCTCAATACGCTGTTCATCAACCTGCTCATCTGCCTGCTCATCACAATTGTGGTGCTGATGGTCACCCATATCACCATCACCTCCTATCAGAAACAGATGGAGGACATGGCGGCCACCGACATGCTCACCGGATTCCTCAATCGCAAGGCGTTCGACATCATCTTCGAGCAGACCATACGGGATTCCCGTCGGAACGGCGCGCCCCTTTCGATCATCATGTTCGATATCGACCGGTTCAAGCGGATAAACGACACCTTCGGCCATCCGGCGGGCGATGCGGTCATTTCGAAAGTCGCGGAACTGAGCCGGTCATGTCTCCGGGATTCAGATGTCGCCTGCCGGTGGGGCGGAGAGGAATTCCTCATTCTGTTGAAAGGGTGCGGGATCGAAAATGCATTCAACGTGTCCGGGAAAATCCTCACGCTCATCGAAAATACAGCGATAGAATACGAGACGAAGCATATCATGGCCACGATCAGCCTCGGGGTGACCGAATATCGTTCCGACGAAACGAAGGAGGATATGATCAAGCGCGCCGATGACGCCATGTATCTGGCCAAACGAAACGGGCGTAACCGCTCGGAGAGGATCGGATGAGATTCGAACGTCTTTCCGGAAACCACAGATGATGAACCCACATTCCAGTGCACACGGGAGTCGAACATGAGCGAAGAAATGATAAAAGCGAACGGTGTCGATATCTGCGCCGAGAGTTTCGGAAACCCGTCCGATCCCGCGCTGCTGCTGATCGCGGGGGCGTCGGAATCGATGCTGTGGTGGGATGAGGACTTTTGCCTTCGGCTGGCCGGGGGCGGCAGGTATGTAATTCGCTACGATCACCGCGACACGGGCCGCTCGGTTTCCTATGAGCCCGGAAGCCCTCAATACACTCTGGAGGATATGGTGGAGGACGCGGTCGGGGTGCTGGATGCCTTCGGAATCAGCCGGGCGCATTTCGTGGGCTTGTCGCTGGGCGGCATCATCACCCAGTTGGCGGCGATCCGTCACCCCGAACGCGTCATCACCATAACCCTCATGATGTCGACCCCGCACGGCCCCGAGGACCCCGATCTTCCGCCCATGGATGAGAAGATTCTGGAATACTTCGGAACCATGCCATCGGTGGACTGGTCCGATGAGGCGTCGGCGGTCGATTTCATGGTTGCCGGGCGGCGTTTGCTCACCGGGCCGGGACATGTTTTCGATGAGGCGCGTGTGCGCGATATCGCCACGCGGGAATTCAGGCGGGTCAAACGGTTGACCGGAAACATAAATCATGCCCTCATCGACGGCGAGAGATGGCGTGAGCGGCTCGGTGAGATCGTCGCTCCGGCGCTGGTGATCAACGGCTCCGACGACCCGGTTCTGCCCTATGGGCACGGAGCCGCGCTCGCCCGTGAAATCCACGGCGCGATACTTCTGACTCTCCGGGGAACGGGACACGAGGTTCATCGTGACGACTGGGACACGATTATCGGCGCGATCCTGCGGCATACCGAGGGATTTTGAGGAAGCATATCCGAAGCCAGAGGGATATAGGGAATCACTGTCCGGTTCCCCATGAAAAACAGCGAAAGCCCATTTTTTCCGGAGATTATATCATGAATCGTCGAGAAGCAGTCAAACTCGTTCCCCTTTCCCTGGCCGGAATCGCCGGGCTGGCCCTAAACGCCCATGCGGAAAGCCGCACGCCGCTGGCGCTCCAGTTCACCGCGAAAATGCGTGAAATCTATCAGCGCATCAAGCTCAACCAGTCCGAAGAAATCCTGGAGGCCGCGCACCGGGTCGCCGATACCGTGAAGAGCGGGCACAAGGCTTATGCCAGTTGGGACATGGGGCATCGCACCACGTACGACATTTTCCCGAATCGTCCCGGCGACACCGATATCTTTGTCAAGGAACTCCCGAAGACCGCGGAAAAGGGCGACCTCATTTTCACCAACGCCGCGGCGACCGTGGAGGATGTGAACCGCATGCGCTCGCTGCACGACCGGGGGGTGTTTCTCATCTCCGGGCCGCGCTCCTGGGGCGGCGACAACGTCGGCAGCGAACTCATCTCCCCGGATATCCGGAAAGTTCAGCTCAGCCCTTTCGCCGATCTCTGGATCGATCTGTACGAAACCGCCTATGGCGCGGTGGTGAATGTTCCCGGTTCGCCTTACCCCCTGGGTCCCTCTTCCGGCGGAGTCGGAACGCTCACATGGTGGATGGTGACCGCCGATGCGGCGCGTCTCCTCGCGGAGAGCGGGAAGACATTCACCGTGTACGGCGATGAACCGGCGCTGTCCTCCGGCGCGGTCACCGCGCGCCCGGGCCGTCCGCTCGGCGATCTCTACTATGAAGCCGCGCTCGCCCAGCAGAAAGCATGCGAGGGGGAAATGGACCGTATCGCCCGCATCGCGGAAATGGCGGTGCATACCGTGCTCCGCGGCGGAAGGGTGTACAACTACAGCCGGTACGAACCCTATACCTGCGCCGAGTGCTATGCGCGCCGGGGCGGTCTCGGGCTGACTTTCGGGGTATACGGCTCCCCGGACAAGCTCACCCTCTTCGATGACCCCATCCAGCAGGGCAAGCTGGATCTGAGATTCAAGCCCACGTCGAAAGATACGGTCATCATGGGTCTGGTGAGACCGGACGACCCGGACGACCTGGCTGCGCTGGAACTTTTCCGCAAGGCCGGGACGCGCGTGGCCTCCATCGGGCCCCGCACCCGCGAAGGCATCGTTCCCGCGGGGAGGACCGTGCCGAAGGAAACCGATATCCATGTGGGAGACGCCTGCGACACGTACGGTCTCTTCGCCCTGCCGGGTATTCCGAGAAAAGTCTGCCCGACCTCGGGATTCATCGCCAATCAGCTCCTGTGGATGACCTGCTGCGAAATCACCGACCAACTCATCGCCCGCACCGGAAATGTCCCCGGCATCTATCTCAATGGCGCCATGGAGGGCGGCATGGACCGTCTGGACGAGGTCAAACGGCTGCTCCGCCAGCGCGGGTATTGAGCGGGTCCGGGAAAGGAAGGGTGCAAAGGGGCAAAGGCGCCGGGGTGCAAAGGGAAAAGATGCCGGAACAGATACGGATGTTCCTTGCCGCATGAAAGCGCTTTTGTAACGGGCAATGCAGTCGATGTCACGTCAGGGGGCGCATCCGCCTCTGGAAAACCGCGACGCACAAAAAAATATGGGACGGTTCATCGCCGTCCCATACAGGTCGAAGTAAATAGTGGTGTTACAGCTTTTCGCGTCAGGTGATTACGTGTCCTTCTCTCAAAGGATGAAGCATGCAACATCAAGACAGTTCGGTCA
>CAYRTQ010000132.1:9390-11562 GCA_964426865.1 uncultured bacterium
GCGGGTTCCTCCGTGTCCCAATGACTTCGTACCTCTAACCGTAAATACCCGGAGAATGGGGAATGGTTCCAAAAAATAATCAATATTGTGATTTTTTTTAAAAAATTATCATGCAATGCATAAGAAACAACATATTATAGAAGAATATATCAAATACTGAATGTATAATGCAAGAAATATTTACCCCCGGCATCGCCTCCTCCGAAAAACAAACCGTGGTATACACCCGGAGCATACAGCGTGGATTATTATACCATAGTCGCCCAGCGGGCCATTCTCGATCGGGAATTCACCGGACGCAGGATGGAAGCTGTACGGCTGAAGGATTTCAATACCCTCTATCTCGGGTTCGAGGGGGATCGGGCGCTCCGTCTGGCCTGCATCCCGGATATGCCCTATCTGCATACCATCGAGAAGCGCTTCATCCCCCGGCGTGACGCCCAGGACTGGCATCTCGCACGGTTCGACGGGAAACGTCTGGCCGGGATCGAACGCACTCCGGGAGACCGTATCCTCACCTTCATTGCCGAATCGGGCTTCCGTATCGTGTTCGAGATGACCGGGCGCAATGCCAATCTCCTCGTTCTCGATCCCGATGGGGTGATCGCGGGCGCGACCCGCATCGTCACCGGACGGGAGAGCGGGTTCCGTTCCATCCGCCCCGGAGTTCTTTACGCTCCGCCGCCTCCCCGGGACGTTCCCGACCTGGAGAACACTCCGGTGGACGAATTGAGGGAGAGGATGGAGGCGCGCGGGGGAGCGGTCCTTTCCGCGCTGGCCGCCCTGTGCGGGGGGAGCAAACTATTCGCGGGGGAAGTTCTGGCCCTGACGGAGATTGACCCCCGGGCGGAAGTCGAATCGCTGAACGCGGAGACGAAATACCGGATATTCGATGCCGCGGCGGGTCTGGCCCGTATCATCGGCGAGGGCGGCGAAGGCGGCTCCGTGGTCATGGACGGGAAGGAGGATTTCCCGCGCGATGTGTTTCCCCTGCCCGTGGCGCTCGCCACCGGACGCGACCGGTATCATGAAAGCCTGGACGAGGCGATCATCGATTATTCGCGCGAGCGGGAGATCGCCCTGGAACGCCGGAGCCTGCTCCACCTGATCTCCGGCGCCCTGGACCGTGAGGAACGGAATATCCGCACCACCATGATGAAAATAGAGCGGGACCGGGGAGAGGAATCGGAGCCGGACCGTCTCGAACACCGGGCCAATACCATTCTCGCTTCGCTGCCTCTCATCAGGCGCGGAATGGCTGTTGTCACGCTCCCGGATCCCTGGAGCGGTGAAACGGTGGAAATCGAACTGGATCCCGTGCTCGATGGGCCCGCCAACGCCGAGCGCCTCTTCGCCCGCGCCCGCAAGCTCCGCGCCGGGGCGGAGGTGACCGGGGAGCGCATCGCCCATCTCCGTGCCCGGATGGCCGAAATCGAGACCGAGCGGGAGTATCTGACCTCGCTGGAGGATATCCGCGCGCTCCGGGATCTGGCCGCGCGGTATGCCCGCAGGAACGCTCTCACCCATGAGCAGGAGGAGGCGGAGCGGTTTCCCCGGCGCTTCACTTCCGTTTCCGGCCTGGAAATCATTGTGGGCCGCAACGATTCCGAGAACGACGAACTCATCCGCTGGGCGCGGCGTACCGATATCTGGCTCCATGCCCAGGGTGTAAGCGGTTCCCATGTCATCCTCCGTTCGCCCAGCAAACAGATGCCCGACCATCGCAGCATCGAACAGGCGGCCTCCATCGCGGCCTACTACTCCAAAGCGAAAACCTCCGCCATCGCGCCGGTGGCCTGGACGCCGCTGAAATACGTGGTGAAACGGAAAGGGCAGGGGCCGGGGCAGGTGACCTATACCCGTGAGAAGGTGGTGTTCGTGGAACCGGCGAAAATCGATGCGAAATAGAATGGACACATTGATTCGATAGACACAAAAAGGCCCGGTGAGTTCGCCGGGCCTTTTTGTGTTACAGTTGAAGCAAAAGCTTACTTGAGCAGGGTCATCTTCATGGTCTTGGAATGGGAGCCGCTCTTGACCGTGTAGAAGTACACACCGGCGGAGACATTGGCGGCGTTCCACACCACGGAGTGGGAACCGGCGCTCAGGTTGCCGTTGACCAGGGTGCTGATCTTCTGCCCGGCGACATTGTACACCTCGACCGTGGTCTTT
>CAYRTQ010000133.1:0-11508 GCA_964426865.1 uncultured bacterium
GCAGGCTCGCCTTTTTTACAATCCCTTTTTACAGAAATTTACGGACTCTATCTGGACACGGTATCGAACCGTGGCGAAACGGATGGACGGGGGACCACGGTTCGCGGATAATTCTCGAGGATCAGAGATTCTTCACCAGGCGGCGGATTTTGATGACCTTTTCGTGATGGTTTCCATTACGGTATTCCGGGACCAGACTCCAGATGATTTCGCCGGTGATTTCCTGACGGTTGTGAAGGTAAACGCTGGAGATGATCTCCCGTATCTTGGCGTCGATGGTGCGCCAGTCTCCGCGACGGCAGTTCCAGACGAAAATTTTCGGATGGGTGGTCGGCAGCAGGAGTTCGTCGTCATACCGCAGTTCCTCGAAAAGCTTTTCTCCGGGGCGCAGACCGGTATATACAATCTCGATATCCTTTTCCACCTCGTATCCCGAGATTTTTATCATGGTTTGGGCCAGATCCACGATCCTGACCGGTTCCCCCATATCGAGAAGATACACCTCTCCACCGTTACCGAACATGCCGGCCTGGAGCACCAGTTGCACCGCCTCGGAGGTAACCATGAAATACCGCGTCATATCCGGATGGGTTACCGTGACCGGGCCGCCCTGCTGTATCTGCTGTTTGAATATCTGGGTGACATTTCCCGTGGAATCCAGGACATTCCCGAAACGGACCGTGATGTACTTTGTCATGGAAATCTGGTCCAGTCCCTGGATATAAATTTCGGCCATGCGCTTGGTCAGTCCCATGATGGATGAGGGATTCACCGCCTTGTCGGTGGAAATCATGACAAACAATCCCGTTTCAAAGAGATTGGCGGTGTCCGCGATATTCTTGGTTCCGAGCACGTTATTGGTTATGGCCTCTTCGAAATGCTCTTCCATCATGGGGACATGCTTGTATGCCGCGGCATGGAGCACCATGTCGGGACGGTATTCCTGAAAGATCGAGACGAGGCGATGGCCGTTGGTGATATCCGCGACCATCGGAACGATGCGGGTTTTTCCGGCGGAAGCAAGCAGTTCCCGTTCGAGATAGAAGAGCGGGGATTCCGCCTGGTCCAGCGCGATGATGATATGGGGATTGAACTTCAGGAGCTGACGACAGATTTCCGAGCCGATGCTTCCCGCCGCCCCGGTGACAAGAATGATCTTGTTCTGGATTTTCCGCGATATCAGTTCCATGTCGATATCGATCTTGTCCCGTTTCAGGAGGTCTTCGATTTTGAACTCGCGGATGCTGTCGATCCTGATGTTTCCCTCGATGATTTCCACATAGGAAGGGACCGTGGCGATTGCGATATCCGTTTTCTTCAGGACGTTGATGATATCCTTCATCCGTTTTGCAGGAGCGGAGGGCATGGCCACGATTATCTGCCTGACCTGCAACCTTCGGGCAATTTCCGCCACCCGGGCGATTGGCCCCATGATGCCGACACCCATCATCTGTTTGCCGATCAGGTTCGGATCGTCATCCAGGAACCCGACAATCCTGAATTTGGGATTTTTCTGACGGATTATGGTCTTATGGAGGGATTGTCCCGCGGCGCCCGCCCCGATGATGAGCGCGCGGCTGATTCCGGAATCGTCGCGGCGGCGGGAAAAGAGTCCGTTCGGGAAACCGCTCCGGTATTGACGGAGGGAGCGAAACGCCATGTTGAATAACAGGATCGCACCAAAAGAGAGGAGCGCATCGAACACCAGAACGAGCGTCGGCACCGGTTGAAGGAAACCGAGATACGCCCGGAGTATCACGATGGCGATACCCGAAAGGGCGATCAGTATACCGCTCTTGACAACATCGTACAGTTCGTTCGTGTACAACGCGAATCGTTTGAAATTAAAAAAATTGAACACGAAAAATTTTGTGGCGATGATCAGGAGAACAGCGTTCAGAAACGTGGCGAAACCCATGACCGATGGGGGATGGATCAGGTATTCGAGGAGGCGGGCGGCGAAAAGACTGAGCGTGAATATGACGATATAACCGGAATAGATCGCCATGTTGAACAGAACACGCTTTTTGGTGAAAACATCGACGGGAATGCCGAAAGTCATGATCGGCCTCAAGGTTCTCCACGCAGATACGCCCGTTTGAGCGGGGAATTGCGGGGGTTGTCTTTCAGGGTGCAATGAAGGTGAGAATACATCGACGGGATGATTCGGCTTCCCTTTCCGGCGCAGGGATCTCTTCCGGAGGAATTCCGGAAGGTTTGGTAAATTGGGATGCAAACGGAGCGGCAGGAGAGGGGCTTTGACAGTGCGTTCCGTGATTTGCTTGATAATATATAATCACACATTCTTCACACAATAAGCATTATACACTACATCCCATCGGTTCTCGTGCGTAATTTTGGCCTTTTCCGATACCATACCGGACGAAAGGGGAGGGGATCGGATTCTGCTGCACGCCGATACCGTCGTTCCCGCGTATTTTCCTCGACAGCACACGGCGCTCCCCCGTATTCGCCATCCTCGATGCATCTCCGCATCCGGACAGGGCATCGCAAACCACGCTCAAGGTTCATCTTGCACTTCTATTGCACTATGGAGTATATTTCCTTAATTCTGGAGGAGAAACATGATCGTCGGCATCGGCATGGATATTGTCAAGGTGGAGCGCATGGAACGGGCCATCGACCGTCACGGCGACCATCTCAAAAAACGTGTCTTCACCGCTGGAGAACAGGAATACTGTGACCGTCATGCCATGCCCTGGGAGAGCTACGCAGCCCGTTTCGCGGTGAAGGAGGCGGTGTTCAAGGCTCTCGGGCGCGGATGGTCCGCGTGCGGCGGCTATACCGCTGTGGAAGTGATCCGTGACGAACACGGGAAGCCGGGGGCGCTCCTGCACCGCAAGGCCGCTGAATTCGCGGAGCAACTGGGTGTGGCACGGATATGGGTGACCATCACCCACGATGCCGGGATATCTGCTGCTGTTGCCATATTGGAAAAATAACTTGATGGTTTGGGGAGTTTCATACAGGCATACCGCCGGTTCCGTTACGGCGGGGGAGAGGACATGACGGTTTTGGGACGGATTCTGACGACGATTTCCTGTTTGCTGCTGGGGGGATCGATGGTGTACGCCGCTCCGGTTCTGGAGTCCGGCGGGTACGAGGAACATTTCGAAAGCGGTTCGGTGGGCGCATGGTCTTCCTATCCGCCCTCCCAGGATACCGCGTACGACCCGACCATCTGGGTCAAGCCGGTCTCGGGGTCCAATCGCGCCCTTTTCCGTGAGATCACTCCCAATTATGAGGATGATTGCTCATTCGGGGTGAGAAGGATCGTGAACCTGTGGGTCACCCGGGAAAGCGCCCTTTCCTTCCGGGCCTGTCTCAAGAGCAATCGTCCCGCCGGAGGAATTCAGGTCCGGTTGGGGTATGCCGACGGCGCCTCGGTGGAAAAAATCCTTCCCCTGAACGAAACCTCCGTATGGAAGGATTTCACGCTCAACATGGCGGAGTGCGGCGCGGGCGAACGTCCCCGCGAACTCCGGGCGGTGGCTTTCATGGCGGTTTGCCCCAAGGCGGACCCGGAGAACCTCCTCCGGTTCGGGTTGGATGACGTGAAAATCACCGGCCTTCGGGAGTCGTTGTGGCAATTCTCCTCGCCGCAGGTCCACAAACTCGATGAGTGGAGCGATTTCATCGCCGCGGAACACTATCGCGTGGGCGGGTCCATCACCATCTCCGGGCGTCCGCCGTTCACTCCGAGGGCCATCGCGGTACGGGTGAACCGGGCGCTCACCGGAGACCGTGCGGTTATCTTCCCCCTGAAGAAGTCCGGGTCCGGAATGTGGTCGGTGAATATTCCGCTCACCGCCAAATCCGGCATCGGCCCCGGCCTGTGGCGCGCCACCATCCTCACCTCCACGAAGGAGGGGGAATCCCTTTCCACCAGCATGGTGTTCCTGGTGAAATCCGGGAACGCGCCGCAAGTCAATCCCCGTCTCCTCATGGGGCCCGGAGATGCGCCGAAAATTCTGGCGAAAACCTCATCCGGACGGTTGAAAACGGTCTGGGATGGTCTGGTGAAGAGCGCCGTTTCCACCCGTGAGAAAAACCGGGTCGAGAATTTCAATTACAATCTCGACGCCTACGACGATATTCACTGGCTCCCCACCTATGGGGGATATGTCACCGCCATCTGGCAGCCCTCGGGGTATATCCGGAGCAACGCGGTGGTGTATGGCCTTTCCGGTGACGCCGAGGCCGGGGACGCCGCCTGCCGGGCTCTGCTCAAGATGGCGCAGTGGCCCTCCTATGTCCATCCCCACATCCTGAACCAGGGCCAGTACACTTACTGGCCGGTGGGACAGATGGTCGGCGACATGGCGGTCGGATACGATCTGGTGCGGGACCGCATGAAACCGGAGGAGCGCAGCATCGTGGCCCGGGCGCTCTACTCCAAAGGAGTGACCGAGATATTCAAGGAGTATGTCCGGGATAACCGCGTCTCCTCGTTCACCTCCAACTGGATCGGCGATGTCACCGGCGGCGGCATTCTCTGCTCCCTGGCGATCATGAACGACATTCCGGAGAGGGAACTGGAACCCTACCTGACCGGAATGATCCTCAAGATGGACCGTCTGATCGACAATGCGTTTGATCGCGACGGCCATTACGGCGAGGGATATTCCTACCTGAATCACGCCCTGGAATGCATCAATCAGGCCGCGCCCGCCCTGGAGCGCACGTTCGGGATTGAATTCCCGGATGTACTGGGAAAAAGCGCCCGCTTCATGCTCTACCAGGCCGATACGGAAACGAAACGCTTCCACGATTTCGGCGATACGAGCAACCGTCTGGGCGGCCTGTCCAATTTCGCCTGGATTCTCGCCAAGTACAAGGATCCCCATCTGAAGTGGCTCTATGATCGTTCCCCCGGAAACGGGGACGTGGATCTCTTCCTCGCCGACGAGAGCATCGCTTCCCGCGGTCCGGAAGACCTGCCAAAAACGGTCCTCTTCCGCGATACCGGCACCACGGTTTTCCGGAGCGGATTCGGGAAGGACGATTTCCTGTTCGTTTTCCGTTGCGGGCCATTCTACAACCACCAGCATTTCGATCAGGGCGGATTCGTTCTCTCCGATCGCGGCGAGGTATTCCTGTCCGAAGCCGGTCGAACCGATTACTACTTCGATCCCTGGTATCAGAAGCTTTTCATCCAGGCGGGTGGACACAACTGCATCCTCCTGGACGACAAGGCGGACAGCCAGCGGTCGGGTGATTTTCTCAAGGATGTTCCGGCGTGGAAGAATCACGCCTCAACCACCGATTTCCTCACGTTCGGCGATGGGGCGTTCGTATCCGGGAAACTCGACCCCCTCTACAAGGGACGGATTGAGAAACTCCGCCGGAGCGCGCTCTATCTGGCGCCGCGCACGGTGGTGCTTATCGACGAGGCTTCAGGCCCGCACGATGTCGGGACGCTCGATCTGCGGTTCCATGCGCCGTTCCGGGATGATCTCGCGGTGAACGGGAACACCGCGACGGTGACCCGTCCGGGCGGAAAGCTTTTCCTGCGCACGCTCGCTCCCGCCAAACTCCGGGCGGATATTGTAAAGCGGCCTCCCAGCATGGAGGAATTCGGCAGCGGGAATGCGCTCACCATGAAAGCACGGGGATTTCTCCGGCTGAGCGCGGATATCGGAACCGGCCCGCTGATTTTGGTGCACGCACTCTCCACCGACAGCGCGGTTCTGGACGGCCTGGGGGAGAAGAGCGGAGAGGGATGCACCCTCTTTTCCCACAACGGAACGAAGTATGCGGTAAACACCACGGGCGGAGGTCAGGCGCGCTACGATGATATCATCACCGACGCCCTGGTATCCACGGCCGGTCCGTACGGATTCATGGCGGCGCGGATGACCGTTTTTACCCGCGACGGGGAAATGCTGGCGCGCTCGGACAAGCCGGTATCCCTCTCGCTCACCGTCGGAAAAGATACAATGTTGAACTGGTCCGCCGCCGAAGGAGCGGAAATCACGCTCCATATGGCCGCGAAACCCGCCAAGGTGCTCCTGAACGGACGGAAGTTCGATCACTGGACATTCAGCCCGAAGAACGGGCTGCGCCTGACCCTGGAACCCGGGGAAGGAGTGCTGGATATCAAAACAGATTCAAGGTGACAGAGCGGTGAAGTGACAAAAAAACAATAACGAGTGATATCGGCGATGGCCGTCCGGGAATACGCCGGTTGATCTCAAGGTTCCCGTTTACCGAAGGGATGCCGATTTCCATCACGCAGCATTCATAAAACGTTGTATTCGCTTGTCGAAAGGTGGTATCGACCTACCGATGCAGATGACCATACAGGACCAGGACATCCTCCGCAGACTACTCGTTTCGCTCGACGGACGATATATTTCCAGCTATAACGAGTTGATGGGGGAATTTGATTTCAGCGATTTTATTCTCGCCATAGATTTCATTCCCGACGATCCCTCGAAGCAGCCGGCGCGCATGCGGGCGCGTATAGCATTGGAAACCGCCCGTTTCCCCCGCGATGTCTTCAATAACCGGAGCCGTGAAATCGGCGCCCGTGATTTCCTGGCGCGGGCGTTTGCCGGAGCGGCGGCGCACATTCTCAATCCTCCCGCCGGAAAAAAGGGACCACGGGTCTACATTGACCGTCCCGGCCCGGAAATTCTGGAAACCAGCGCGGTAGTGGTCGGCAATGGATTTCTGGAAGTGCGGTTTTCGGCGGAACTTCCGGTGCGGAGAGACAAGATTCAGGGAGAGCAGGCTATTGATCTTCTTTTAAATGTTCTTCCGAAGATTATCCGGAGCGCGCTGCATTTCAAAAATGTGGACGGCGAAGGGCTCGCCGACTGGATTGAGGCCAACGAGGACGCCGACGCCGCGCGCGCCATGCTCCCCGATCACGGTCTGGTGGCGTTCATCGCCGATGGCAGCGTGATGACCGGCCAGGCGCTCCGGGAGCAGAAACTTTCCGGCCCGGTGCTTGTTCCCTTCCATGCCCCCGAGGAACTGGCGGTGACCCTCGATCTGCCGAACAACGGGAAAACGCGGGGCATGGGCATCCCGAAAGGTTTGACGCTCATCGCGGGAGCGGGAGGGCAGGGGAAAACCACGCTCCTTCGCGCGCTCGAACTCGGGGTGTACAACCATGTTCCGGGTGATGGACGCGAACTGGTGGTTGCCCTGGGCGATGCGGTCGGCATACGGGTGGAGGAAGGGCGCCGTATCGAAAACGTGGATATCTCGACGTTCTACGCCTCCTATGGAGGAGTGGACGCGAAGCATTATTCCGCTCGTCAGGCCTCCATTCCGGTCTCCCAGGCCGCCAACTTCATGGAAGCGCTCGAAATCGGAACATCCCTCGTCATCATCGACGAGGACACATCGTCTCCCGAACTCATGAATCACGACGCACGCCGTCAGGCGCTCGTTCCTCCCGAGCGGGAGACGGTCGGCACGTTTGTGGACATCCTGCCCGATGTCCGGGACCGGTTCGGCATTTCCGCCATCCTCACCGCTTCCTCCGGCGATTATCTGGATGTCGCCGATACGGTTATTCTCATCGAGGAATTCCAGGCCCGGTCCGGGAACGAGGCGGCCCGTCGTGTCGTCGAAACGTTTCCCACCCGGAGAACCCCCGATTTGAAGAACCCGCCGGATCGGGTGGACCGTACGCCGCTCAGCCACAGTCTCGAACCGGACAAACCCTCTCCGCAGGACCGGTTCCGTCCCTCCGCCCGGGGATATGTCCAGTATGGAGGAGAATTCATCGACTGCACCCGGGTCACCCAGATGGTCAGCGTGGGACAGGCACGGGCCATTTCCCGGGCGATCGCGCTTGTCCACCGTTTCATGGACAGTTCCAAGTCCCTGCGGGATGCGGTGGGGCGGGTGACGGAGCGGGTTGACAGCATTGGTCTGGACACCCTTTCGGGCCGTCTCATGGGGGATCTCTCATATTTCCGCGCCCATGAACTGGCGGCGGCCATCAACCGCATGAAGCGTCTGAAAGTGAAATAGTGGAGGGAATGGCGCAGACGCGGGAAGTTTCGGTCCGGTATTCGCGGTGACGGGGGATTGACGGAGAAGATGAACCGGGGGGCGATTTTCATTCCTTCCCGAAATGTGCGGGAAAGCAAAGGGCGGAAAATGGTGTCCGCCCTGCTTTGTTGATCCCGCTTCCCACTGCCCGGCGTTCAGGAACCGGGAGGTGTGCCAGTCCCCGATTTATTTACATCGATCATCTGCAAGCCGGTCCCGGCATACTCCACCACGGCGGGATCCTGGATTTCACGGAGTTGGCGCATGATATCGCCGCACCGGCAACAGGAATTCAGGATGGCGTCGAGAGAGCGGAGCACGTGCTCGTCTCCACCGGAAAAATCCTTGCGAAGCAGTTCGGTATGTCCCTGTATGATGGTCAGGGGATTGTTTATACGGTCGCTGAGGGTCACGACTGTCTGGTGGATCGCCGCTACCCGCTCGTAATTGATGAGCTTTTCCTGCATTTCCTTCAATTCGGCGTACGAATCCCGCAGCTCACGGATCAATTCGGCGTTGTCGAAGGAAAAGGCGACCTGTCCCAGAACCGTGGAGATGTAATCCAGTTCCGAGTCGGTAAATGGCTTGCCGTTCTTCCCCCGGGAAAGGGTGAGCACTCCGATGGTTCTCCCCCGTGCGGTTATGGCCCGGGCGATGAAGGGGCCGCAGAATACCGAATCCACCGCGGGATTGTATCCCTCCTCGGCGGACGGGTCGCCGGTTACCAGGAGCCGGGTTTCTCCGAGGACGCGACCGGAAATAGTATCCTTCGGGAAAAGATCGTGTTGCGGGATGCTGGAATCTTCGATTCCCCGCGCTGACTCGATCCTCATTGTCTTCCCTTCCGCGGAAATGGAGAACATTATCCCGGATACCGTATCCGTGGTGACCATCAGCTTTTCCAGTACAATCCCGAAGAGATGGTCCAGATCGGCGGATTTGGTGGACATTTCGGAGAGTTCTTTCAGCGCGGCCAGTTCGGCGACCCGGCGCCCCAGGTTCGAGGTGTTCTCTTCCAGGCGAGACATGAGCTTGTGGAACGTTTCCGCGATCCGCTGCAGTTCGTTGTGCTCTCCGGTCGAAGCGGTTTCACCGACTCCGGCGGCGCTTTCGGCTGCGACGGTCAGTTCGATGATGCGGTCCATGATTCGTCTCAGGATGACGAATCCGAGCATGGCGAAAGCCAGGAATCCGAGAAAGGAAATCCTGATGATGTCGTGGTCCAGGAGATCGAATCGCACGACATTGTAAAAGAAAATGAGGAACGGGATGGCGAAAATGAGAGCGAACGCCGCGTTCAGGATGTTACGGAGACTCCGTGTTTCCAGCGAGATTTGAATGTGAGACAGCATGTCTTACCCTGTTTGTCGTGGTTCACCGCATTCGGTATCGACCGTCTTCAACGCATAAAATGTTGCGCCCCGGTGAAAAGGTCAAGTAAACTTTGCCAAATACGGAAAATGTACGGGAAATCGTTGTGTGTGGAATGAAAATTGTTTTCCCGCCGCGGTAAATACGTATAATGGGAAAGGTCGATCCATGCGGGATTCGCGCGGGAGGAATACATGCGGGTAGTGGCTTTTTCCGCCAGTCCACGTATCGGCGGGAATTCGGAAATACTCCTCGATCATATCATCGAGGGGTTGGTTTCGGGCGGCGCCGAGGTCCGGAAGATACGGACCCACGCTCTTTCCATCTCCCCCTGCTCCGGATGCGGCGGATGCGACCGGAACGGGAGATGCGTCGTCACGGATGATTTCAGCGAAATCCATGACCTCCTGATCTCCTGTGACGGGGTGGTGTTCGCTTCCCCGCTCTACTTCATGAATGTCCCCGCCCGTGCCAAGGCGCTCGTAGACCGTTGTCAGTCCTTCTGGATCGCCCGGCATCGTCTCGGACTGGATCTGTTCGGAGGACGCCGACGCTTTGGGATGCTTGCGGCCTGTTCCGGCGCGGGATACGGCCCGGGAAGGGCGAATGTCTTTCGCGGGATCGAGGATACCATGACATATGTGTTCGATGCGCTTGCTCTGGAAAAACGGGTGAGCGTTCTGGTACGGAACGTCGAAAATGCCGAAGATATCCTGGAAAGAACCGTCGAACTGGCCCGCGCCCGTAAAGCCGGGAAGTTGCTGGCAGAATACGCCTGATCCACTTTCATTGTGTTTTACGGGGTAAATAATATTTTTTGATTTGTTCGTTTCGAAACATAGTATATATTTACATTCCATTATACCTGACAAATGGAATTCTTTTTTGGTTTGGTTCTTCCGAATCCCGATCTCGATTGCGCATTACGGAAAGGCGGTGCAACCGGTGTATAAAAAACTTGGTTTATTTGCGATGCTCACCGTGATTCTCATTGCGGGGTGCTCCAAGTCTGCCGATCAACTCATCAAGGATCTCAACAGCAACAGCGCGGTAACCCGGAGTATGGCCGCGACGACACTCTCCGGTATGCGCGATCGTGAGACCACCGAAAAACTGGTTTCGCTGCTGAAAAGCAAGGATGATAGGCTGGTGTTCATTGTGGCCCAGGTACTCGGAAGCCGTGCCGATACCTTGGCGATACGGCCTCTTTCGGAGACCGCGAAACACCCCAACCCCTTCATCCGGGCGAAGTCCATCTGGTCCATCGGCAGCATCGGGCATTCCAGCGGTCTTCCCTTCCTGGTGGAAGCGTGCAGGGACTCTTCGTCATTGGTGCGTCATTCGGCGGCGATAGCCATCGGGTTTCTCCACTATGCCCCCGCGGCGGCGAACCTGTATCCCATGCTTCGGGACGAGACTGACAGCGTCCGTACCGCCGCGATCCAGTCAATTTATTCTTTCCGAAAAATCGAGGGTTCGGGGGTTCTTGCGGCGGATCTCGCCATCTCGCTGAATGATCCGGCTCCCGTGGTACGGTATGTTGCGGTCCAGGCGCTCGGCGGAGGTTTTCCGGACACCACGGTTGCCGGAGACCTGCTCATCGAGGCGTTGCGTGATGAAAACAAGGACGTCCGGGTCGAAGCGATCGTCAGCCTGAAAAATATCAACTACAAGAAAGCGGAGCCGATTCTCAAGAAGATGTACGATACCGCATCGGTCGATGAGGAATTTGCCATTTCCGAGGCGATCAAGGGAATGACCGGCGAAGTGTATCCGTCCGAAGCCGGGAAATAACGGTTTTTCTATCCGAGGGGATGGATCATGATTCCACGCTCTACCGGATATTTCGGGGCGCGCTATATCGAAGTATTTTTCCTGTTCGCCGTATCGTTGTTTCTTGTGCTGAACCCGGTTTCATTTTTCAGCTTTCATCATCGTTCCTGGTGTCTTATTCCGCTTTCATTTTCCATTTCCTACCTGCTGACGCCGCTGCCTGCGCGCTGGCGGCGCGGTTGGGGATTTTGGATATCCCCAACGAACGCAAAGTCCATGCCCATGCGACGCCGCTTCTCGGTGGACTTCCCATTTTTCTGGCATTTTCGC
>CAYRTQ010000134.1:0-1059 GCA_964426865.1 uncultured bacterium
GGCGAGACGCTTTTCGATTACACCTGCCGAGTTTTCTTTTATCTCGGCAAGCCCTGGTGCGAGGTGGAGTACTCCTTTCTGAACCGTGAGGCCCCCGACTCGGTGGAAGTCGCCTCCCTCAGCCTGGTCGCCACGCTTTCACGATCCACCGGGGTGTTCCGGGGAACGACTTCCGAGTACAAGATCGACAAATTCTGGGATTTCGACGCCCCGTTCCGTCTGTATTCGGGCGAGCAGGACTATTTTGGCGTGTTCGGCGGCGCGGTCATGTACCGTCACGACGGCACGGAGATCCCCGGTATGGGATACGAGAGCGAGGCGCGCGCCCGATGGTGGGCTGACGCTTCCGATGGTTCGCGCGGGCTGACCGTTTCCATCCGGGATATGAGCCAGAATTTCCCCAAAGCCATCCGCACCGCTCCGGACAGCATGGTGACCGACCTCTATCCCCCTTCCGAAAAAAAACCGCTCATTTTCCGTCAGGGGTGGTCCAAGACCCATACGATCCTCCTTTCCTTCCATACGGGAGACGCCCGTGAGGCCGGCTCGCGCGAACTGTGCTTCTCCTGGCAGGCCCCGGTCATACCTTGGAGCCCCTACCACGTGTCGAGCGGACTCGTCGGCGACATTTTCCCCTACAGCCCGAAGAAATACCCCATCATCGAGCGCGCGCTTCGCACCGCGTTCATCACCTACGAGAGCGGAGTGGGGCGGGGGATGATCGATTACGGCGACACGCGGGGGGCGGGAAGCGGCGAGCGCTGGAATTTCATGCAGAACAACGCATACGACACCCCCTGGGTCGCATACCTGATGTTCTTGCGCGATGGGGGAAGGCGGTACTGGACCCGCGCCCTTTCCTCTGCGGAACACACTGCGGATATAGATGTCGTGCATTTTTCCACCCGTAATGCAACCGAGGTCGGCGGAATCCGCATTCACGGCCCCAACCACGTGCAGTACAACGCCGAGGCCATCCCCGGCTCCAGTGTCGGCCCGAACCACGAGTGGGTGGAGGGATTGCTCATGTCCTACCACCTCACCGGAGAAAAACGGTAT
>CAYRTQ010000134.1:1069-2361 GCA_964426865.1 uncultured bacterium
CGATCTGGCGGTCGGATTGGCCGATCACATACTGAAAGCCATCGATGCGGGCTGGATCGGGCCGGAGTACAATGCCAAGTGGAACGGCGCCCGCAATCTGGGCTGGCCGCTCCTCATTCTGGGAGTGATGTACGACGACACGCGCGATCCCCGGTATCTGGAGGGCGGGCGTAAAATTCTCGCCGCCCTGAAAAGCATTCAGATGGATAACGGTTCATTTCCCATCACCTTCGGCCCCTATGTGGCCGCCGCCCCGCTCCACAACGCCATTGTCATGGAGGGACTCGGGCGCTTTTACCGGTACACTGGCGAACCCGATGCCAAATCCATCTTCATGAAGTGTATCGATTCCACACTCAGGGACCTGTCCTTTCCCGATGGCGAACTCATGTATGTCACCCATCCCGATTACCGCTCGGGATACACGAGCATGCCCTGGGGGGGCTACCACTACGGGTATCTTTTCACCGGCGACAAGAAGTATCTCCGGTACCCGTACGCCATGATCATGGCGCAGATCAAGAGCCGTAATTTCGGCTCCGTGGGTGAGGGTGCGCTTTCCTATCCGCTCCGGGGCATCCTGTTTTACCTGTATCAGGCGGACAAGGTGGGTATCCTGAAAGATATTCCGGAGTATTGAGGGGGCAAGTACACGGGAATTGGCATCCGGATAATATCGAAACAAGAATTACAGCAAACGGGTGACCGGCGGAGGGATGGGACTTGGGCCAACCGCCGGGCGCGGGAACAGTTCCCGGACCTCTTTCGCCGGTTCATCACACTTCAACATGTATTCTTCAGGGGAGTTGAGCATGAGTCAAACATTCAGGACGAGACTTTCTCTCATTCTGGCGGCCGTATTCGCTTGGGTTCTCGGGGCGGGTTCGGTCCCGGCCCAGTTGCCCCCGGGAGATCCGATCAGTTATACCAAGCGGTTGAGCATCTCCATTACCAATCCGGTCGATGTATCCCGCGCTTCGGAACCGGTGGTGATTCCACTCTCCGCCATCCTGCAGAAAGCGCCTGATTTCAATCGTAATTTCTTCCGGGTCAAACGTCAGGCGGGAGAGGGATTCGAACCTTTGGACATCCCCTCCCAGATACGGCTCATTCCCGGAACCGGCTATGCCGAGGAACTGGTTTTCCTGGTGGACCTCGCCCCGCGGGAGCGGAAAGTGGTGGAACTCCAGTTCAATCCCCTGGGCAAGAATATGCCCGCCTATCCGGCCCGTACCCAGGCGTTCGAGAAATGGTATACCGGTGGAGTCAACATCGCCTGGGAGAACGAGGAA
>CAYRTQ010000134.1:2371-11435 GCA_964426865.1 uncultured bacterium
TACCGTTCCTATGGCGGGCTCATCGACTATTTCGGGAAGAGCTATGCGCATCTCCGGCTCCAGGATCTTCCGCCCGACTCGTACCATCATGAAGCCGCCTGGGGGGTCGATCCCTTCATGATCGGGAAAAAGCCGGGGGTATGCGGTGTCGCCCTCATCGAAGGGAATGCGCTGGTTCCCTGGTATGGGGCGCGGGATTCCGTTCTCTATGTCCATCGCGCGTTCGGCGGCGGTCCGGTGTGTTCCGGAGCGGTGATCGCGGCGCAGGAACGCGGCAAGACGGTGCTGGAGGAAGTTTACACCCTGTATGCCGGGCATCACGAGAATTCCGTTCGAACTCTCCCCGCCGACAAGGACCGGCTCATCGCGGTGGGGATGCAGAAGAATGACGGCGAAACGGTGGAAATTGACGAAAAGCAGGGATTTGCGGTTTCCCAGGCCCGGGCGGGCGAGTACGGCACCATCGGGCTGGTTCTGGTCTTCGATCCGAACGATTTCGCCGGAAAAGTGGAGCGTGAGGATGGGCATTTCCTCAAGCTGAAGCCCTCCCGTGACGGGTCGATCCGGTATCTCAGCATGGAAGCCTGGTACCGGGTGAGCGCGGAGCAGCCGAGAAACATGGACGGTCTGGTGAAACACGCCCAGTATCTCGCACAGTGCTTCCGTAATCCGCCGCTGGTGGAAATCTCGCGGTGAACACGCGCTCTTGACCTCCGTAACACGGAAAGAGCGGGGGAACGAGGAGCGCCGGAATCCGCCGGAGTTCCGATCTTCGGAATTATGAACAGTATCCATTTCCTGCATCCAGTATTCTTTCATTCAAAGAAGGGAGAGTGTATGGATTTCAAAGTCAACATCATCGGCCTGGGGATCATGGGGAAAAGCGTGGGACGGGCGCTCCTGAGAAATCCCATGGTGAAACTCACCGCCGGATCGGACCTGAAAGCGGAGAATCTGGAGCAGGCCAAGGCGGAATTCGGTTTCGAACGGACCTATACGGATTTCGAGAAGATGATCGCCGCGGAGAAGCCGGATGCGGTGTTCATCGCCACCCCCGACTGGGCGCATTACAATCCGGTGATGACCTGTCTCGACGCCGGGATCAATGTCAGCGTGGAGAAGCCGCTCACCACGGTGGAGTCCGAGGCCGCGGATATCGTCCGCAAGGTCAAATCCACCGGTCTCAAGCTCCAGGTTTCGTACAACCACCGCTGGCTGGCGCCCTACCACGCGACGTTCAACATGATACGGGAAGGTCAGATCGGCGACTGCCTCATGGGCTACGCCCGCAAGAACAACCCCATCTCGGTGCCCACCAAGATGATCCCCTGGGCGCAGTACAGCTCTCCCATGTGGTTCCTCTCCGGTCATGATATCGACCTCATGACCTGGTGGTTCGACGACGATCCGGTGGAAGCGAAGGGATTCGGCGTCAAGAAGGTGCTGAAGGACAAATTCGGCTGGGACACCTATGACGCCATGCAGGGGCTGGTGAAATTCTCGAAGGGTTCATTCGCGACCTTCGAATCCACCTGGGTCTATCCGGAAACCCATCCGGCCATGCCCGACTCGTTCATGGAAGTGGTGGGCGAACACGGTCACGTGCACCTGGACCGCAAGACCGAGGCCATCGAGATGTCCACTCCCGAGGCGTTCAAGTGGCCTCGCTCCCTGCTGAACTACAAGGTGTTCGACCGTTGGGTGGGCGCTTTCCCCTCCTGCATCAACAGTTTCATCGACGCCATCGCCGAGGATCGCGAGCCTTACGTGACCGCCTATGACGGCTGGCGTTCCACCGCGGTGCTGGATGCCATTCACCGCTCAGCCGACTCGGGCGAGACGGTGAAGATTTCCGCTCCCCCCCTGTGAGACCGGGTGCAGTGACAGTTTTTTTGAATCTTCGGCACGCCGTATTCATACCGTGAACACGGCGTGCTGTTTTCTCCGGATTATGGAAACGATAAGGAGCGCATGAGAATCACATTTCCAAAAAGGGTACGGACCGGGGCGCTTCTGACCGTATTTGCGGTGCAGATCGTCCTCCTGCTCCTCACCCTTCCCGGCCAGTCCATTCATGTGGACGAGGCCTTGCTCGGCGAACAGGTGTACTGGGAAGTGAAAGACGGCATTCCCCGTCAGGATCTTCTGGCCGGCATGTTCACCGGCGAAGAGGGCAAGCCGGTTCCGCAACTGGTCCGTCACAAGCTGTTCAACTTTCTGGGATGCGTGGTCACCCGGGTCGCGGGATTCCATCTCCCGGCTCTGCGGCTCATCACCCTGCTCTCCGGCTTCCTGCTGCTCGGACTGATGTGGGCGTATCTCCGGAAAAGGGGGGAAGAAGGCGGAGCGGCATTTCTCCTCGTGGCGGTCATTTTCCTTTTCTGCCCGCTGGTGTTCCGGTATATCAAAATATTCCGTCCGGAGTTCCTCCTGGCCGCACTGGGGTTCCTCAGTTTCCTGCTGGTGCTCCGCGCGCTGGAACGTGAACGGTCCTTCGACGCGCTGGCCGCCGGACTGGCCGCCGGGCTTGCCGTGCTGGCGCACCTCAACGGCGTCATGTTCATCGCCGCGGGACTGGGTACGCTGCTGTTTTATCGGAAATGGAAGCCGGCGGCGCTGTTTGCCATTGTCTCGATCGCGACCGGGGCGTTGTATCTCTATGATGTTGTCGGCAATTTCAGCCTTTTCCGGGAGCAATTGTTCAACGATTTTACGGTGAACGGCAGCGAGTACAGCGTTCCGGCCCTGCTGGCAAAGATTTTCAAAGAACACGCACGATATTTCCGTACACCGGAAATCATTGGAATTTCCGCACTTTTTGTATTATCATTACCTGCGGCCCTGCGGGAAAAACGCGGGCGGCGGGATGTAATTTTCCTCTACCTGGCCATTCTCGTGCCCGTTCTGGCAATGGCGGCGAAAGGGTTCACCCCGAAATACGCCATCCCGGTTCTGCCGTTCTTCGTTCTGATCATCGGAAAGGCTCTCCGCGGGATTGTCCACGAGGCGTCGGGAAACTGGAAATATTACCGCTGGGCGTTCATCGCGGTGCTGACGGCGTATATCGGATACGGGATATTCGCCGTGCAGAAGAATGTGCGGGAAAGCGGGAACTCCCTGGCGGAGAACAATGCCGTCGTGGCCCGCGGAATGGAGAAGGGGAGCCGGGTTCTTGCGCCCTCGCGGTTCATCTTCGACGAGATCGGGAATTACACCGTGCGGGACCTGTTCGCCGCGCGGTACCGGATCACGAAAGGGGAGGGAAAGCCCTTCAATCTCACCACGCTCTGTGACTACGCCCTTGAAAACCGGTTCGAATATATCCTGCTGGACCGTGAATACCGTAATTCCGGCCATATCGATCCCCAGAAGGTTTACAGCCCGATATGGGGATATGCCGTGATAAAAGTCTATTCCGATGATGCCATTCTCATGAAGCGCACCGCAGTTCAGTTTGGCCCCCGGCCTTGAGCCCCGGACCGGAATATCCATCTTTCCAAAAAAAGGAGTGGAAAGTCATATGGACATGTTTCAGAAAGTCCCGAACAGCAAGGGTATGAACCGGGTGGATTCCTCGGGCATGAAACTGCTCGATTTCCAGAAACTGATTCTCGGTCCGGGAGAAAGTTATACCGGGAACACCGGCGGGTATGAGGTCCTTTTCGATATCCTCGGCGGCAAGGCCGATTTCACCGTGGCCGGGAAAAATTTCGGGATCATCGGCGGTCGTCCGAACCCCTTCGCGGGGAAGGGATTTGCGGTATATGCCCCCTTTGGTTCCGAGTACACCATCTCCGCATCGCCGAACGCCGGATGTGAAATCGCGCTCTGCGCCGCGAAGAGCGACATGCCGGGAGAACCCTATGTACTGACCCCCGACGGGGTGGCCACTGGCACTTGGGGCGCCACCAATTTCACCCGCTTTTTCAAGGGCGTTCTGCTTGACGACAAACCCGCCCAGCGTCTTTTCGTCGGCGAGACCATCGTTCCCTCCGGCAACTGGGCGACTTTCCCGCCGCATCGTCACGAAAACGACGATCTCCCCCGTGAAGTGTACATGGAAGAGATTTACTATTACAAAGTCTCGCCCTCCGAGGGGTTCGGATTCGACCGTCACTACAAGCCCGGAGTGTATGACCGCGCCGATGTCATCACCGATGAAACCATTCTGCTCATGCCCGACGGTTATCACTGTCTGGTGAACGCTCCCGGATATAGCATGTTCTACATCTGGTTCCTCGCGGGAAACATCCGCAAGCAGAACCCGCTCACCGATCCTGATTTCGCCTGGGTCCAGAAGTGCATCCCCATTATCTCCAATTCGAAGGAAAACCTGTGATGGACCTTGAAAAACTTCCGAATTTCTTCAATGACCAGACGCTCGAAGAGGAAATTGTCGAGGGAAATATCCGCCGGTGCACGTTCACCGCGCAGAATATTCAGGTCATCGTCTATCACTTTCCCCCCAACACGGTATTCCCGGTCCACGCCCATGACAAGCATGAGCAGATGGGATATCTTGTGAGCGGAAAAATGGGGTTCAACGCCGGCGGTGATGTACGGACGCTGCTTCCGGGCGATTTCTACTATGCGCCGATCGGAATGGATCACAACGCCTGGACCCTGGAGGAGCCCTCGGTGCTTCTCGACTTTTTCTCCCCGATCCGCGAGGACCTGGTGAAAAAGGCCCCCCGGGAATAATGGTTCCATGATCTCCCGATTTCCCGCGTGCTGAAGCGGGGGATCGGGAGGCCGGGAATGAATTCCGGTGATGATCTCACCTTTTTGCTTGATTTTTATACGTTCACATGCTATATTATCCCTACAATTGATGCCGAAGTGGTGGAATTGGTAGACGCACCGGTTTCAGGGACCGGCGCTCGCAAGGGCATGGGGGTTCAAATCCCCCCTTCGGCACCAATTAACTTGTAGGAAAGCCCTTGTTCCTCCTGTGAACGGGGTGGGAAAACAGCAGATGCGGATTTCGCGGTCTGCTTTTTTTTTGCCCTTCCCGGGCGATGAAAAATCGTGTCCCGCAGTGGGATCCATTCACGTGCATACGCGTTTAACTTGAATATCGTATCATGGCGCGCATCATATTGGGCCGGATACGTGCGGCGGGGACCGGACAAATCGAAAGCGGGAGAAGGAGCAGAGGAGCGATACGGTTCAGTTCGGCTTTTTACTGCTGGCTTCGACAGACTCGGTCTGCGCGGACGCTGAGCGTGTCGAAACGGCCCCCGCGCACAGTGATCCGCATCGGGGTAAGCCGGACCGGTTTTTTCTCCTGATGGATGGGTTACGGGCAACTTTGGGAAAGCAACAATTATTATGCAAGCTGCGCTTGACTTATTCATTTCATAATTATAAATTAATGAGATATTTTCCCGAATGGCGGACGATTCGATGAGAAAAAGTCAACAGTAATACATTTCATACATTTCCAAGCACAAAGGGAGAACACCGGTGAAGGTCTTCGACACGAAAGAAATTCGAAACGTTTCCCTGCTCGGGCACGGAGCGGCGGGGAAGACCACTCTGACCGAGGCGATTCTGTATACCAGCGGAGCCATCAGCCGCATGGGGAGAATCGAAGACGGCAACACGAAATCCGATTATCTCGAGGATGAGATATCCCGTCAGATATCGATCAACGCAACCCTGGTCCAGACCGAGTGGCAGGGGCGCAAGCTCAATATCATGGATACTCCGGGGTACGCCGACTTTGTCGGAGAAGTGATCGGCGCCCTGCGGGCCACCGATTTCAGCGTTGTGGTCGTGGACGCGGTGACCGGACTCGAAGTGGGAACCGAAACCGCTTGGGAACTCAATGACAAAATGGACAAGCCGCGGATGATCGTGGTCAACCGGAGCGGCAAGGAACATTCCAAAGCCGTCGAGGTCCTCGCCGCCATCCAGCAGCGCTTCGGAATCAAGGCGCTCCCGGTCCAGATTCCGGTCAATCCCGGTGTGGGTTTCAATCGTATCGTGGACATTATCTCCATGAAGGAGAGCGCCTACCAAATCGACGGCAACGGCAAGGGAACGGTCGGGGATATTTCCGCCAACCTCCAGGGCGACGCCGATGAGCTTCGTGAAAAGCTCATCGAGGCCGCCGCCGAGAGCGACGACACGCTCATGGAAAAGTTTTTCGAGTCCGGCCTGAGCACGGAAGAAGTGTCCGGCGGGATCAAGAAGGCGATTCTGGAAAGAACGCTCATCCCCATCGTTTTCACCGACGCCTATACCAATGTGGGAGTCGATCTTCTCCTTCAGCTCCTGACCGAGAGCGCTCCCGCCCCATCGGACATCCCGCCGGTCACCGCCAAACGTCCTTCCGGCGAAATCACCCTTCCCCCCACTGCCGAGTCCCCGCTTGCTATGCTGGTGTTCAAGGCGGTGGTGGAGCAGCATGTGGGTGAACTCTCCTTCTTCCGGGTTTTCTCCGGTTCCTACAAGTCGGGAGAGGAAATCTACAATGCCACCAGTTCGGCTTCCGAGCGTCCCACGCTGATCTATACCGTGGTCGGACGTGACCGTACCGAAATCTCGACGGTGAAGTGCGGAGACATTGGAACTTTTGTGAAGCTCAAGGGTACAAAGGCCGGAGATACATTGTGCTCCAAGCAGATGCAGATGAAACTCCCGCCGCTGGAATATCCCGTCCCCTCCATGGACGTTGCGGTATACCCCAAGGTCAAGGGCGATGAAGACAAAATCATGCAGGGGCTTTCCAAGCTCCACGACGAGGATTTGTCATTCCGGGTGCGTAACGATCCCGAGCTGCGCCAGATCATTCTCGAGGGCCAGGGCGGTTTCCAGATCGATGTCCTGATCGATCGTCTGAAGCGGAAATTCAACACTGACGTGGATCTCAAGGCTCCCCGTATTCCCTATCGCGAAACCATCACCGGCAAATCCGATGAGAAATACCGGTACAAAAAACAGACCGGCGGACGCGGCCAGTACGGCGAAGTGTATTTCCGCATGGAGCCGGTCACGCGCGGTGAGGGATACCAGTTCGTGGACGAGATCAAGGGCGGCGTGATTCCCGGACGGTTCATCCCGGCGGTGGAAAAAGGCGTGCTGGAGGCCTTGGAACGGGGTCCGCTCTCCCACAGCAAGGTGATCGATGTCCGGGTGACCCTCTATTACGGGTCCTTCCATACCGTGGATTCCTCGGAACTGGCGTTCAAGATGGCGTCCATCATGTGTTTCCGGGAATGCTTCCTCAAGGCAAAGCCCATCCTGCTGGAACCCATTTACAATATCGAGGTGAAAGTCCCCGATATCTACACCGGTGATGTCATGGGCGATCTCTCTTCCCGTCGGGGAAAGATCATGGGGATGGAACCCTCCGGGATATTCCAGATCATCAAGGCCCAGGTGCCGCTGGCGGAGTTGTACATGTACTCCACCCAGCTTCGTTCCATCACCCAGGGACGCGGCGCGTATTCCCGCAACTTCTCCCATTACGAGCAGGTTCCGTCCGATCTGGCGCAGAAGATCATCGAAGCCACAAAGGCGGAAGAGGAAGAGTAGGGAAGGACTGAAAGTCAGAATTCATGGTATTCCCTCGCTGCTCGGTCAGCGGGGTATTGAGTTGGTTGTAGGCATGCGGAGCCGCCGTGCGGGCGGCTCCGCATGGGATTATTCCAAAGCAGGTTAACCGGTTTACAGGCTGCCATGCGTCTCATCATCTCTCGAACGCTCCACCCCCCTTTCTCTCTCGCGTAGATTCTCCTGCCCTCCGGGCGGACCGGATCGAAGGGATGAATATTTCCCTTTCCATACGACAAAAATTCATTAATATATATTCATAGTCATAAAACCATAACCCTTTTTATAAAGCGAGGATTACCCATGTCCGGTCATTCCAAATGGGCAACTATACGCCGTAAGAAAGGCGCGCTCGACGCCAAAAGAGGCAAGGTTTTCACCACCCTGATCAAGGAAATCCAGGTCGCGGCCCGCAACGGCGGAGGGGATGAGGATTCCAACCCCCGTCTGCGCACCGCGGTGCTCGCCGCCAAAGCGGCCAACATGCCGGGCGAGAATATCAAGCGCGCCATCCAGCGCGGTACCGGAGAGCTTCCGGGAGTGACCATCGAGGAAATCACCTACGAGGGGTACGGTCCCGGAGGAGTGGCCATTCTGGTGGAGTGCATGACCGACAACAAGCAGCGCACTGTTTCCGATGTTCGCCACATGTTCAGCAAGTACAACGGTTCCCTGGCTGAGAACGGCGCGGTTTCCTGGATGTTCGATACCAAGGGCGTTCTTACCTTCGACAGCAAGGTAGCCGACGAGGACGTCATGATGGAGCATGTCCTGGAGTCCGGCGCGGATGACATGACAGTCGAGGATTCCACCTACGAGGTCACCTGCTCCCAGAAGGCTTTCCCCGATGTTCAGGCCTATTTCGACTCCAAGGGCATAAAGTACGAGAGCGCCGAGGTGGCGAAGGTTCCCCAGACCACGATCAAGGTCGAGGGGAAGGATGCCAAGACCCTTCTCAAGCTCATGGATGCGCTGGAGGATTCGGAGGATGTTCAGAAAGTCTGGGCAAACTTCGACATCGATGCCGAGGATATGGAAGAAGAGTAAATCATGGTGGTGCTGGGAGTGGATCCGGGACTTGGAACCACCGGTTACGCCCTGGTAGAGCATAGCTCTACCGGGGTGAAACTTTTGGAGGCCGGGATCATCAAGAGCAAGCCCTCGCTCTCTCTGGAGCGGAGGCTGCTCGAATTGTACAGCAGTTTTGAGGGGGTGTTCGAGGAATATCATCCCCATGCGCTGGCGATCGAGGAACTGTACTCCCATTATGAGCACCCCAAGACGGCGGTCATCATGGGGCATGCGCGCGGCGTTTTTTTCCTGCTCGCCGGGAAAGCGGGAATACCCGTGTTTTCATATTCGGCCACACGGATCAAGAAGTCCCTCACCGGGGCGGGTCACGCCACCAAGGAACAGGTCGCGCGCATGCTGGCCCGAATTCTCAACTGCGATACCATCGCCGGTCCCGCGGATGTGACCGATGCCATCGCGACCGCCCTGTGCC
>CAYRTQ010000135.1:0-11381 GCA_964426865.1 uncultured bacterium
ATTGCGCTCGGTCGAGGTCGTTCCGTCGCCGAAATCCCACTTCCAGTTTTTCACGTCCCCGATCGATTCATCCATGAACGCGACTTTCCGCTCCGCCATATCCATGACCTTGTATGACCATTTCGCCTCGATGGGCTTGAGGAACTGTTTTTCCATCGGCATGAGACGGAACGCGCACAGGTAGGACGCGTCGGAAACCATGCGGCTGGTGTCGGAGAGGCAGCAGAAATTGTCCACCTTGTTGCCGCCGTCGAAATCGAGCACCGACCAGGCCAGTCCGATGATGGCGTTCTCCGCGAGTTTGGACTCCACCGCCTTCTCCGGACCCTCGAACGGCGCATAGTCGAACGGGGTGACCCAGAATTCGAGCACGATCTTCCCGCTCTCTCCCTGTTTGACCTTGTAATCATAGGCGGCGTTCGCCCAGGGCAGATACTTGATCCAGGGCTGGCATCCCCACACCAGGCACCAGTCGTTGTTGACCGGCGGGACGTAGATATGATAGTTCTGGGCGTGGACCCCGCTGAACGAAATCTGGTTCTCGACCGGGTCCTTGATCTGCGCGTTGGAGATGAACTGCCCGCCGGAGAGGTCGCCGTCCACCGCGATCTCGAAAATGTCGTTGGAATACCCGGTCGGGGAGAACCGCATGTCCCAGAAATCGTCGTAGGCCTCATAGAGGAAATAGAGCCGGTTCAGCCCTTTCACCCACCCCACCTTGACCGTGATGTCCAGGTCCTTCGGGTTGACCTTCGCGCCGTTGTTCGTGATTTCGATGAGCTGGTCGGTGCGGACCGCGTAACTGTCCGGGACGAGAGCCCAGTCGTTCGTTTTGCCGTCGATGCACGGTATCTTGTCCGCCGGGAACTGGAATATTTTATACTCCACGCCGGGCTTGGAGAGGCCGAAGGCGCTGAGAGCGAAAAACATCGCCGCGAGAAAAGTGAAAAGCCGGACGTTCCGTTTCACAAAGGGTCTCCTTTGCTGGGTGTGATTGCGTGAATACTCGATTCAAAAACAGGGGCCGCGGGTTGCCGAAGCGTTTCGCTATTCCATCCTCACCGCGCCCTCGCCTCCCGGCAGTTCCATCGTCACTGCCTTTTTCCCCTCGTCGTATATCCAGCCTGACGCCGCCTTCCCGTTCACTGTAACCGCCTTCGGCTTTGCCGCGACTCCGATTGTCACCATGCCCGCTGCATCGTGGTAGTATTTCATTCCCCCCGGAGTGATTTCACAGGTGAGCGGCGCGGCGGACCGGACCAGGAGCGCGCCTTTGCGGGAAATCTCCATGGCGAGCGCGGCGAATACCGTGTCGCCCTCCCAGGTGACCGCGAGGGCGTCGGTGGCGAATTCCCCGGCGGTGTACCGGAATCCCGGGCGGGTGGTGAATGCGAAAGGAACGCCTGACGCTTTGCCGATCATGCAGCCGTCCTTCCGCTCCGCGGCGGCGTCCAGCGGCTCCCCTCCCTTGGTGGAGGAGAGCAGGTTGGCGATGACCAACGGGTTACCGGAGGTTCGGGCGGAGACGGTGAGCATGCCCTCTTTTTCCAGTGGGTAGACATTGCGGAGGGTGTAGAAGTAGTGCGGGGTCTGCACGCGTTCCACGCGACGGTTTTCCGGGGCGAGGTGACGGATGTGGAGCGTGTTGCCGCCCTTGGTGATGAGCGATTCCTTGTCCCCGGCGGTGATGTCTTTGAGAAATGCGGTCTGGTAGAGCGCGTTGATATCGGCGTCCTTTTCCGCGGGGACCACGGTATCGAGCATGAGCAGGGTGCGCGGCTTGAGATAGAGCACGTTCCGCTGCATGGATTTCACCTTGCCCCAGTAGAGCCGTCCGATGTCCCCGGAACTGAACGCCGCTCGGGAGCCATCGAGAAAATGCCCGATGAACGCCCGGTCCTCGAATCCCGGAGCGAAATCGCGGGTATCGCCGGTGCGCTGGCTCTGGTGGTTAAAATCCACCAGGAGCGTGGAATGGGAGAAGGGCTGGATGTACCAGGGCTCGTAACAGGTGGCGCCGATATAGGGCTCGGTGGACCCGTGGCGTCGCTCGATGAAGAGGCTGCCCCGGTCGGAGAGCCAGAAGGATCCCTGGTCCATGAACTGGTGGTTGTAGAAGGGGCCGGAGCGCATGACAAACACGAAATCGTCCGTTTCCCAGCCGCTCTTGAACACCGTGGTGCCCATGTCCCGGAACGCCCGGACGGGGTTCTCCGCGAACGGGTCCCGACGGGGGGCGTTTTCCGTGTCGAAAAGAGCGTCCTGGAGCGTTTCCCCGGATTTCATGAAGTGGTAGAACCAGCCGAGCCGGGGATCCCTGTATTTCGGCAGGAGCCAGGCCCAGCGGGTGAGCGGGCTCATGTCTCCGCCGGACTTGCCGTAGTAGAAGGTGTATTTCTTCTTGACCAGTCCGGCCCAGACCAGTTCGGTGTAGGAATTGGCGACCTTCTCCGACATGTCGATGCCGAATACGTTCTCGATGGCCGGGAGCGCCTCGGAGATCCCGTCCATGGTGAAATAGTGATACCCGTTGGGTTCGCCGTAGCCGCCGTCTTTTCCGAATCCTTTCTGGATGAGATCGTATTCCTTGAAAAGCGCGCCGGTGAGATATGGTTCGGTGTCGAGCGCCGGATCGTCGCCATAGATGGCGGCCTGGCTCAGGAGCGAACCGCTGGCGATGTTGGCGACCCAGTTGGAGGTGTTGTTGGTCACCATGTTGCTCTCCACGTACCCCTGGTGTACGCCCTCGATGAGATTGCGGCGGATACCCTCGCGCACCGTCTTCCGTTCCTCCGCGCTCATGATCTCGTAAAGGCAGTCGTACCCGATGCCGAACTCGGTCCCCGCCTCGCCCACCGGATAGTAGGTGTCCTGGCCGCGCTTGATGAACCAGGGATGCACCCACTGGGGGAATTTGCAGATGGTCACCAGCAGATCTTTCGCGTAGGCCCCCGCTTCCTTGTCGCCGAGGAGCGAGTACGCCAGCGCGTTATAGTATACCCCGTTGCGCCATGCCACGATACGGTCGAACCAGCCGTCGATGGAGGCCAGCCAGTTCTCTTCCGGGAACTGGTCGATATCGAAGATGATCCCTGCCAGCGGACATTTGTCGCGGGCGGCTTTCGCGGAGGCCCGGATGCCCTCGGCCACCGGCTTGAAACGCGCGGTATCGAGTTTCGCCCTGACATCTTCCCGTTTCGCGGTGTCGAACCACACCCGGGGATGTTTCCCCGCGAGCGAGGGCGCGGTGACCATGAAGGTGAACTCGGTCGCGGAAACCGGCTCCTTCCCCCGGTACGCGGTGAGCGTCCCGAGATAGAATCCCACGGGGAGCGCGGGAGCGGATGGTTTCAGCGTCCAGGTTTCCCCGGAGCGGGAAAGGTTCGCCCGGAAGAGGGTGCTGTCACGGTGGGTGAACGGGGTGATCCGCAGGTCCACCCGGTCGGCTTCCAGCGCCCAGGAGCCTTTCAGGTTCAGGGATTCGCCCGTGCGGTAATGACGGGCGGCGATATAGGGCTTCCATTCGGAGAGTTTGAATATTCGCGGCTCGGCGAACGCGAACTGCGCTGTCCGGGCGCCCTTGACCGTCACATCGTCGATGCCGAGATAGATGGGCATGGCGGGGTCGGCGGACGGGATTTTGGCGAGGAAGGCGAGCGCGTTCACGGTGATCCGGCTGTCCCCGGCGATGACGGGGTTCTCACGGGAGAAATCCGAGAACGACAGGGTGGCCCACGCCCACTGGTTGATTTTCGGGCCGGGAAGAGTGCAGTCGAGCGTGCCGCGGGATCCCGCCGCGATCCGCGCCTTGATGTATTCCACCGGCTGGTTGACCTTGAGATAGTACCGGAAGGTGATGGTGGAGGAGGGGGTCAGGAACATGTCGAGCAGCTTCTGCGCTCCGACAAAGTTGTCCACCGGCGTGTAGGGAGTGCTCTTGTGCTCGATGGACCAGTTGGGGTCTCCGGGAACCATGGTGTTTACCCGGAAGTTCTCGTTGTAGGCGGTGTCTTCCCAGTGCGGATAAGCCGCCCAGGCGCGGACGTCGCGGGTCTCGAAATTCTCGGAGTAGGTGAACGGTTCCAGCGCCGTTTCGGCCCGCGCCGGTACCGTTCTCCCCGCTGCCAGCATGCACAGCAGGAAAGCGAACTGCCGCACCATGGTTTTTTCTCCCCGTTGCGTGTGTGTGCGTGTGGATATGATGATGGCCCGCGATATGCGCCGTATTTTACGGGCATGAACGATTCCGCCCCGTACGCCGGGAACAGGACTCCGGCGGGGGAAAGGCCACGCGGATGCGAACGTTGCCGTGCCGCGACGGCGCTGGTTGTCCGGCGCGGGAAAGCGCCGGGTAACGTTCTTTCCGGAATGCAGTTACAATAGGGAAGAAATCGTCCGTGCGCAAGATATTTCGGAGGGGGTTTCCGGTACGGAGAGAATGAGGGGGACGGGAGACTCCGCGTCCGGGGAAGGACGCTCCGCGGCGGCGCTTTCCGGATGCATGGCCGGATCGGCGCCCTGCCCGAGAAACCGGGTGATGTGCGCCCAGAGATGATCCCGCGACTCGGGGGTGAAACAGTGGTGGAAGGAGTCCGGGACGTATACCGTTTCCCAGTGTTCGGCGGGCTCTCCTCCCGGCGGGGAATAGCGCTGATGGAACAGCTTGGTGTATTTCAGGATGGGGTCGTGGTCATTTCCCCCGAAGATGCAGAGCACCCGGGTACCACGGGATTTGACCGCGAGAAAAGAGGAGAGAAAACAGGCGTTGAGACCGTCGACGATGTCCTCCGCCTTACGCTTGTAGCCCAGCAGGGAGGCGATGCATCGGGTGATCACCGCCCATATCCGCGAATAGTTCGTCTCGGAGTTGATGATCTTGCGCCAGTTCCTCGGGTTGCGGAGACGGTTGAGATAGTCGCGGAAACGAACCTTCGCCATATGCTCGTCGAACGGGCGCCCGCCCTCCACGATGCTGAGCGCGACCGGGAGGGACATGAGCAGGAGATGGGTGATGGACCGGTCCTGCGCGGCGGCGTGGAGCGCGGTGACCGCTCCGCCGCAATTGCCGTAGATGATGGTGCGCGGGGCGGGAAACCGCTCGTGCATGAACCGTGCCGCGGCGATGGTTTCCCCGGCAAAACATCCCTTCTCGATCTGCTGGTATATTTCCATCCGGAGATTTTCGCGGAGTTCTCCCTCGCTGTCTCCCACGCCGGGGAAATCGAAAATGAGCACGGGAATCCCGATCCGGTTGAAACGCTGCACCAGATACCGTTTCAGCGAGCGGTTGGAATTGCGGGGGTCGATCGCGGTATTGAGGATTATGGCATGGGCCGGCCATTCCAGAGGATGGTGGCCGTCGGGAGCATAGACCACTCCCGCCATGTTCAGTCCCGCGCTGTTTTTTATCGAAACGGTCTGTTTCATATGGTTATACGCTTTGCGGCCGGTTCCGGCCCGGATGGAAAGGGAATGCCGATGATCCCGTCGTGTACATGCCATCCGGCAGGGGGACGGCTTTTCCGTTGCATGAAAGAAGAAAGAATGGGGCGTGCCCGTATCCCTGTTTCCGGCGCATATTTTCGATAAATCCGGAAAGAAAGCGGACTGACTGTCTGATACGAAAATCCGATCATGTGAGTAAGAATGACCGGATGAAGCCCGGTCAGCGCGACACGAATAGAGCACGTTTCTTACTCACTTGATCCCAAATTCGTATGATACGGTTATTGGAATGATGAAAAGGAGTCTCTTCCATCAGTAGTTCATCATTTCCATCACGCGCGTCACCGGTTCAGACCGGTATTGCCCGCACTGAACCCGTATGCTTTCACTTTTGCGCCGGAAATGACTGAAAAGCCGACGGATGGGAGGCAGTTACGATTCACCCCCCCGTTCCCCGTGGAATGACGCTGAGTTCCGGCCTCCCGGGGCGGTCTTTCAAACGGTCGAGAGGCCCGGAACGGGGTCCGGCTCCGTCTCGGAGCGGTAGAGCCGGGCGGATGGGGTGAACCGTGCCTCCGCGTCCCCGGAAGACCCGGCGTCGTCGCTCTGCTCTCCGCGGGCGTGGCGACGAGGGAATGGGGCGCAGTATACCCGGTACCGGAGGGGAACCCGCTCCGGGATTTCACGGCGTATGCTTTCGGCGAACCTCAGGGCGTCCCTCAGGGTCGATCCGGAGAGAAGCACCCCGATATGGAAATCATCGAGCCATCCGATCTCCCGATACTGTTCGCTTCTGCCGAGGAGTATCCAGACGATGTGCGCGCTGTATGTGTATCCGCCCCCGGAATTCCCCAGGGAGAAGACCACCAGCGCCGGGCTGCTCCGTGCTGCGGAGTGAAAGGCGTGATCCGGGGAGGGGTTTGCGGCGGATGAGCGGATGCTGTTCGGGGAATGGGGGGAATGGTCTATGTGAACCGGAGAATGGAAATCCTGTTTAAAATCCTGAAACCGGGCCATGCGAACCTCCGTCCGGGAAAGGACGTTGTAAAATGGTTATAATGTATACTGTGTATGATTTGCATTATATCCATATCCGCTTCCCATGTCAAGCCAAAAATTGTGGTTTTGTCTTCCTTCCCGATTTTCCTTCCCGGATGCGCGCGGATTCGTTCCGCCTCCCGTTTCCCCGGAGCGGGATTTCCCCCCTCGTTCCACATCCCGCTTGCCAAATTCCGGGAGCCGCTCTATCTTTCACGGCGGTTTTTACCTTCGGGTGCGCCATGTACGCGATTTCCGCGTCGCCGCCCGAATCCGCCCCGGTTCCCCCCCGGACCGGCAATCACCCCTCTGTTTTCCACGGGAGCGCCCCATGTATCCGGTGTCCAAGAAACCCCTTGTCGGATTCCTCTGCTGCCTGACCCTGATCCTGTCGCTTGCCCCCGCCGCCGCGCCGCAGCTCGCGCCCCGTAACGCTCCGGAGGACCTGAAATCGCTCATCCGCGCCGACCATCCCCGGCTCTTCTTTAACCGCGACACCTTCCCATCGGTGAAAGCGCGCGCCCTGGGCGAGGAGCGGGCCGCTTTCGACCGCATGCGGGAGCGGATGGACACGCTGACGCGCGCCGATTCCCTCGGCTCCGCCGATTACGGCACTTCCGCCTCGGAAGCCGCTTTCGTCTGGCTGGTCACCGGCGAGGACCGGTATCTCGACCTGTCGAAACGGCTCCTGGAAACCAGCATCCGCTACTATCACCAGTGTTATGCGGAAAAGAAGCCGGTGAACTGGTACGCGTTCACCCAGATAAACGCCTGGGCGGCATATGACTGGATATTCACCCGCCTGAACGACCGTGAGCGCCGCGAGTGGGGTTCTTCGTTCATCGATGAGGTGGAGAAAATCCAGCCCACGGACAAGCGCCACTATTTTCTGCCCCAGGAGAACTGGTCCGGGCCGACCACCGGCTTCTACGGCAACCGGTCCATCCTGTGGTACGCCGGTCTCGCCACGTTCGGCGAGGGTGTCGACAACCGTTCCGAGACCTTTCTGGCCGAGGGATACCGTCTGTATCTCGAAGTGCTGGCCCAGCGACGGAAGGGGGCGGGCGATGACGGCGGATCGGCCACGGCGTCCCTGAACTACGCCCTGGCGGCCTATCCCTGGTCGGTGTTCAACTTCTTCCACACCTATCGCTCGGCCACCGGGAAAAATATCGCCCTGGACTGGCCCGATGTCTCCTATCTCCCCGGCTACCTCTACTGGAACATGCTTCCCGGCCAGCGGGAATTCGGGGTGGGCGACTCCTACCATTCCACGAACAAAATCTCCCTCGATTCCATGCGGGCGCATATCCTGCAGATACTCAACTTCTACGGCGAATCGCAGCCCAAGGGCGCCGCGTTCGCCAAATGGATGCTCGCGCAGATGCCCGCGGGGAGCTACAGTTCCTTCCCGTGGCTTCCCTTCCTCCTGACCGAACGCCGTGACGATGTGCGGCCCATCGGCCCGGAAGCGTCCATGCCGTTCGCCCGTCATTTCGAAAACATGGGAGAGATTTTCATGCGCTCGGGCGCGGGACCGGACGACACCTACGCCTTTTTCCAGTGCGGCGGGGTGCTGGAGCAGCACAAACATTGGGACAACAATCATTTCGCCATTTTCAAGAAAGGTTTCCTCGCCCTCGATACCGGCTCGCGTCCCGGCGGCCAGCACACCCAGCACTACTACCCGCGCACCATCGCCCACAACTGCATGCTCATACACATGCCGGGGGAAACACTGCCCACCTATGTGGACAAGGGCGCGGGAGGCGGCCAGCGCTGGGGCGCTCCCGCCCCGGGGGAAACCGATCGCCCCATCCCCAACGACGGCGGCCAGCGTGAACTGCTCGGCTCGAAAGTCGTGGCGTTCGAGACCTGTGCGGACTATTCATATGTGGCGGGAGACGCCGCCACGGCCTATGCGCCGGAGAAATGCGGCCTCGCGTTGCGTCAGTTCGTTTTCCTGAATCCGGATTTCTTCGTGGTGTTCGACCGGGTGACCTCCACCCGCCCGGAATACCGTAAAACCTGGGTTCTCCATACCGCCGGGGAGCCGCGTATCGAGGGCGCGGTATTTGCCGCGGACCAGGAGCGTGGACGGCTCTTCTCCAAAACCCTGCTGCCGGAACGGTTCGGGATGACCAAAATCGGCGGCCCCGGAAACCAGTTCCGGGTGGAGGACCACAATTACGCCATGCCGTCCGGCCACGCCACTCCCGATACCACACAGCTCCTGGGACAATGGCGGGTTGAGGTCAGCCCCGCGAAACCCTCAAAAGCCGACTGCTTCCTCCATTTTCTTCAGGCCGCGGACCGCGACACCCCGGAAATGGTGAAATCTGAGCGGATACACCGGGGGAAACGGGTGGGAGTCCGCTTCTCTTCGGGGGGCCGGTTATGGGAGGTGCTTTTCGACACCACCGGCCCCGCGGGCGGTCACATCGTCATCCGCGAGGGCGGGAAAACGGTGTTGGACCGGGAACTCACCCGTACGGTGATGCCGCAGAAGGGGCTTTTCGGGACGGAGTGAGGCTGGTTTTATTGCATTCGCCGTGGGCGGGCATGGAGGCCCGCCCCCGGGAAGCGCGTGCTCTTGCCGCGTAACGCTCCCGATCCCGGAAGCCTCCGCCGGGACGGCTCCCCCCTCGCTTCCCCCGCCCGGCGTAGCGTATTCATTTTTTCGCATATATACCGGTAATTCCGCCATTCCGGGAATCCGGGTTCGGGGAATCCCTCTCTCCGCGAACCCCGGCATTTGACGGAGAGGCAACAAGTTCTGTGAAGAGGCGTGAAATGGGCGCCGGCGCGTTTTTATGCTTGACAGTTTGTTATAAAATTGCTATATTTGTTACCAAATTCACATTGTGAAATATTTCACAGCGCTGTTTGAAACGCTTTGCACGGAAGGCCCGCGCCCGTGATCCCCGACAAAACCATCGGACGACTCAGTCTGTACCGCCGTCTGCTCAATCGTCTCTTCGGCGAAGGGGTCCGCAATATCTATTCGCACCAGCTCGCGGTCATGGCCGGAGTCACCCCGGCCCAGGTGCGGCGCGACATCATGAGCATCGGATATTCCGGAAATCCCAACAAGGGGTATGATCTCGGCGAACTCATCGAGAGCATCGGGCATTCTCT
This sequence comes from uncultured bacterium, assembly GCA_964426865.1. GTDB lineage: Bacteria > Latescibacterota > Latescibacteria > Latescibacterales > Latescibacteraceae > JAWLHT01. The sequence goes on from CAYRTQ010000135.1 coordinate 9,622, forward strand.
CGACGATCCCGAGGGTCAGCGGGCCGCGCTGGTGGGAGTGGGAAATCTGGGGCGCGCGCTCCTCACCTACTTCTCCGGGCGGAGGCCCAAGCTCTCCATCGTGGCGGCGTTCGACAGCGATCCCGAGCGCACCGGCCGGGTCATCCAGGGCTGCCGCTGCTACAGCATCGAGCGTCTCCCGGAGGTGGTCCGTGAGCACGGCATCACCATCGGCACCATCACCGTGCCCGCCACCGAGGCCCAGAAAGTGGCCGATACCCTGGTGCGGGCCGGAATACGGGGGATCATGAATTTCGCCCCGGTGCGCATACGGGTGCCGGTTACCGTGTATGTCGAGGATATCGACATGACCATGGCGCTGGAGAAAGTGGCCTATTTCGCCCGTAAAAAAGCGGCGCAGGGGTGACCGTGACCCGTTTCCCTCAGGGGCGGACCGGTTCAGAATTCACCGAACGATTTTTACATAGAGAAGCACCGGATCGATGATCCGGCGGAACACACTCAAAGAGAGGAACAGAACCGTGGTCAACACGAGTATCGAACAGATCCTGGCGAAGTATCCCAATGCGCGTCGCGATGATCTCATCCCGATCCTGCAGAAGGTACAGGACGCCTGCGGGTTCCTGTCGCGCGAGGCGGTCATCCGCATCGGCGAGTATCTCAAACTCCCGGCCAGCAAGATTTACGGCGTGGCGACGTTCTACAACCAGTTCCGGTTCCAGCCCCAGGGCACGTTCAATGTCCAGGTATGCCGCGGCACCGCCTGCCATGTGAAGGGATCGGTCAAGGTGCTCGACGCCCTGGTGCGCGAGATGGGCATCCATCCCGGAGAAACCTCCCGTGACGGCGTCTTCAGCCTGGAAGTGGTGTCCTGTATCGGCGCCTGCGGACTGGCTCCGGTCATCGCCATCAACGGGGAGTTTTATGCCGGCATGACTCCTGAAAAAGTGAAAACCATTATAGATTCGTACCGCAGAAAGGCCGAAGAACATGCCAATTCATGATTGGAAATGCTGTGAGAAATGCTGGCACAGCCCGGAGCGTCCGTGCCACGATCTGGTGGAGTGCCTCACCAATGGGCCCATCTGCCACGACGATCCGGCCTGCCGTGAGCGCATCGAGAAGCGCACCGCCTTTTTCCGCCGGGAGAACCCGGAACGTCCGGTGATCTACATCGGAGCCGGGACCTGCGGGCTGGGCGCCGGAGCCGGAAAAAGCCTCGTCCGCATCAAGGAGTATCTCGCGGCCAATTCCATCGACGCCGACATCGTGGAAGTGGGTTGCATCGGCATGTGCATCTCCGAACCCATGGTGGACGTGCAGATGCCCGGCAAGGTCCGTGTATCCTTCAAGCACATCACCGAGGACAAGGTGGACGGTCTCCTCGACGCGGTGTTCCGCGGCGAGATTCCCGCCGATGACGTTCTGGGGCAGTTCCGGAGCGATACGCTCGCGGCGTGGGACGGCGTTCCGTTCCTCGACGAGCTTCCCTTCCTGAAATACCAGACCCGCTGGGTGCTGGCCAATTGCGGTATCGTGACCCCCACCAGCCTGGAAGAGTACATCGCCCGCGGCGGATACCGCGCGCTGGCCAAGTCCCTGGGCAAGATCACTCCGCAGGAGCTCTGCGACATGGTGATCAAGAGCGGGCTGCGCGGTCGCGGCGGCGCGGGATTCCCCACCGGGAAGAAGTGGAAGTTCGCGCTGGATACCCCCAATGATCAGAAATACTTCGTCTGCAACGCGGACGAGGGCGATCC
>CAYRTQ010000136.1:0-7976 GCA_964426865.1 uncultured bacterium
ATCCATGGTGCGGCTGGAAGGGGATACGGCAACGAGCTACGATGTCTTCGCAGAGGGATGGCTTCAGGGAAGATCCGCCTGGGGAAGGCCGGTGGATGTACAGGTAATGCCCGATGGCGCGCTGCTCGTTTCGGACGACAAAGCCGGAGCGATCTACCGCATCAGTTATCGAAACTCCTCGCCGATACGGGATACCTCCATCAAAATGAGCCTGAAAACGCGATAAACCGATCATGGGGAATGGCCGGTCAACAAAGCCGCGAAATCGCGGCGGTAACATGCGGAAAGGCCCCGGATAATGCACCGGGGCCTTTTGATGAAATGCGGGTGGAGCGTATTTCTCCCTTTGTTTCCTTGAATTTTCGGGGCTTTGAAACTCGCTTTTACCTCACTCCCCGATCTCCAGCTTGAGCACCGTCTCGATATGCGGCGTGTGCGGGGCCATGTCCAGCACCCGGACATCCTTGAGACGATATCCGGCCATGGCGAGCATCTCCAGGTCTCCCGGAATCGCCTTGACATTGCAGGAAACATAGACCATCAGCGGGATGCGCAGCATCACCAGACGGCTCAGCGCCCGGGGGTGAATCCCGGCGCGCGGCGGGTCGCAGACCACCACATCGTACCGTCCCATGCTCTCGTCCAGCAGGTCCTCGACCGGACCGGCCAGGAACGAGGCGTTCTCCACCCCATTCAGCGCGGCGTTTCTCCGGGCGTCCTCCACCGCATCCTCCACCAGTTCCACCCCGGTGACCGAACCGGCTTCCCCGGCCAGGAAAATACCGATGGTCCCCGTCCCGCAATAGAGGTCCAGAACCCGCTCACCGCCGGTGAGTGCGCTGAATTCCCGGATGGTTTCGTAGAGATTTTCCGCCTGACGGGTATTCGTCTGGAAGAAGGCATCGGGAGAGATGGTGAATGTGAACGCGCCGATGCGATCCCGGATATACCCCTCTCCTGCAAGCACCCTGCGCTCCTGTGCCAGCGCGGTGCTGCCCTGGCTGCGGTTGATGCTCAGGATGACCGTTTTCACCGTGGGGAAACGGGAAATCACCGCCGACGCGAACTCCTCCGCGCCGGGGAATTCCTCCCCTGAAGTGACCAGATTGACCATGATATCGCCGGTGTTCTTGCCCTCGCGGATAACCAGGTACCGGAGCAGCCCCAGGTGAGATCGCAGGCCATAGGCGCTGAGGCCGCGCCCGACCGCGAACTCCCGCGCCATATTCACCAGTTCCCCCGCCGTTTCAGATTGGAGACGGCAGTCGGTCACATCGAACACCCGGTCGAATTTCCCACGCTCGTGGAGGCCGAGATGAATCTCCCCGGAACCGGGCGGCGTATCGAAGGAAAACTCCATCTTGTTACGGTACCGGAACTCCTCCGGGGAGGGAATCACCGGAACATCCTCCACCGTCCCGATTCCCGAAACTCCGGCCAGTACGCTCCGCACCACGTCCGCTTTCAGGGCGCATTGACGCTCGTACGGGATCTCCTGCCAGGAGCATCCCCCGCAGAGGCCGAAGTGGGGGCACACCGGCTCGATCCGCTCCACAGCGCCGGACCGCACCGCCAGGATTTCCCCGGTTGCGGTATGACGCTTCAGACTGCGGATGCGGACATCCACCTCATCACCGGGAACGGCTCCCCGTACACTGACGCACCGTCCTCCCGTCTCGACCGTTCCCGAACCATCGGAGGAAAGCCGCTCAATTTTCAGGGTAAGAATTTCTCCGCTTTTCATGAATACACTCTATATAAATTTGAAATGGAACCATCGATACAGGAAAACGGAACACGAACATTCATTCCGGGGATAAACCCGGAGTCGCTCCGGTCTTCAGGAATGAGCCGGGCAAATCTCTTCACCCCAGCCTCAATTGCGGATTCAATATCCCCTCCGGGTCCAGTTCCCGCTTCAACGCACGGGCAACCGACATTTCCGAGGGAGTGAACATTCCGGCGATTCCTTCGCGGATCATCTGTCCCGGCACGGTCGGGACCTTTCCTCCGACCGCCAGGACACGTGCGGCGATCTTCTCCGCTTCCGTTCCCCCGGACGCGCGTACATGGATTCTCCCCAGGAGGGGATGCGCGAGCAACGGCATGGACGGGAACCGTTCCTGCAAATCACGAGCCAGCGGGACAACCGCCGGTGGCGGAACGGTCAGGGTGAGCATTCCGGCCTCGGCCATCTCCGAAGCGGCCCGACGCCGATCCCGCATGAACGTATCCGGCTCCACCTCCCGCACCGATTCCGCTCCCGCCGCCTCCATCCGCCGCCGTACCCGGTCCACACCGGTTTCCACCATGGAATCCAGGCCCTCGATTCCCACTCCCGCGAGAACCGCTCCGTCCAGTCCCTGCGCGGCGATGATTTCCGCCCGTTTGTACGGCCCGCTCACCGTCTCCAGGCCGCAAACCGCCTCGAACGCCCGCGCCCCCGAACCGAAGTTGCCAACCACCATGGTCCTACGCTCCGGAAGAGGCTGCACCCTGATGGTCAGTTCCGCCGCAATCGCGAACAGGCCCAAGGTCCCGGCGAGGAAACGGGTGATTTCGTACCCGGTCACGTTTTTTGTGGTTCGGGCGCCGAATGTCACCAACTCGCCCTGCGCGGTGATGCATTTCGCGCCGACGACGAAGTCTCGGAACGGCCCGTACCCCGCGGCATAGGGTCCAACCGCGGCGGTCATGTACACGCCGCCCAACGTGGCCCGGTCCCCGGAGGTGATATCGAGCGGAAGGAGAAGCCGTTCGCCGTAAGCGGCCTCAACCGCCCGGTCCACCGTCGTTCCCGCCTCCGCGACTATCAGGAAGTCACCGGAATGCACCTCGCGCACCCGGTTCATCCCCGCGAGGGAAATCACCATGCGGTCTCCGAGGCTCACCGGCGAGGGAAGCGTGCCCCCTCCGGCCACCATGACTTTCACCCGCTCCGAGGAAGCGAGCCGCATCAATTCCCGCAATCCATCGATTTCCACGGGAGCAGCAACTGGATTCTCGCCGGTCAGGTCCACCTGATCCGGCCCCAGCAACTGCTCGATTCGAGTATACAAGGTCCTGTTCATCTCGTCTTTCTCAGATATGGCTTGAATTCCGGCGGAAGACCCCGGCCCCCCGTCCGGACCAGTTTCATCAGACTTTTTTGCATCGCTGGGTTATCGGAACACGCGGAATAGGAAAAAAGGCAGTATCCCGGCAATCCTGATTTCCTCGCGCACTCCACCTGCTCCAGTGCCTGCTCCGGGGTGAGTTGCCAGACCCCGATACCGGCTATCACCTTTCCCCGGTCCACTTTCCTGAGCGAGGAATGCAGGATATCCCGAAATTTCCCGTTCTGCGCCACGAAATTCATGGTCACCACGAAATCCACCGCGCCGTCCCGAAGCCAACCGGGCCAATCCTGGCCATGGAGATAGTACGCGTCCTCCGGATCGGCTTTCACCGCGGCGGAAACCCGCAGCCGTGAATCGACCCTGCGCACCGCAAGAGCGACCTCCCGCACCAGCGCATCCATTTTCCCGGCACGGAACTCCACCCACTTCCCCAGCACGGTCAAACGGGGATCGGCCTTCCCTTCTCCGGTAACCGCCGCGCGGGGATCGAGCCCGTATCGACGGGTAAACTCGCTCCTCACCCTGGGATGGAAATCGTACCCCCATCCTGGATACCGGACATAATCGAGGTGAACTCCATCGATGGGGTACCGCTCCGCAATCTCCCGCGCCACCCGCGCCAGGTATTCCCGAACGGACGCCAGTCCCGGAGACAGATAACGGCCCTCGACCGTTCCGGTGGAAACCGAGTCGAATGGGCAGTTCGACATGGAGATCCCACTCATGGACACCATGAACCAATCGGGATGCGCCCGCAGGACATGGTCCGGACGTGAGGGCGGCTGACGCTCGGACCAAGTGAGGCAGAGATTGAGCCAGGCATGCACCTCGATGCCCCGGGCGTGCGCGAGCGGAATGAGCGCCGTAAGCGGATCGAACACCATCGGGATATCGGGATACTCATCCGGTCCGGGAGACAACTCGCTCCGATACCAGGCGTCGCCGCGTCCCCGTGCCTGTACGAAAAGCACGTTGCATCCCAGCGAATCCGCGAAACGCACCAGACGCTCCGCCTGCCCGAGGTTCACCACGGAGTTCCGCACCACCCAAAGCCCGCGGACCTCGGACATGGAAGCCGATCCGCGAACGGATGCATTCCCCGTGGCCGGTGAGACAGCACGCGCGGAAACAGCGCCCATCGCGAGCAACACCAGCAGGAGTAATATCATCCTCACCATAAGGCAAAAGGGTGCGGACTGAACTGCCCTGCACCCTTTCTTCTGTACATTCACATTCTGCATGGAGGCCGGGATTACCTTGCATTCCTCGGGTTCGGACCGTAAATACCAGTGACGGGAAATGTATCCATGCGCCGTAACCGGTACAAGATATTTTCCCCCGGCGCACTGAGCCGGTTGAACCGCGGCGGAACTCGGGTTCAACCCGCCGCTCCCCTTTCTCGCATTTCCGTTACTTTTCGGTCGGATGCTGCGAGAGTTCCGCGGGAGGGAGGGTTCCCTTTTTCTGCTTGGTCTTGCCGGCTTCCTTCGCCTTCGAAGCGGCGGGAATCACTGCTTCGTTTCCGACGAACTCGATGAGAGAGACGGGAGAATTGTCGCCCGGACGGTATCCCAGTTTGAGAATACGGGTATATCCGCCAGGCCGGGTGGCAAAACTCGGTCCGATTTCGGCGAAAAGCTTCTTGACCGCTTCCGCGTCCCGGAGACGGGCAAGCACGATACGGCGGGCATGAAGATCACCCCGTTTGGCGAATGTCACCATCCGCTCGATGAACGGACGAACTTCCTTCGCCTTGGCGTCGGTCGTCTTCACTCTGCCGTTCTTGACCAGAGAGGCCGCAAGGTTCGCGAGCATGGATTCTCTATGTTCTTTCCGTCTCGACAATGTCCGGCCGGTTGTCAGATGCCTCATTTACGTGTTACCCTGCCTTTCTGCTTTTCTGGAGCTTAGCCAATTCAGCATCATATAAAGACACATCCAGCCCGAAGCCTAACCCCATGTTGGTGAGAACCTCGTTGAGTTCACTGAGGGACTTGCGCCCGAAATTACGATACTTGAGCATGTCCGCTTCGGTACGGGTGACCAGATCGCGGATACGCTTGATGCCGGCGGCTTTCAGACAATTCGAGGAACGTACCGAAAGCTCCATCTCATCCACGGGCATATCCAGCAGGTTGGCGATACGCACCTTGTCGTCATCGATGCTCTCATCGTCCATCTCCACGAATTCCTCTTCGAAGGTGATGAAGAGTTTCAGATGATCGGTAAGGATTTTCGCGGCATAGGCCAACGCATCAGGCGGCTTGATCGTCCGGTTTGTCCAGATTTCGAGCGTCAGTTTATCGTAATCGGTCCGATGCCCGATACGGGCATTACCCACGTGGTAATTCACCTTGCGGATCGGACTGTAAATCGAATCTATCAGTATGGTGTCGACCGCGCGGTCCCCGCGGACTTTTTCGTCCGCCGGAACGTATCCCCGGCCGTCGTTTATCACTACGCGCGCCCGGAACGCTCCCGTCGCATCGATTTCCGCGATGTGATGGTCCGGGTTCGCAATTTCGATGCGGGGATCAATCGCCAGATCCGACGCGGTCACGATACGGGGCCCCGTAATATCGAGCGCTACTTCCACGGGCTGGTCGGAATGGAGTTTTATATCCACTTCCTTGAGGTTCAGAATTATCTCCGGAACATCTTCAACCACGCCGGGAAGAGTCGAGAACTCATGATGAACACCCTCGAACAGCACCGAATCGATAGCCGCTCCCTGGATGGAGGAAAGCAATACGCGCCGCAATGCATTACCGAGCGTAATGCCGAACCCCCTTTCCAGCGGCTGCAGCACGAACATACCGTAGCTGTCTGTCAGGGTTGATTCATCGACTTCTATGCCCTTCGGCATGTGGAGACTTTTCCATTTCATAAGGTATCACACCTTTCGGAAAGGGTATGACATAATCCAGCAGGGGAGATATGCGACATCATTCCTCCGCTACCGGAGCCGTGCGCAGCTACCCTACTTAGAATAAAACTCAATAATCAGGTTTTCGTTCAGCTCCACCGGAATCACATCGCGGGGCGGAACGTTGAGAAGCGTGAAGCTCAGATCCGGGCGGGAAACCTCGAGATATGCCGCATTAGCCGGGGTTCTTCCCACCGCGTCGCGGATCTGGGCGTTATTCTGCTGGTTCTCGACCACCTGGACCTTCATTCCCGGTTTGACCATGAAAGAAGGAACATTCACCATCTTGCCATCCACCTGAATGTGCTTGTGGGTGACCATCTGCCGTGCCTCGCGCATGGTGTGCGAGAATCCGGCCCGGTATACGAGGTTGTCGAGCCGGGTTTCGAGCATCTGGAGCAGGTTTTCGCCAGCGACACCCTTCTTCGCCATAGCCTTGAGCACATAATTACGGAACTGCTTCTCCAGCAGACCATAGGTGTACCGCAAACGCTGCTTTTCCAGGAGATGTTTTCCGTAATCGGAAAGTTTACGGGCCATCTTGCCGCCGTGCTGTCCCGGCGGATTCGGCCGTTTTTCCATAATGCGGGCCGCTTTATCCGAAAGGGCTATACCAAGTCTTCTCGATTTCTTAACAATCGGGCCTCTGTATCGTGCCATGAAAAATTGCCTCCGTGACTCCTATAAGGTTAAACTCTGCGCCTCTTGGGAGGTCTGCAGCCGTTGTGAGGTATCGGGGTGACATCTTTTATCATGGAAATTTCGAGGCCGGCCGCCTGTAAAGAGCGTACCGCCGCCTCACGTCCGACACCCGGTCCCTTGACCAGAACCTCGACCTTACGGAGTCCGAGCGCAATAGCTTCTTTCGCCGAACTCTCAGCCGCGGTCTGGGCCGCGAACGGTGTGGACTTACGCGACCCCTTGAAACCCACCTTGCCGGCGGAAGCCCAGGAAATGGCGTTCCCGACACGGTCGGTAATGGTCACGATTGTGTTGTTGAAGGTGGCCTGAATGTGGGCCACACCCACCGGCTCAACCTTCTTTTCTTTCTTTTTGGTCCGTTTTCTCGGCGCCGCCAATCCGGAACCTCCTCTATCTTGAATTATGAATGATGAATCATGAACTATGGGTGAACCGTGAAACGCCGGCTATGCATTTTGCGCCAGGGCGTCCGACCGGAAATCCATAATCCAGAATTCGTGTTTCCGTATTACTTCTTCTTCCCTGCCACGGTGCGGCGGGGTCCCTTACGGGTCCGCGCATTCGTCTTGGTCCGCTGTCCCCGAAGGGGAAGGCCGCGACGATGACGCAGCCCGCGGTAGGAGCCGATATCCATGAGCCGTTTGATGTTCATGGTAATTTCACTGCGGAGCACACCCTCTACCTTGTAATTATCCTCGATGATGGTGCGCAGCCTGGTTACCTGCTCCTCCGTGAGGTTCTGCACCCGCGAATCTTCCGCAATGTCGGCCTTGGCGCAGATTTCCTTCGCCAGCGACTGCCCAATCCCGAATATCCGCGTCAGTGCAACTTCCGTTCTCTTTTCCCTCGGCAGGTCTACTCCTGCAATTCGCGCCACGAGCTACTCCTTTTTACCTGAATCGTTTACCGTTCGGTGCACGGGAACAAGCAATTCCATTCCCGGGGACCGGAACCGTTCATTATCCCTGTCTTTGCTTGTGCCGGGGGTTGATGCAGATGATCCGCAATACACCCTTACGTTTTACAAGCTTGCACTGATTGCACCGTTTCTTGATCGAAGCTTTTACTTTCATGGTCCTGACCTCAATTCTCCTGTCTGTTCACACTTGTCGCCATATTCCACACTCTATGAAACCCATAGCGAAACGAGAGCCGGAAGACAGTGTTTCCCGCTCCGCCGAATTTACGCCGGGGCAGGGGATCACTTGTGACGATAGGTAATCCGCCCC
>CAYRTQ010000136.1:7986-11014 GCA_964426865.1 uncultured bacterium
TACCGATATTTCCACCGACACGTGGTCACCGGGAAGTATCTTGATGAAATTCATCCGCATCTTCCCGGAAATATGGGCCAGTATCTCATGCCCGTTCTCCAGTTTCACCTTGAACATCGCGTTCGGCAGTGAATCGGTTACAACACCTTCAGCGGTTATGGTATCACTCTTCGGCATAGGGTATCGTTTCTTCTCCGCTTATCAGGGTTAATATCTCCGGATAACCTTCCCGTACCACACAGGTATTCTCGTAGTGCGCGGAAAGCTTCCCGTCAGTTGTTACCGTCGTCCAGTCGTCATCGAGGGTATCGACTTCCCAAGCGCCCACATTTACCATCGGCTCGATCGCGAGCGCCATACCCGGACGAAGAAGGCTTCCGGAACCGGGACGACCGAAATTCGGCACCTGGGGTTCCTCGTGAAGATGACGGCCAATTCCATGCCCGACCAGCGCCCGAACCACTCCATACCCCCGTGATTCGAGATAACTCTGAATCGCCCAGCCCACATCTCCGAGACGCCGTCCCGCCACCGCTTTTTCCGCGCCGCGGTAAAAAGACGTCCGGGTGGCGTCGATCAGCGCCAACGCTTCATCCGACGCCGCGCCGACCGGAATGGTACGGGCCATGTCGCCATAGAAGCCCTCGATGTACGCTCCAATATCGAGTTTCACCAGATCGCCGTCCCGGAGCACCCGGTTCCCCGGAATCCCGTGCACCACTTCGTCGTTCAGCGATACACAGATTGCACCGGGAAATCCGTTGTACCCGAGAAAAGCCGCTCTTCCACCGCGTGACTCGATAAACTGACGAACCTTTTCGGAAATCTCGAGCGTCGTTACACCCGGTTGCACCGCATCCCGGGCAATCTCCATGGCTTCCGCGGTCAGACGGCATGCCAGTCTCAATTTCCCGATTTCACTTTCGGTTCGAATGTGTATCATATTGTGGTTCGCCGATTACGGCTTTCACCCTTTCGAATACTTCCTCGATTGTTCCCACACCGTCAACCGTGCGGAGTATCTCCCGATTACGGTAGTACTCCTTCAAGGGCTCCGTCTGTTCGTAATACACACGGAGCCGTTTCTGAATCGTCTCACGATTGTCGTCGGCACGACCCTCGATTTCGGCCCGTTTGAGCAGACGGTCTATCACCAGCTCATCCGGAACCTCAAGGGATACTACCGCATCGAGAGCCTCTCCCCTCTTTTCGAGGAGCATGTCCAGCTCTCTCGCCTGGCGTATTGTCCGGGGAAACCCGTCGAAGAGGAAACCACAACTCAAAACCGGCAGTTTCTCTTCGACGATTCCGAGGATAACGTCATCCGGCATCAGCATGCCGGCGTCTATTACTTCCCTGGCTTTTCTTCCCAATTCGGTACCCGCAGCTTCAGCGTCCCGGAGGATCTCACCGGTAGAAACATGAGGGATCCCGTAGTACTCCCGCATCCTTGCCGCCTGTGTTCCCTTGCCCGCCCCCGGACCACCAAGAAGAACCAATCTCATGGAATAGTCTCCTTTCGGCTTGAGGCAGTCCGCACTCAGCGGGACGGTTAAGGGGTCACGTCTTCAACCGAATGCCGGCAGCCGATGGTTTATTGTTCAACGTCGGCCCCTTATATGGCCGCCTTTGAGCAGACCTTCGTAATGACGTTCGAGCATCTTCGTCTCAATTTGCTGGAGGAAGTCCAGCGCCACACCTACGATGATCAGCAGACCGGTGCCGCCGAAAAACTGAGAGTAGGCATAATTGACCTTGAATATCTTCACGATGAAGTAGGGCATGATCGCCACCGCCGCCAACGCAATCGCTCCGGGCAGGGTGATCCGGGTCAGAATGCGGTCGATGTGCTCCGCGGTCTTCTTTCCGGGAGGACGCTGCGGCACCACCGCGCCATACTTCTTCAGATTTTCCGCCAGGTCAACCGGATTGAAAACGATGGCCGTGTAGAAATACGTGAAGAAGAGAATCAAGAGTCCATAGAAAATCCAGTACACGACACTGGTAATATCGAACATCGGCGCCACGCTGTTCTTGAAAAATTCCCAAGGAACGAGAGTGGCGATGGTTTGCGGAACGAACATGATCGCCTGGGCGAAAATGATCGGAATAACGCCCGCGGTATTCACCCGCAAAGGAATGTACGTGGACTGCCCACCGTACACTTTGCGACCGACAACCTTCTTGGGGTATTGAACCCGTATCCGCCGTTGTCCCTGGGTGAGCATCACCACGAAAGCGGTGATCGCCACCATGAGCGCGATCAGGAAGATTTCGGTGAATATGCTGCGGTCACCCGCCGCATACGTGCGCCACTCACTCCGCATCGCGAACGGCAACTGGTCGATAATGCCGAAGAAAATGATCAGCGAGATGCCGTTCCCGATTCCGTGTTCGGTGAGTTGCTCACCCATCCACATCAACAGTACTGTACCCGCGGTAATGGTGATCATGGTCATGATGATGAACATGATGCCGGAATTGGTCACAATCGGCTGTCCACCCCCACCGCTCTGGCTCTGCAGCCAGATCGCGATTCCGTAGGCCTGCGCCACGGAAAGAGCCACGGTTCCATACCGGGTGAGCTGGGTGATCTTCTTGCGCCCTTCCTCCCCCTCTTTCTGCAAACGCTGGAAATAAGGCACCACCGAACCGAGGAGCTGGATAATAATCGAAGCGGAAATGTACGGCATGATTCCGAGGGCGAAAATGGTCATCTTGGTGAACGCCCCACCCACGAACATGTCGTATAATCCGAACAGCGTGTTTTCCATCCCGCTCATGAGGGACATCAGCCCGGCGGCGTCTATGTTCGGGATTGGGACCTTTCCACCAATCCGGTACACGACGCACATTGCCAGAACGAAGAGCAGGCGTTTCCGGAGATCCGGAATCTTGAAGAGACTGTTGACTGATCCCAGCACGTTATAATACCTCAGCAGTTCCGCCCGCGTTCACGATCTTCTCTTTGGCTGACCGGCTAAACGCATGAGCCTTTATGTTCAACGCCTTTTGGATTTCACCCTCG
>CAYRTQ010000136.1:11024-11377 GCA_964426865.1 uncultured bacterium
TTGGATTTGCGCACCAGTCCCGTGGTCTTCAACACTTCCGGAGTGATCTCTCCCTCCAGTCCGCGTTCCACGATGTCCGACACATTTACCACTTCGTAACGGGTGGAGAAAAGATTTGTAAATCCCCGTTTGGGAAGCCGCCGGATCAACGGCATCTGCCCGCCTTCAAACCCCCGGCGTACTTTTCCGCCCGAGAGCGCCTTCTGCCCCTTGTGGCCTCTTCCACCCGTTCCTCCCTGACCGCTCGCGGCGCCTTGGCCACGACGCTTGTTGGATTTGGAGGTGGCGCTCTTCGGGACTCTTATCTCGTTTAATTTCACTTCAGCCCTCACGCAGGTTTCGAGTTTTCTTGA
>CAYRTQ010000137.1:0-11300 GCA_964426865.1 uncultured bacterium
GAACGGGGTGCGTTGTAGGGGGCTGCGTTCCCAGAGAAGGCTATATCCTTATTTGTGAATACGCTCTAAAATACGGGGAGCGCAGGGGATGCGGAGAGAAAAACGTGGCTGTTTCCCGGACGGACATCTGCAAAGAAGAAGGGGGCGCTTTTTGCTGATAGTGAGCAAAGTTCGATATTGAATCGCCTGACAGCCATGTCCGGCAGAAATCTCCTTGCCATATGAATGAGCGATCAAACGGGTAAGAAAGTGTTTTGAAACCTGTCTGAACCGGTGATGCGCGTGATTGAACTGATGAAAGACTGATAAGGCATTTCTTTTCATCATCTTTTTTCACTCACATCATGCGCATTACCAGAACAGGCGGTCAGACAGTCAGTTGACTCGCTGGTCCGCATACTCGTCCCGCGGAAACATGCTTACTTGTTAGAATTATTTTCAACCACGAAAGACACGAAAGACACGAAAATGAGTGTTCCACAGGGGAAATTTCGTGATTTTCGTGGTTTACTTGCCTGAATTGTTTTTGTATCAGTCAACGGGAATGAACACATGCTTTTGTTCGAACTTTTCGCCATCGCGGTGGGATTGGCGATGGATGCCTTCGCGGTATCCATCGCCGCCGGCATACGGCTGGGGTGCGTTTCCGGTCATCAGACCTTCCGCATGGCGTTTCATTTCGGCCTGTTCCAGTTCATGATGCCGGTTATCGGATGGTATGCCGGGAACGCGGCCCAACGGTTCATCAGCGGTTTCGACCACTGGATCGCGCTGGTCCTGCTCGCTTTCATCGGCGGGAAAATGGTGTATGAGGCGTTTGAGGAAGGAGATGCGTCCGGCGAAGCCGCGAGCGATCCGACACGGGGGATGCGTCTCGTCGCCCTTTCGGTCGCTACGAGCATCGATGCGCTGGCGGTGGGACTCAGCCTGGGGGTGCTGCACATGGGAATCTGGCTGCCCAGTATCCTGATCGGAGTGGTTGCCGCCGCGTTCACCACACTGGGGATAAAACTCGGCTGTCGGTTCGGGCTGCTGTTCAGCAAGCGGATGGAGATCATCGGCGGGCTGATCCTGATCGGCATCGGGGTAAAGATCGTGCTGGATCACACGGTCTTCGGGGGGTGACCGGGAGAAGAGGATATAGCCGTGATTCGCGGGATTGCCGGATTGCCGGGATAAAAAACCGGGAATGATATCTCACCGGGAATGACCGGTACCGTGCGAATCACGGTCGGTCAGTCCCTTCCCCTCCGCGCCTTCGCTCCTTCCCCGCTCCTACCCGAAAATTTCCCGTTCCACAAGTCCGCACAGGATGTGATAAATGAGCGCGTGGCCCTCCTGGATGCGCGGGGTTTCCCGCGATGGGGCGAGGAGAATGGGGTCGCAGAGGGATCGCATTTTGCCGCCATCGCCGCCGGAGAGCCCGATCACCCGCATTCCTTTCTCTCTCGCGGTCTCGATGGCCCGGAGGACGTTGGGCGAGTTCCCGCTGGTGGATATGGCCAGCGCGATGTCGCCCCGTCGGCCGAGCGCTTCCACCTGACGGGCGAACACCGCGTCATAGCCGTAATCGTTGGTCAGCGAGGTCAGCACCGAGGAATCGGTGGTGAGCGCGATAGCCCGCAGGCCGCGCCGTTCCAGCGCGAATCGTCCCACCAGTTCTCCGGCGATATGCTGGGCGTCGGCGGCCGATCCCCCGTTCCCGAACACCAGCACCGCGCCATCGCCGCGGAGGCATTCCGCCATGAGGAGCGCGGCGCGCTCGATTTCCTCCGCCAGTTTCGAATCGGACAGCATGGTTTCAATCAGGGCGGCGTGAGCGCTCATGGCGCGGACAATCTCGGCGCGGTGGTCCATACGGTTTATTTCTGCTCGCTTTCGGGTGGGGTGACGACCTGACATCCGCCGTCGCGGTTTTGGGGAACGTTCCCCTCCCGCGCATCGGCGGGAGGGGAACCGGGATCTGCTGCTGTTTATCGGAGTACGCCGGACACCCTGTCCGGGGTCTTCCGGTTACTTCTTCTCCTCCACATCCAGCGCCCGTTCCATGATGGTGTACATGCGCTCCACCATGGAGGAAGGGTCCTCCAGGAGTCCGGCCTCGGAAAGGGCATTGTCGTAAACCTGGCGGACCAGGGTCTGGAGGAATGCGGGATCCGCCTGGCTTTCCCGGAGTTTCTCCAGGCGCACGATGAGCGGATGCGCGGTGTTGACCTCGAGGATGCGCGGCGCTTCGGGGCCGGTGTCGCGCCCGGCGGCTTTCATCACCCGTCGCATGGATACGCTCATGGCGTCTTCGGGGTTCACGATGATTGCCGGACGGTCCATGGCGCGTTTGGATTCCCGCACCTCGGCCACCGCGTTGGTCAGGGTGTCCTTCACCCAGTCCAGGAAGTTCCGCATCGCACCCTCGGGAACCGGGGGATCCTCTTTCTTTTCCCCTTCCGGCGCGGGCGGGAGTTCGAGATCGGCGGCGTCACCGCTCACCAGTTTCTTGCCCTGGTACTCCCCGAGGGAGGTCATGATGAAATCGTCGATGGGGTCGAAGAGATAGAGCACTTCCAGCCCGCGTTTCCGGAACGTTCCGATATAGGGGCCGTGCTCGATATCTTCCCGGGAGCGGCCGCTCAGATAGTAAATGGCGTTCTGGTTTTCCTTCATGCGGCCGATATATTCATCGAGGGACGTGTATTCATCGGAGCCGGACGTGCTCGAAGGGAACCGGAGAAGCGCGGAAAGCTCCGTGCGGTTTTCATAGTCCGATACCGAACCTTCCTTGATGTACATGCCAAAGGTATTCCAGAAAGTGGTGAATTTCTTCGGATCGTGCTTCGCCTCGTCGGCCAGGAACCGTATCACCCGTCGGGTGAGGAACTTTTTCACCTTGCGGAAGACAAGATTGTCCTGCAGGGTCTCTCGTGAAATATTGAGCGGGAGATCGGCGGAGTCCGCCACGCCGGTGATGAAGCGCAGGTACTCCGGCATGAGTTCCTCGGCATGCTGGACGATGAGAACCTTGCGGCAATAGAGATCCACATTGGATTTCTGACGGAAGAAGCCGAACTGCTCGATATTCGTGGAGGGAACATAGAGCAGCGCCGAAAGCTGCAGAGGCGCGTCCGTGGTGAGATGCAGCCGGTAGAGCGGCTCGTCCGCCCCGTTGGAGCTGAATGTGTAAAACTCCTTGTATTCCTCCTCGCTCACCTCGGAGGGGGATTTGGTCCAGATGGCCTGGATGGTGTTCACCCGCTCGCCATCGACCAGGATGGGGAAGGGGACGAAATTTGAATATTTCCGGATGATGCCCTTGACCACGGAGGCATCCTCATACTCCCGCGCGGCCTCTTTCAACTGCACGATGACCGAGGTTCCCCGGGGCAGGCCTTCCATTTCCGCGATGGTGTATTCCCCGGCGCCGTCGCTCACCCACTCCCATCCCCGGGCTTCCGGGTGGAAGGACCGGGTGCGCACCCGCACCGTGTCGGCCGCCATGAACGCGGAATAGAATCCCACGCCGAATTTTCCGATGAGTTCGGAGGTGAGCTGGCTCCGGTCCCGGAGATTCTCCATGAATTCCCGGGTTCCGGACTGGGCGATGGTTCCCAGATTGTTCTCCAGTTCCTCACGGGTCATTCCGATTCCGGTGTCGGTGATGGCCAGGGTGTGATTTTCCTTGTCCGTGGAGATATGGATTTCGTAAGGAGCGTCCTTGTCGGTATATTCCCGCTGAACGAGGGCCTCATGACGCATTTTTTCCAGCGCGTCGGAAGCGTTGGAGACCAGCTCGCGGATGAATATTTCACGGTGGGTATAGAGCGAGTGGATAACGATGTCGAGGACCTGCCTGACCTCTGCCTTGAACGGATGGGTTTCCGGCTGCACAGGTTCCCGGCGGGATGCGGCGTCTTCATTCATGAATGCCCTCTCCTTCCTGAACGTGTCGTGCCCTGCTGGTGAATGGCGTGGAAAAAACTGTTCCCTGAGTATAATATATATTAAATTGCACCGTGTTCTGAACGAATCCGGCAAAATAAGATAACACAATATCGGATGTCCCGCAACCGGGGGTTGTTTCTCATGCGAATCGGGGGAAAGGGAGTGCGCACATGGAAAGGAAGATCAATCGGCGGGAACTTTTGCAGGGATCGGTGGTTATGACACTGGGAGCCGCGCTGCCGGGGAAGGCGCTGGGCGCTCCCGACGAGAATCCGTTTCCTCCCAAAAAGATTGTCATGGCCCAGCCCGCGTCCTATTCGCCCCTGACCTACCTGGCGAAGGTGACCCGGGAAACCCGGCCCAGGCTGGCGTTCAATGCGGCTACCGCGCAGGAGGCACGCGCCTGGCAGAAAAAACTGCGGACCACCCTGTGGGATCTTCTGGGCGAGACGCATGTTCCCGGCGCGGCGAACCCCGGGAGCCGCAAGCTGGAAACGAAGGAGTTCGACACCTACACCCGCGAGAAGTGGGAACTGGACGCGGTCCCCGGACGCTCCATGCCGTTCTATATCCTGAAACCCCATTCCGGGGCCAATGCAAAGAAGGTGGTGCTCTGTCTCCACGGCCACGGCAACGGGGCGCGAGACATCATCAACGATCCGGTGAACGACGAGGCCGCCGCGCTTATCCGGACGATCAACACCGATTATGCGCTCCAGGTGGTGAAAAAGGGGTGGTGCGCGGTGGCTCCGGACCTGTTCGCGTTCGGCCCGCGGCTGGATTATGTGGAGGACGCCCGTCCGGGTTTCGATGGCGGCTGCGAAAAGCCGTTCCTGAACGCGGTGCAGATCGGGAAAACGCTCATCGGCATACGGACCAAGGATGTCTGCACGCTCATCGACTGGCTGGGTTTCCGCAAGGACGAGTTCGACACCTCCAACCTGGCCTGTATCGGGCTTTCCGGCGGTGGAATGATGACCATGTACACCGCCGCGCTGGATGAACGGATCAAACGGGCGATCATTTCGGGCTATATCACCGAGGCCTCCGGCTCCGTGCTGCCCATCCGTCATTGCAGTTGCAATTATGTCCCGCGGCTCAACCTCTACGCCGATTTCCCCGATGTGGCGGGGCTGATCGCGCCGCGGCCGCTCATCGTGCAGTCCGGGAGACGGGACGCCATCTTCCCCATTGAGAGCGTGCGTTCCGCGGTCGCCAGTATTACAAAAGTCTACCAGGCGCTGGGGAAGCCGGAAAACATCAGGTTGCAGGAGCATGACGGCTTCCACGCATTCTGGACTCCCTCGCTTGATGAGTTGCTGGGGTGAATGGCAAGGTGCGGGGAGACCGGACGCCGACGGTGTTTGGGATGAGCAGACGACCCGGATATGGGGGAGGATGAAGGCAACGGTCCCCATGCGGGAACCCCGGAAAAAGGGCGAATGCTCTCCCCATTTATCCGGAAATCCCGGGACTGGCCGAATGGCCTCGGAATTTTTTACTGTGGCGCTCTGCCGCCATCTTTTCAAGGAGCATGCATGAACTGGCTGGTCAAACTGGCGATGATTATCGGGTCCATAATTTCCCTGTTTATTGCGGCGAATGTGGGCAAATGGATCTGAGGCGCGGAGAGCTGAAAAACAGGTTCCCCGTGATGCGGTGATTTTGTATATTTTTGTATCCGGGAAAGATGGCGGTATCACTCTCGTGAAAGCAGCGGATAATGCATATGGAACAGGCGGGTAAGATTCTGGTGGTGGATGATGAACCCGGCGTCCGGGAAATCGTGAAAACCTACATCGAGTACGAGGGGTATGATGTAATCGCCGCCGCGGATGGACGGGAAGCGCTCCATCTGGTGGAGACGGAGCCGGTCGATGTGGTGCTTTCGGATATTCTCATGCCCCACATGGATGGCCTGACGCTGGCGGGGGAGATCCACCGGGTGAATCCGGACATCGTGGTGGTGCTCATGACCGGATACGCTTCGGTGAACACCGCGGTGGAGGCCATCAAGCGGGATGTGTTCGATTATATCCTGAAGCCGTTCCAGAATATGCAGATTGTTCTCCAGGCGGTGCGGCGTGCTGTGGAGCGGAAACATCTCATCCGCGACCGTAAGGGCCTCATCGAGGACCTCAAACGCACCAACGCCGAACTGGCCCATCATCGCCAGCTTCTCATGGAGAAAGTTACCGAGACCGACAACGAGCTGGCCCGCAGGGTGGAGCGTCTCTCCATCCTGTATGAGATAAGCCGTTCCGCCTCATCCATCACCGGGCTGGATACACTGCTGGTCAATATCATGAATCAGGTGAGCGCGGCCATGAACAACTCTCCGGGCATTCTCTGGCTCCTGGACGAAAGCCGCACCATCCTGAAACGGCAGGTTACGGTGGGACTCGATCAGCCGGAGGCCATACCGGAGCGTATTGCCCGTGGAGAGGGGGAGGTGGGGGAAGCGATCCGGGATAACCGGGTCCGGGTGTGCAGGAGACCGGATCAGCCGGGAGACTCCATATTCTGCAAACTGATGACAAGCGAAGGCTTTACCTCCATGGTGATGATCCCGTTCAGCTTCGAGGACACCGCGCTGGGCGCTTTCACCATCTTCTTTCGGGACACCACGCCGACCGAGGACGATATCAGCCTGCTTTCGGCCATCGCGGACCAGACCTCGGTATCCATCAAGAACGCGGAACTCTTCGCCAACCAGCAACGGATTTTCCGTGAAACCATCGAGGCGCTGGCCACCGCCATCGATTCACGGGACCATTATACCGGCGGCCATTCCTACATGGTGACCCAGTATTCCCTCGCCATCGCCCGTGAAATGCAGTTCAACGAGCAGGGAACGGAGTTGATCCGGGTGGCGGGACTCCTGCACGATATCGGGAAAATCGGGATCAGCGACAATATCCTGAACAAGCCGGGAAAACTGACCGAAGAGGAAATGGGGGTCATCAAGGCGCATCCCATTCTCGGGCGCATGATCATCGAGTCCATCGAGTCGCTGAAACCCGCGGCCCGTATCGTGTACCATCACCATGAGCACTACGACGGCTCGGGATATCCGGAGGGCATACGGGGCCAGGATATACCCCTGGAAAGCCGTATTCTCCAGGTCGCGGATATCTTCCACGCCCTGACCTCGGATCGTATCTACCGTAAAGCCATGACCCTGGAGAAAGCGGTATCCGTCATCCGCGAGGAAATGGGAACCATCATCGACCCGGAGATCGGGGCGATATTCCTTCGCATCATCGCCCGGGACAATTTCCGGACGGAGTACTTCACCTTCCCGCAAATGCCCTGAAGAAGCGGCAAGGGGAAAGATGGTGTATTTCCCATCGCCGTGGACCCTCACCCGGCCTGCGGCCACCCTCTCCCCCGCGAGAAGACGCGCGGGCGAGGGAAAAGAGCGCTACCGGCAAGGCTTGCGAAGAATATACCCGCTCGAAAAGGAGTATTCTTCGTTTAGCTTTGCGTTGGCTCCCGACCTGTTTTTGAACAGCTTTCCTTTCCCTCTCGCCCGCGCGTCATTTCGCGTGGGAGAGAGGGCGGGGAGTGAGGGCAGGCTGTTACGTCGGTGGTAGAGCTGGACAACAGGGGAAACAGTTTCCCAAATACATGCTTGAGAGGGCGAGGGAGAGATTATTCCCCCGGCTTCTGAATTCCGTTTTTTCCTTTTCATCCCGGAGTTTTCCCATTCTGTACCGCGACTATATCGCCCACTATGCGCTCGATGCGTTCGATGTGCCCCTGCCCGAGGAATTGGGATTTTTTCAGCACAGCCGTGAAAAACGACGGCTGGAGGCGATCGCGCGTTTGATACCGCGCGCGGAGACGCGGACGGTGCTCGATGTGGGCGCGGCCTCCGGGTGGCTGGCGGAAACGCTCGCCCTTCGCGGCTACCGGGTGAGCGCGGTGGATTTGGGGCTGGACAGCATCCGTCGGGCAAAAGAGCGGCTGAAGTCCCGGGGGGTGCGGGTCGAGTTCATTCAGGGGGATATATATCGGCTGCCGTTTGCTGGGGGCGGGCTCGACGCCGTGACCGCCAGTGAAATTCTGGAGCATCTGGACGATCCGCCGCGCGCGCTCCGAGAGGTTGCCCGTGTCCTGCGTCCGGGCGGGACGTTTGTTCTCTGCACGCCCTATCGAGAGCGTATCGAAACCACGCTCTGCATCCACTGCAACCACAAGACGCCGGTGAACGCCCACCTGCATTCATTCGACGAGCGCGTGCTGACCGGCCTGCTGGAAGGGGCGGGATTCACGGTGGACCGGATGGACCCTTTTCTCAGCCGTCCTGCGGAACGATTCGGGCTTTCGGGGCTGACCGTGAAACTGCCGTTTCCCCTGTGGCGGGTGGCGGATGCGCTTGCCTGCCGCGTGACCGGGCGCGAATGCTATATCGCGGTAAGGGCGGTTCGCAATGCTTGAGGAGCGGGGAGTGGGGCGAAGCATCGGCGTGGTGGGTTCGGGACGCAGTATATATGTTCTCAGCCTGTTCGTGCTGAACATCGGACTGGCCCGCTCCATGGGGGTGGAGGGTTTCGGCGCTTTCCAGCAGGTGTTCATGTTCAGCGCCTTTTTCGTGGTGCTGACTCTCGGCATTCCGGACACCCTCTATTTCTTCCTGCCCCGTCTGACCGCGGAGGAGCGCCCCGGTTTCCTGGGGCAGACCATCCTTCTCATGGCCCTCAACGGCCTTGCGCTGAGCCTGTTGCTCTGGTTCGGCGCTCCCTGGCTCGCCCATTTCCAGAAAAATCCCGATATTGTCTCCAATATCCGTATATTCGGCGTCTATGGGGCGTTCTATGTGGCCTCGGCTTTTGCGGACCCCATATTCATCACGTTCAAGCGGGTGCGCTACCTTTTTCTCCTGAGCGCATCCCACGGGATACTGTTCATCGTTCTGACCGTATGGCAGTACATCGCCGGGGTTTCCGCGTCGGCGCTCTTCACCGTCATGGCGGCATTCGCGTTTGGAAAGTTCCTTCTGGCGCTCCTCCTGGTGCGTCACATGCGTCCGGTCATCGGAAACATCAACTGGACCGGCGGTCATCGGATGGCGCTCCTTCAACTCAGTTACGCGTTGCCGGTGGCGCTTTCCAGCACGATAGACATCATCTCCACCTGGATGGACAAGTTTGTGGTCTCCTTCTATCTGGGCAAGGAGGCGCTCGGCGTATTCTATGTGGGAGCCATCGAGATTCCCCTGGTCGCGGTGCTGCTGTCCTCGACCTACAGCGTGGTGTCCCCGGTACTCAGTTCCATGCAGCATCGCGGGGATTACACCGGGTTCGCGGATCTGGTGAAGCAGACCTTTCTTTTCACCGCGAAGTTCATCTGGCCGCTCTGGCTCTATCTTCTGGTATTCGCGGACCGGCTCATTCCGCTGGTGTTCGGCCCGGAATACACCGCTTCGGTGCTGCCGTTCCGGATATACCTCGCCCTGATGCCCCTGCGTATCGCTCTCTATGGCGCAATCGTCATTGCGTTGGGTAAACCTCGTATGGTTTTGTGGACCGCGCTCGGTGCGCTCTTGTTAAATCTCTCTCTGAATATTATACTTGTAACGCGCATTGGTCTGGCTGGCCCGGCCATCGCCACGGTAGTATCCTCGTATGTGCATGTTGCGGCGCTTCTCTGGGTGGTGACGCGGGCGACCGGAGCGGGACTTTCGAAGCTGGCGCCCTTCCGCGGTCTCCTGGAAATTCTGGCGGTGAGCGGACTCGCCGCGGCGTTGTCGTTCCCGTTGACCGGAACGGGTATCCTGGAGAGCGATTTCCAGGCGGTGGCGGTTTCGACGGTTGTTTTTGCCGGGGCGTACGTGTTTTTCGGGAAGAAGGTGGGATTCATCAGGCTGCTCAGTCTGAGGGATATCCGGGAGGGCAGGTTCGGTGGCGGCAAATCTGGAAGCGTCGGAAATCGGGGATAAGCTCCTCTGGGACGCCTTCGTGGCTGAATCGCCGCAGGGAAACGTGTTCTCCACCTCGGCCTGGATGGGGGCGGCGGCTGAAGCGCAGGGCGGAATCCCCCGTATCTGCGGGGTTTTCGAGAACGGGCGTCTCATGGCGGGTGTATCCTTTCTCGAACTGGCGAAAGGGCCGTTCCGCAAGGCGACCATCGCACCCCTGGCGCCATACTGCGGTTTCCTGTTCGCTCCTTTTCCCGGGACCCGGCCCTCGGAAGAGGAAAGCCGTAACGCCGCGCTCGCGGAAACGCTCATCGGGTATCTCCTTTCACGGTACCATCATGTTCTGCTGGTGCAGGACCCGCGATACCAGGATATGCGAGAATTTTTGCAAAAGGATTTCGCATGCCGGGTGAGATATTCGTATATTCTCGATATCACGGATATCGATCGTCTGCGGGAGCGTATGGAACCCCGGGTGCGCTCGGTCATTCGTAAGGCCGAGTCCTCGCTTACCGTGAGCGGCGTCATCGGTCTGGATGAGTTCGGTGGATTATACGAGCGGGTGTATCGGGATCGCGGCAATCACTGCCCCATCCCCCGCGCGTACGTGGAGCGGCTCTCCGGGGATCTGATCTCCGCGGGAATTGCCGAAATGCGGGCGGTTCGCGACCAGTCGGGAGCGCTGATCGCCGCGCATGTGGTGGTATTCGACCGCGACACGGTATATGGTTTGACCAACGGCGCCTTGCCCGACCGCAGTTCCTCGGGCGCCTTCTCTCTTCTCCTTTGGGATGCCATACAGCGTTACCGCGTCACCCGGAAACAGTACGACCTGACCGGGGCGAACCTTCCCTCCATTGCCTTTTTTAAAAAGGGATTCGGGGGAGCGCTTGCGCCCTATTTCGTTACGGAACGGTATTCGTCTCCCCTGGTCCGGGCGGCGTTTTCACTTTACACCGGGATACACAAGGTTCTCCCATGATAGATTTGATTCTTACCTCTCCGCCGGAGCGTCCCATCACCCTGTTCACCCGTAATTTCCGGGTGCACTCCGGGATACCCATCGGGCTCTACTCGGAGGGGGACCGGTCGCCGGTTGCGCTCGTTTACGGCGATCTTTCCATCGACATGCTCACCGAGATTTCACAGCAGTATACGGCGGTGGTGGCCATTCCCATGGCCCGGGACGACGATATTCCGGAAAATCCGGAGCATTACGAAACCATGACGGTGAAGGCTCCCATTCTGGCCACCATACGGTCTTTCGACTTCGCGGGATTCTCCTGTTTCGTCAAGACCTCCGAGGGCAGTCCGCTCATACATCACGGGGTGGTGGGAAAGACGCCGGTGCTCCTTTTCACCGCGGACCTGGTGAAATCCACCATCCGCATCCTTTCCGGCGAGATGGAGATGAAAACCGGGCAGGACCGTCTGGGGCGTC
>CAYRTQ010000138.1:0-11299 GCA_964426865.1 uncultured bacterium
GCACCAGATCTGGTATAATTCGTTCAGCACCGTTCCCGGCATCTTGAACGCCCCCCATATCCAGGAGCTTTCCGCGTTCTGCTGTTTCACCTGTATTTGACGAACGGTATCCCCCTCGTCGGTAACGACCGCATCGAACAGTTCGGGGCGCTCCACCGGAAACAGGAGAAACGAGAGCACATCGTCCGGGAGAGCTGTAAGACCGTCCTCCGGAAACCACACCGTATCGGGGAGTCCCACGATCACCGTCTCGCCGGGATCGATGAGGGGAAGCGCCCGGAAAATGGCGTCGCACAGCCCCCGTGGATTCTGCTGCACCGTATAGCAGAAATGAACCGAATGCACTCCGCCCCCGTAATACTCCATGATGTCGCTCTTTCCGGGAGAAATCACCATGCAGATACGGGTCGCTCCGGCGAGAACCATGCGATCCACCAGATATTCGCTGACCGCCTTGGGACGCTCCATTTCGCCGTCCAGACGGCTCCCCACCGGCAGCAGTTCCTTGGAAAAGGCCAGGGGCTGAATACGGCTCCCCATTCCGGCGGCGGGTATTATTCCCCACATGGGATCACCTCCGTGAAAGATTCGTTCCGGGCCGCCCGATCGAGAATATTTTCCAGCTCATGGGCGCGATGGTCGGCGGTGGATTCCCGGAGCACCCGTTCCCGGGCGGAGCGGGCAATCTGTTCCCGGCGCTCGCGCGGCATGGTAAGGGCTTCCACCACATCATCCGGCGACCGCACCACCACCACATCCGTGCCGGGAGTGAAAAACCGCTCCAGTCCATCCCAGGAATCGCTCAGGATGGGGACTCCGCAGGAAGCGGCCTCGAACAGCCGTCCCGAGGGACAGTACCCCATATCCGCCATGGGTTTGCGGGTCACATTCAGGGTGAATGTGGACGAGGAATAGAATGCGGGATGCTCGGAAGGCGGAACATGGCGAATGAAGAATATGTTGTCGTTCCAGGGGAATGTTTCCGGATAGAGAGAGCCGCCGATGAGAAATTTACGGTTTGGAAGCCTTCGCGAGGGTTCGATGAGGAAAGACGTCACGCCTTCCTGACGATCATGGGAATAGGTGCCCAGGTAGGAAAGGTCCGCCCGATAGGCATCGCTGACCGGGGCCGGGCGATGGATTTCCGGATCGACGCTCCCGTAGAGGGGAGCCACTTTGCGCGCTCCCAACCGGTCCCGCAGTTCACGAAGAGCCATTCCACCGGTATAGCTCAAAACCAGATCGAAATCGCGAAGCCCTCGCGGCCCGATATAGGAAACCGGCTCGCCCCGTTCCAGACGGCTCAGGGTCACCGGAGCGTCCAGATCATAGAACACTTTCAGCCGGGCGCACGAGGACAGCACCAGATCCGAGGCGTCCACCCCATCCGGACAGTAGGAGGTCACCATTCCCACATCAGCGTCCGCGAGAAGTTCATGGGCGGTGCGCACCGTCCTCCCCCAGTCCTCGTAGAGGTGGAGCCGCCCGCCGGGAATCTCGGTCAGGTCCCGGTGCGAGGCGTAGTACGGGACATCCCGCTCGAAAAAATGAATGGTGTGTCCCCGGCGCTCCAGCGCCCGGAACAATCCCCTCCAGATGGTGGCGTGGCCGTTCCCCCAGGATGAGCTGACGGAAAGCCCGAATATGACCAGCTTCATAGAATTTTTCCTCTTATTGCTCGGGCGAGTGAACAGTGAACCATGATGGTCGTCCGGTATGTTCGGCGCCGCACCTCATCCCCGTCCCTTCTCCTTTCAGGAGAAGGGTGACTCATGCGGAGCGGCGGCTGCATGATTCAAATAACTCACTGCGTCACGGTCACCCCGGCGGCGGAGAGCAGTTCGCTCCGGTTGTAGCTCCGGATGTCCAAAGGATCGCTGGCGTCGGGTTCGCACAGATAAATTTCGTGGGCGATCCGCTCGGCCATGCGAAACCCGCTGGACCGAAGCATCGCCTCCACCGCCGCGTGGTTGGGCGCCCACCAGTTTGTCGGGTCTCCGGCCAGGCGGTTTTCGATGAAGGCTATTTTCGGCCATCCCGGATCCCGCATCACCTCGCGCTCGTCGATACCCAGATCCGGCGGAGGAATTCGGACCGTATCGCCGGGAAGGGTAAGCGTCTGGAACAGCATCAGGCGTTTCACCTTCGTGGATACTATGTTCAACGCCAGGAACGGGAATCGCAGGTGATAGAACACTCCCATAAACAGCACCAGGTCGTAGGTTTCCGGGGTATGGACAAGATCGTAAACCTGCATGCGGCGGAAAACGATGCGATTTTCCAGTCCCATGAGACCGGCGGCCCACTGCGCCTGGCGCAGGTAATGATCGTCTATGTCGATTCCCGTGACGACCGCGCCGCGCCGGGCCAGTTCGAAACTGTAGAAACCGGCGTTGCACCCGATATCGAGAACGGTCCAGCCGGAAATGTCGTCCGGCAGGCGCGGCGCGATAACCTTCCATTTGAATGCGGGAAAATCCCCGAGCGGATGATTGGGAGCGGTCTGGACGCCATCGGGAAGGTGCAGGTTGTGGAACCAGGGCCCCATCCGGGCAATCTCCCACTCCCGTTCGGTCCGGGGATCGGGATATTCCGCCTCCAGCGTCTTCGGAAGAAAATCTGTATCTCCTTCCCTGCTATTCCGGCTATCCTGCATAACTTTTTCCCCATATATATCAACGGTTTGCCATTGGTATCTTTTATTTCCCGGAGCAGACCCGGGAAGCGGTCTCTGCTCCATACTTCTTTATCCCGCTTTCAGGACGGTTTTCTCCCTGTTCCCGGCGGCGCGGAATGCATGATGGTCGGAATATGCTGCTGCGCATCCTCACCGGTGGCAGCCTCAAGAGAAGGGAACCCGGACCGTGCGGAACGAGCCGGGAATCGTCCGCCCTTTTTCCTCGATCCGGCCACATCCTCCGCATAGCATTCCAACTCCTCCGCACGATGAGCGGCGGTATGGGCCGCGAGCACCCGGGCGCGTGCCCGCTCCCCGATCTCGCGCCGTTCCTGTTCGCCCATGCGGAGGAACCGGAGCGTATCGGCGGTGGAGCGGGTGATGAGAATCTCCTCGCCGGCCCGGAAGAACGCGTTCAAGCCCTCCCAGGAATCACTGATGATGGGAGTGGCGCAGGCCGCCGCCTCGAAGAGCCGCACACTCGGCGAATACCCCGCCGTTATCATGTCCGCGCGGGTGATATTCAGGGTAAATCGCTGACGGTTGTAAAAGCTCCGATGCCGTGAAGGGGGGAGATGCTCGATACGCTCCACGTTATCCGGCCAGACAACCGAATCCGGGTAGAGCGGGCCGGCCACCACAAACCGTCCACCGTTCCAGCGCCGGGCGGGTTCCAGCAGGAGATGGTTCAGGGGGGGCTGACGGTCGTCGCTGTAGGTTCCCATGTATCCCAGATCCCACACGGACTCGAATCGCTCTGGATAGTACAGGCAGGGATCCACCGAGCAGTAGAGCGGACAGGCCCGGGGAGCGCCGTAGACCTGTTGGAGCCGTTCGAGGATGGGACCGCCGGTGAAGGACAGGTACAAATCATACCGGGGAATCAGGCTGGGATGCAGATACTCGCAATCGCCCCGCCGCAGCTTTCCCAGGGTGACCGGGGTATCGATATCGTAAAAGGCGGTTATCCCCCGGGCATGGTCGATGACCCATTTCCCGGCGGCGACCCCTTCCGGCACATAAGATCCCATGATGGAAAGATCCGCATCCCGGATCACCTTGGTGAACCGGTCCCGCAGTTCCTCCAGATTCGCATACAGCTCCGTACGCCCATACGGCGGAATGGGAAGATCGCGGTTGGAGGCGTACCAGGGAACATCGCGCTCCAGAAAGAGCACGGAATGCCCCCGGGCGTGCAGTTCGCGCACCAGGCCCCGATAGGTGGTGGCATGCCCGTTTCCCCAGGAAGAAGTGATGGACAGGCCGAGAATGACGATTCTCATACGCTATTCCGCGAAAAGGAGTGATTCCACCTGACGGGCGCGGTGGGCATAAGTATGCTCGGCGAGAACCCGCTTGCGCGCGTTACGACCGATTCGACGGGCCTTGGCGGGGGTCAGTTCCCGTACCAGGGCGGCGACTTCCCGTCCGTTGGAGGCCACGAGACATTCGCTTCCCGGGTCCAGAAACCGGTCGATTCCCGGCCAGGAGTCGGTGATGATGCATGCGCCCGCTCCCGCGGCCTCGAAAACCCGGGTCGGCGGCGAATACCCGTACCGGGCCATGCTCTCGCGATTGATGTTGAGCACCGCGGTCTGGCTGCAATTGAAGGCGTTGTGGTCGTTCGTATAGACATGCCCGAGGCACGTGACATTGCCGAGATCCGGAACATTGCTGTTCCAGCCGTTGCCGCCCAGCAGGAACCGGCATTCGGGAAGCTCACGGGCGGGGGCGAAGAAAAACTCGTGGACACGCTCCTCACGATCGGGCATGCGATTCCCAAGAAATCCGATCGTCCCCTTGAAGCGGGGATCGGGCGGTACCGGATGATGGGTTTCCGGATCGAGCGCATTGTACACCGGAATACAGGCGCGCGCTCCCAACGCCCGGTACGCCTCTATTACCGGTTCCCCGCCGCCATAGGTAAAAATGAAATCGTATCGTGGAATGAGCGGACGGAACGGGTCGCGGGGATCGGAATGAACCCGATCCAGAGTAGCGGGAGCGTCCACATCCCAGAATATGGAGAGGGTATCGGGGCATTTCTGTTCGAGCACGGCTTTTTCCAGGAACGCGTCGTGCACCCCCACGCCGCTGGCCTTGACAATGATATCCGCCCCGCGGGCATGTTCGATGGCGCGTCTCGCTCCCGATTCACCACCGGCGGGATACACGACGCAACGGGCGTATTCCGGGTCCGGGATATCGCGGTGCTGCTGACGGTCATAGGCGTCGGGCTCGTAGAAGGTAACCTGGTGCCCGTTCGCGTGAAGCATCCGTATGATGCCGCGGTAGTACGTCGCCGCCCCGTTCCAGTAGGCGGAAACGAGACTCGAACCGAAAAAGGCGATGTGCAGCTTTCTCTTCCTCATTGTCCATCTCCGGGTTTCGAAAGACGTTCCAGAAAATGTTTCGTGTGAAAGGTGATGAATCTCCGCGCAGAAAAACAGTTTTGGCGGGAAATGACGGGGAATGGGTCCTTGGAATTGGAATCTTGCGCAAACGGGGGAAGCTTGGGTTCGAAGCCGGACGAATCCGCTTCGAGCGGGAATGGAAAGGAAAGTTTTTCAGAAACGGCCGCCCACGCCATCCCATGATGGGATTGTCAATACGCGGAAACCGCCTCGTCGGGACGGTCGCACGGCAGTTCTATCATGCGCGGTTCGGTCTTCGGCACCGGGATTCCCAGTTCTCCGCAGATGGACAGGAGTTCGTTCACCCGGTGGAAGCAGGTGTGGCGCGACAGCACGGTACGACGGCCCCTTGTGGTGAGCGCCTTCGCAGTCCCCGGCTCCTCCAGCACCAGGCGGATATGGCGTTTCATTTCCTCGCCGTTCCGCGCGACCAGGAAGTCTTCCCCGGGAGTGAAGAGATGCTCCGAATCGTTCCAGGGAGAGCAGATGAGCGGGATACCGCAGGCGAGCGCCTCGAACGGGCGAATGGTCGGTATGCCGGGAAGCGCATGCACGTATGGCCGACGGGGGATGTGCAGGGTTACCCGGAACTGCGAGAACACCCGGGGCACCTGATAGTTCGGCACCCAGCCGTTGTACCGGATATCCGCGCTGGCCAGCAGATCGATCGCCGTTTGCGGATACCGCACCCCATATGCGGAAGCGCGGAGCCCCAGCGCCACAATGGGACCGATGAGATATTCATAATACTCGGAGGTGCGTTCCCCGTCGCCCCAATTTCCGATCCAGACCAGATCCCCTTGGCCGGTAATCTCATTCGGGGGCCGGAAAATACGGGTGTCCGCCGCTTCGTGCCAGATCCAGGCCCGCCCGGTCCATCCCCGAGAGAGATAGATATCCCGTATCACCGCTCCGAACGCGAGCACTCCATCGTATCCGGATAAATCGTAGGCAGCCATCTCCTCCGGGGCGGTCACCGAGCGATGGTGGGTGTCGTGGAAGAGCAGGCGGTACCGTACATGGCGTTTGCGATGCTCCCCGATGCGGCGCACCAGTTCGAGATCGTTCCATTCATGGACGACAACCAAATCAGCGGCATCGAGCGCCCGGTCGATATCGAAGGTTTCCAGATCGTAGAACGAACTGCGCAGGCCGGGGAAAACCCGATGGAACTCAAATACCGGATGTTCCCCATACTCCCTGATCAGGTTGGAGAGACTCCACCCGTTCTCCGGCTCGTATATCCGCACATCGTGTCCCCTGCCCTGCAGTTCGGCGGCGATCCCCCGCAGGAAATGGGCATTGCCGTGATTCCAGTCGGAAACGAGGGAATGGGTAAAGAACACCACCTGCATGGTCCCGCCCTCCGTGTCACTCCCGCACTCCCGATGATTCCGTCTCCATCTCCCCCACGCCTTCATCGGCGTTTGTAATGGGGGAGAGAGTCATGCGGGTGTAGAGATTCATGTATTCACAAGCCATGTGCTCCGGGGAAAATTCCAGGGCCCTGGCCCGTGCGCGATGGGCAAGGAGCATTCGCAGAGAGTCGTTCCGTATGAGTTTTTCGAGCGTGGCGGTCAGTAAATCCGGGCGGTCCGGAGGAACATAGAGGGCATTTTTTTCCCACACTTCCCGTAAACTCGGGATATCCCCCAGCACGAGCGCGCACCCGGAAAGTCCCGCCTCCAGTGCGGTGAATCCGAATGGTTCGTATCGGGCGGGAAGTACAAAAATCGAAGCGCGTCCCAGCCAGGAAGCCAGTTCGTGGGTGTCGAGCTTCCCCAGGTGACGGACCCCGTCCAGTTGCATCGTCCCGCCATCCGGGTGCGTACAGTCTCCCGCGGCGTACACGGGCCATTCCAGGGATGGGACCGCCCGCTCCAGAACCCGCATGTTCTTCCCCTCGTCCCAGATGCGCCCCACCGCCATGATGAACGGCTCCTTGACCCCGGGAGCGAAGAATCGGGGATCGCGCCCGTTTGGAATGGACTTTTCCCCGGCGAAGGGGCCATAGCTCTCCCGGAGCAGGGAAAGCATGGCTCCGGTTGGGGCGGTGACCGCCCGCGCCGCCCGCAGGCCCCGCCCCACTTCGCTGCGGTACCGGTCCCAGGATTCCGGAGGGGCCTGTCCTTTCACCGCCGCGAACCAGGTGCTGACGCAGGAATGGCCGACCACGAGCACCGGCGCTTTCCAGGGGAGCGCCGCATGCACATAGCCGTTCAGATGCACGATATCGGGTTGCGTTTTGGCCTCGAGTTCCAGAAGCCACCGGGCGGCGGACTGTACATCGTCCCATGGATCCCGCATCCATTCCAGACGGTATCCGCTTTCGTGCAGAATCACATTCTCCAGCCCGGCCGCTTCTCTTCTCTGGAACTCATCGGGCGGCGTCCCCATGGAAGCGAACGCCACCTCGACCTCGTGGAACCGCAGCGCCCGGGCCAGTTCCAAAGCATAGGTCCATACTCCGCCCACGGTGTCCACGGTCATCAATATACGGTGTATCTCCGAACCGGAACGGTGTGTCATGCGCGGACTCCTTCCGACCTGCCATATATGGCATCCAGCGCCCGGGTCACGGTCACGATTCCCTCCGCTTCCGGATCGAACCTCCGGGACCCCGCGAGATTCCGCGCCCACGCCGTCGCTGCGCGCCCGCCCCATTCTTCCGGCGGCTCCGCCAGAACCTCGCGTGAGGTCCCCCGGTACCGTTCCGCCCGGAAATCGTAAAACGATCCGTTCACGTTATACAGGGAAAGCCCCCCCCCTGCGCCGTGAAAGGAAGCCTCGAACACCGCATCGCGACCCGCGTGCAGGTTCCAGGAGCAGGCGATATTCACCGTGGCCCCGGTGTCCAGATCAAAACGGGCCACCGCGAAATCCTCCACCGATCCGCCATCCGGCGTCAAAGGCGCTCCCTTGGCGTAAAGACGGCTTCCGCACCCCACGATTTTGGGGAACCCCAGAGTCCAGAGCGCCAGATCGACCAAGTGAATTCCGAGATCGAACACGCATCCGCCGCCGGATTCGGAAGGATTGAAATACCAGGCCTTGTCCGGGCCATAGGCGTTGTGGAATACCATGTTGGCTGCGTAAACGGTTCCGATTTCGCCCTTGTGGACCAGATTGCGGATGAGATTCGCCCCGGAAAGGTGACGGTAGGAAAGGTCCACTCCGAGCAGGCGGTCCGCCCGCCGGGCGGCATCGACCACGGCGCGGACTTCTTCCGCGCTGCGCCCCAAAGGCTTCTGACAGAAGACCGCGCATCCCGATTCCAGAGCGGCGATGCTCTGCTCCGCGTGTCCCGCGCTCGGAGTGGCGATCACCACACCGTCCAGGTCTCCATCGAGCAGCGCATCCAGTCCGGAAACGGTGCGTACATCCGGCGCCAGTTCCCGCACCCGTTCCAGAGCGGTTTCTTTCGGGTCCGCCGCCGCCGTGATTTCCGCTTCCCCGCTCCGCAAAATCGCCTCCAGACGATGAAAACCGATCCAGCCCACTCCGAGGAATCCCAGTCGGGGGCGTTTCGCCCCATCACTCCGCTTTTTGCTCATGGGATCACCAGCGCCTTGATGAAACCATCCGGACGGTCCCGGAGGAGAGTGAACGCTTCCGGAAGATCATCCAAACGGAAGGAATGCGTATAGAGGGAACCGGGATCCAGGTCTCCCGCAGCCACCGAGGCCGCGGCCTCCCGCATGCCCTGCATATATACCCGGAGATCACGTTCGTGGGCGTTGATGACATCGATTCCCCGCCAGTTCCAAAGTTGCATGTTCACCTGGCGAAGTCCATCCTGATGGTAGCCCGCTATCACGATACGTCCGCGGATACGGGTGATCTCTCCCGCCAGATCCAGCGTTTGCTGCTGTCCCGCCGCCTCGATCACCACATCGCAGAGCGCGTCTCCGGTGAGTTTTTCCACCGCGTGGATACTCTCGCGGGAGCCATCCAGCGGAACGGTTTCGTCGGCTCCGAATTTACGGGCCCGGTCGAGGGAAAAAGCGCGCCGTGACAGGGCGATTACCCGCGCTCCGGCCCGATGCGCCATATGGATGAGGAGAAGCCCCAGGAATCCCGCGCCCGCCACCGCGACGGTTTGCCCCGGCTCTATTCCGCTTCGGCGAAAGATATTGAACGCACATCCCAGCGGCTCACCCGGAAAGGGCTTCCTTTCCAGCGGCTTTGGGAGGGGAATGATCGAATCCACCCCGGCGATATCGTACTCCGCATAGGCATGCCCGGAAAGGAACGCCACCCGTTCACCCAGCATTGCCGTGTCCACCATCCCGCCGACCGCATCCACCCTTCCCCATCCCTCATGCCCAGGAGACCCGGCTTCACGCGGATAGTCGAACCAGGGCCGTCCCTCCCAGACCGGAAGGTTGGAGGCGCATACCCCGCATCCTTCCAGTTTTATCCGAACCTCGCGGTCTCCCGGCGCGGGGACCGGAATATCCCCGATACGTACCGACTCCGGGCCATTGAGGATCGCGGCGCGCATCAATCCCGCTCCTACGACCCGCCCTTTTCCCGCGGAGCCGCCCGCCTTTCCCGTTTCCGCACTCCGAATTTCTTTCCACACGATTCCTCCCTCATGCGAATTCCGGTGAAAATGAACCGGATACAGTCGGTATCATACCACACTGCTTTCCGCGGGAACCACATTTTCAGCCGCCTGGTATTCCGGCTTCACCTCGGGACGGTATACCGGCATCGCGCCGGAAAGCCAATCAAGCAGCCGTTCAACCCCGTTCAGCACGGATACCCGGGGAAACCATCCCGTGGCGGATCGGAACTTCCCGGTATCCGAGACATAGTATTTCTGATCCCCGGTGCGCCAGCCGGAAAAGGTGATCTTCGGGCGGCGCCGGGTTATGTTCTCGATGATCTCCAGGAATTCCAGCAGGCTGATCGTGTGCGCCGGACCCCCGCCCATGTTGAAGGTCTCGCCTGCCAGTGAGGACACGCGCCTCTGGGCAAGCAGCAGCGCTTCCACCAGGTCCTCGACGAACAGAACATCCCGCACCTGGAGTCCATCGCCATACAGGGTAATGGGTTCACCCCGCAGGGCGCGGATGAGGAAGTGCGCCACCCACCCCTGGTCCTCGGTGCCATACTGGTGCGGACCATAAATGCAGCTCATGCGAAAAACCACGGTCGGAAGACCGTACACCCGGGCGAAATCATGAACGTACTGGTCGGCGGCTCCTTTCGAACAGCCATAGGGGCTGTGAAAATCCAGTGGACGGTTTTCCGCGACTCCCGCTCTCCGGAGTTCCGGGTCCTGAGGCTCATACCGTCTGCCCCCGTTCCGCATCGGAATATCGTCGAGACCGCCGTATACCTTGTTGGTGGAGGTAAATAGCAATCCCGGAGGGTGGGGCGCGGCGCGCACCGCTTCAAGCACATTCAATGTTCCCCGGGCATTGACATCGAAATCGCCGTATGGATCTTCCAGGCTTGAAGTGACCGCCACCTGGGCGGCAAAATGGTATACCCGGAGCGCGCGCCGGACAGCGGGAAACAGCGAGCCGCGGTCCCGGACATCCCCGATTTTCACCCGCACGCGATCGCCGTATGTCTCGACAAGCCAGTGGAGATTATGTTCCACGCCGGGACGGGAAAGATTGTCATACACCATGACCCGCTCACCATCGGCGAGCAGACGGCTGGCCAGATTCGTCCCGATGAAACCGGCGCCCCCGGTGATGAGATGGTATTCCTTTCCGGCTCTCGGAATTTTCCGTATCCGGATGGGAACACCCGCTGTGCTTTTCTTCGCGAGGATGGAATCACGGTCCATCTCCGCGAGCGATGGAATACCATTTACCGGTTCTATATTGATACCCCCTTCAAAGGCCGCTCGTTCGATGTCAGGGAACCGTCGGTCGGTTTCGTGCAAGGGAGAACAAGTCAGGATGGAGCGAACGAACATCCCGGAATATCGGCCAACCCTGTATCCCGAAACTCCGGGCGAAACGGGATCGATTCCGGACAATGGCGGAAAAGGGGCGTTACCCTCTGTCGCATCCTTGTCTTCCCATACCGCGTGCCATTCGAATTATCTGGTGATTACAGGTAGCCGGAGCGTCCGGACGGTGCTCAGCACATGGCGATCCGAACCGAACCTGCTTCCGGCGTCCACCGAGAGGATCTGTCGCGAGTCGTGAAACAGGGGACCACAGCCTGAAACAGCGATCCCGGA
>CAYRTQ010000139.1:0-6201 GCA_964426865.1 uncultured bacterium
ATTTTCATCCCCAGGGGTGACCTCTTTGGTCATGTCAGGTTGAATGGGAATTGGTCTGAACCGGTATCAGAAATCCACCACGTACATCCCGCCGCTCTCGTCCTGGTTCAATGGCCCGAAAACGATGCCCGATGGAATCTCCCGCACCCGGACATAGTACGAGGATCCCGCGTCCAGACGGTTCTGCACCGCCCAGGCGGTGAATTCCTTTCCGTTCACTTCCAGTTTCAGCCCCTGCATGGGGTATTCGAGCACCGCTTTCTGCGGAAGCGCTCCCGCGGGACCGGCCCCGTGGAAGTCGATCTCGCCGCCGGAAACACCGAGCAGGGCGCCGTCCCAGTTTTCCCCGTTCGCGGGGCCGATCTCGAACCATACCCCGAAACGCTCGCCGGCCTGAATGTTCAGACGGTATCCGGGATCGAGCGGTTTTTGCGGCAGGTTGGCCCGGGCTACGAGTTTTGCGCCGAGCGTGGGGAGTCCGGCGGGGAAAATATCCGCGCCCCGGAGCGGAACCGGGAGCGTGGAGGAGTCCAGTCCCTCGCCGGTGTCCAGAATGAGAATGGGAAAGCCCTGACCTTTCCGTGCCTGCACCGAGATGGCGAGAAGCCCGAGACCATACCGTACGGAAGGCTTCTCCAGACTCTTCGCGGAGGCAAGGATAACCCATACCGCGGTATCGCGTTCGGCAAGCGTTTCCAGCGGACCGAGCCAGCCCAGCTTTTCCAGGTCATCGGTCCAGAAGTGGCCGCCGGATTCGATCCCATAGCCGTGGAGAACGGTCATGAGCGCCTGCACCGCTCCACTCGCCTGCTCGGGTCCTTCCAGCGCGGTGATCCATATCTTTTTCATGGGATGTTCCTGAAGTATGATGTGTGAAGTAAGGGCGGGCTTCCGCGCCCCGGCGCCTCGGTGCCTTTGCGCCTTTGTTTGCGCCATTTCACCCGTTGAGCATGACCACGAATTGAGGAGCCATCGTCGCGGTTCCCATGGGGCAGTTGGGAGCGGTGCCGTTGTGAAGGGTAACGCTCATCTGCATGGCGGCGGGAGCGCCCTGGATCATGACTTTCATGCTGCCCATGCCGAATTTGACCTCTCCCATGATTTTCCCGGAGATTACCCCGCCCGCGACGCCCGCCTGGTCGCCGTTCGACATCTTCCACTCGCTTTTCAGGTTCATCGCGGGCATTCCGGCGAAGAATACCTTCTTCGAGCAGGAGGCGGGATTCGCCATTTCCGTCTGGGCGATGTTCGGGTACGGGATGGGGATCGGTCCCGCGGGCGTGGGCGTTTTGCAGGGATCGAGCGGTCCCATGCACATCCCTCCCGCCTGTGCGGACATTCCGAACGGCATGTTTCCTCCTTTATCCGAGATGAATGGTTTCGCCGTCGATTTTCACCGCTTCCTCGGCGGAAACCGACGCCTGTTTCGACCGCAGGGAGAATCTTCCGCCCACAAGCAGGCGAAGACGTCCCAGGCGGCTTTCCTCGAATTCGGTCACCGTACGGTAACAGCGGTTCACACTCTCGACCACGCGTTCGCACACCGTATCCAGATGACGGATCGCGGTGCGGACCTGCTCCCAAGCCGCGGTGAGCTTCTTCCCCCGTATGGCGAGCGTGTCGGCCTCGACCTCGCCCCGTCCGGCCCGGACCATCAGTTCCGCTCCGGACAGGGAAACCCGGCGCTCCGCCTCGATCCGTACATCGGGCGCGTCCACCGTGAACGCCCCCGTTCCGGTTTCGACTGTCACTCCGCGTTCGAATCCGAGCGTGACCGGGTCATCCTGGGCGCGGACGAGCACCGCGAGAATGTAGCCCCCTTCTCCGTCCTCACGATAGACCAGCACGGAATCGCCGATCTCCGGACGGATGAGGCAGCTTTCCGCCTTACGGTATTTCTCCAGCCGTCCGGGGATTTCCACAACGAAATATCCATCCCCCGTCATGCGCACCATCCCGGGGGCCAGTTTCCCGCCCGCCCGTTCCGGGTAGGGCAGAATCGAGCCTTGTTCCATATATCCCTCCGGATTGTTCCGTTATTTCCAGTCTTCCGCCTTAGCCAGGGCGGGGTCTGTACCCCGTGCGTCGGAGCGGTCGGCGTCGCGCCAGATGGTATGATCCTCCACAATGCGGTGCAGGTTCGCCTGGACGAGTTTGCTCCCGGTGAAATCCGTCGCGGTGAGATCGGCGCGGGAGAGATCGGCATAGGTCAGGTCGGCCTTGACAAAGACCGACGCCCGGCATTTCGTGTCATCCAGCGACGCCATCCGCAGCACCGCGCCGGTGAAATCCGCCCCGGAGAGATCGGCTCCGGAAAAATGCGCCCCCTCCATCACCACGCTTTCAAGATGCGCCCCCCGCAGCACCGCGCCGGGGAAGCGTCCCGCATACGCCTCGTGTCCGGTCAGGATCGCTCCGGAGAGATTCGCCTCCGTGCATCCGATCTGGAAGAGGATGCATCCGGTGAATTCGGCGTTCGAGAGATTCGCCCGGGTGAAGTCTGCCATGGTGAAATCACAGCCGGAGAACCGCATCCCGGAGAGGTCCGCCTCCATGAACAGGGCTTTCGTGTAATGGCCGCCGGAGAATTTCGCTCCGGCCAGGATCGCGCGGGTGAACATCGCACGGTCGCCGTTCACATCGGTCAGGTCGGCCCCGGAGAGGTCCGCGCCGGTCAACTGGGTCCAGGTGAGGTTCGCCCCGGCGAGCGCGACGTTCCGGAAAACCGCGCCGTCAGCCGCAACCGACGAGAGATCGGCTCCGGAAAGATTCGCTCCGGAAAGATCGGTTGCGGTGAGACTCGCGGCGGTCAGGATTCCTTTTTCCATCAGGGCGTTACGCAGGGTCGAGTCCTCAAACCCGATGTCCGGGCATTTGGCCCCGGTCATATCCGCGCCGTCCAGATCGCAGGAAACGAATGATGCCCCGGACAGGTCGGCGTCGCGCAGGACGGTTCCCCGAAGCGCGCAATGTTCGAATCGCGCGCCGGAAAGGACGCTTCCGGCGAGATCGAGACCGGAGAGGTCCGCGCGGGAGATCACCCGCTTTCTCTCATGACGGGCGAGAAGCTGCTCGCGGGTCAGCGTTTTCATGAGGGCCTCCATCCGGCGAGGAGGGTGCCTTCCATGACCGCCCCGTCGAAACGGGTCCGCGCCACGTTCGCCTGGTAGAAATCCACGCCGTAGAGGTTCGCGCCGGTGAGATCGGTTCCGGACAGGTCCGCTTTGCGCAGCGATCCCTTGAACAGGTTGATCCGCGCCGCGTTCGCCCGGATGAAAACGGACTTCTGGAAATCGGCGTTCGGGGCGATGACCCCGGAGAGATCGGCTTCCTCGAACCGGCAGTGGGTGAACAGGGCGTTGGTCAGGTCGGCCCCGGCAAACCGCGCCCGTGAAAAGTCGGTGTCCTGCCAGCGGGCGTCTCTCAGGTTCGCGCCGGAGAAATCCGCGCCGGAGAGATCGGCGGGCTGATCCGCGCGGCTGTTGAGCAGGTTCGCTTTCGCAAAGACCGCTCCGGCTCCCCTCACTTTGGAGAACCAGACGGAAACTCCGGTCGCGCCGGTGAAATCCGCCTTTTCGATCATCGCGGCGCTGAAATCCGCTTCGGTAAGGTCCGCGCCCGCCATCTTCGCTTCGGAGAGGTCCGCGCCCATGAATTCCGCACGGGGGCCGGAAGCCCGTTCCAGCACGACATCCGCCATTGTGGCCTCGTTGAACAGCGCATGTTCCATTTTCGCTCCGGAGAGATTTGCACCGGTGAAATCCGCGCCGGTAAAATTCCCGTTGGAAAGATCGGCGCCGGAACCGTCCACCCCCGCGAGGTTCGCACCGGAAGCGGAAACTGCGGCGAGGTTTGCCGTGACCAGCGTCGCACCGGTGAAGACCGCCCCGGCCAGGATCGCTCCGGCCAGGATCGCTCCGGCGAGATTCGAATTGGTGAAATCCGCTTTCTCCAGGTTCGCGCCGGAGAAGTCAGTCCCCCGGAAATCGCGGTTGGAAAGGTCCGCTTCCGAGAGGTCGGCTCCGGCGAGCGATGCACCCGCGAGGGTCTCGCCCCCTTCGAGGCGCTTCAGGACATCCTCGCGCGCGGGCGGTTCCGGCGGCGGAACCGCATCCGCATCGGGCAGGTCCTCGTCAAGGTCATCCACATCCTCTCCACCCAAAGAAGCGGCATTTCCCGCTCCGGCGGGAGCGGCTCCCCCCGGACCGGCCGTGGCGCCGTCGGCGGAGAATCCCGGCACCGTTCCCGCCGCCAGTTGTTGGATGAATTCCTGGAGTTCCGCTTCCTTCGCGATCTCCCGCGCCTGTTCCTCGGCGGCGTTTTTTTCCGCATCGGCGATGAGCGACGCACGGGATATCCCGTATACGGCGAGTTGCTGGTCGATGCGGCGGTCGGCTTCCTTCTGAAGCGCGTCAATCTTGCGGAGTTCCTCGAGCATGTCCGGATCGTTGAATCCGGTGTTTTTCAGGTACTGCTCCATTTCGGCGGCATTGGTAAACGGAGGGGGTTTCTCCTCGTGAGTCAGCGAATACGGATCGATGTTGTACTTTTTTGCCATGTCGTCGAATCGCTGCCGGTAAATCGCGGACTGCTGCTGGAAGAGCAGCGGCAGCAGCTCCGGCGGAGTATTTTCCGGGATCGGATCGATCTTCAGATACTGTTCCACCTCAGGAGGAGGCTGGGGAATATCGACCGGGGCGTCCATATCGAATCCGCGGCCTTTCATGAATTCACGAGCATCCGCTTCCGCCTGGGCGGCCATGGCTTCCATACGGCCCAGCGCCTCTTCCGGCGGGAGATCCGGGATCGTCTCGGGTTCGGTGGGAAACTGCTGGCCCGGCGGGATATGGAGTAGTTCTTTCAGCAGGGCCTCCGTTTG
Source organism: uncultured bacterium (assembly GCA_964426865.1). Lineage (GTDB taxonomy): Bacteria > Latescibacterota > Latescibacteria > Latescibacterales > Latescibacteraceae > JAWLHT01. The sequence goes on from CAYRTQ010000139.1 coordinate 4,880, forward strand.
CTTTTCGAACGCGGTCGGGCCGACCATGTCCTCCAGCGGGGGAAACTCCGGTATCGTGACCGGGGGGATCTCCTCGGGGGTGGTAGCGATTACCGGCTTCGGCATCTCCTCCGCGGGAGGCGCTTCCGGGGGCGCTCCGGCTGCCTGCGCCGCGGATAGAGCCGCTGCCGCACCGGGGGCCCCGGATTCCGGTACGCCGGGGGAGCCGGCTTTCGTTGCGCCGGCATCTTCTTCCGCCAGGGCGGGGATGGTCAGACCGGCGACTCCCGCGGCGGTTACAGCGGCCGCGGCAGCCACACCGCCGCCGGGAAGCTTCGGCGCCTTCAGGTCCGGCAGACCCGGCGCGACCGCTTCTTCCGCTTTGGGCATCTCGGCCGCGGCGAGCGCGGCATCCCCGGCCTGCATCATCCGCACCTTCTCCAGGTAGAACTCCAGGGTTTCCGGGCGGGAATCGAGCGGCTCGATAAACGCGGAGAGCAGGGGCGTATCCGAGGCTTCGTCGTCCGCGACCGTGGTGACTCCGCGCCAGATCAGCACCCCGGTAAGCGAGTTCGGGAGCAGCCACACCGTTTCGAGCCGCAGCTCGATCTCGGCGAAGAACTCTTCGCCTTTTTCCGTGCGCACCGCGAAGCACCGGGCGCGTACCCCGGGGAGCCGCGAGCGGATGAATGTCCGCTCCGGGTGCAGGTGGTCCGCTTCCACCAGCTCGTCTCCGCGGAACCATCCCTCGATGCGCTGGTCGAGCGGCGCACGGTTGTAGTACAGGAAATTGTAGTCGTCCGGGTAGGCGGGCCAGGTATGCTGCACCCAGGAATCGTCGAAGGCGCCCAGCCCTTTCAGGCGTCCCGGCCAGGTCATCCCCAGGGGCTCGAACCCGGCGGGCGCGGGATGGTCCGACGGGGCGCCGATGAGGTGGTCGGGAAGTTCGATATTCGGCAGGGGGAGCGGATCGCCGGTCATGCCCATCCCCTCGGGATTGGGCTCATACTCAGGGCCGCCGTGGGCGCGCTTCCAGTTCACCGGCATTTCGATGAAGGGCTCCGGTTCGGAGATCACCGTTTTCAGGCCGGTAAGCTGCTTCCAGCGACGGTTCCCAAACACCGCCAGCCGTTTCCGGACCGTGCCGACCCTCAGGGAGGGAACCATGGCATGGACCGGCTTTCCGTCCGGGGCGAAGCACTTCCCCGAGGCGAGTGCCTCACCATAGGGCTTGGGCTTCTACGCGGGTCTGCGCATGTCGGGCCACGACATGCGTGCAGCTGCCGATGCGTTCTACGACGGAACACAGCTCTACGACCTGCGTGTTCCGTCGTAGAACGCAT
>CAYRTQ010000139.1:6211-11292 GCA_964426865.1 uncultured bacterium
TGAACCCGGCGAGCACCCCCACCGAGAGGCGCGCACTTTTCCGGTAGAGAAACACCTGGGTGAGGAACGAGAGCGCGTCGTCTTTGATCGTTTTCATGATGTCATTATCCAAGCTGGATCATCGCGGCCGTGGCCTTGAGGATGGAATCGCTGCCGATGGTGACCATCTTCCCGTTGATGCCCAGTTTCGCGGCGTTGATATTGACCTGGGCGGTCGAGGCGGATCCGATGTCGGTGGATACCTTGCCTTCCAGGGCGAGACTGGTTTTCGTCTTGAACGATCCGGCGACACCCGAAAGATCGACACTCCCCAGCTTGGTGCTCGCCATGATTCCGACCATGTCCACCTGGATGTATCCGGTGGTCTTGTCATTGCCGATGAACACCGACTGATCGTCCATCCGGATGGTCTGATTTATGGGGAGCAGCGGCGCTCTCGCCGCGATCAGTTCGATTTGCGGGCTCGTCGGATCACCGCAGGCCGTGAGCTTGGTGCCGCCGGATTCCAGTTCGATGGTGCTGGCGAGTACGCCCGGCTCGATGGTGATAGTGCTCTTCCCCACGTTCCCGCCGGCGATATAGACTTTTCCGCCCGTATCGAGGATGATCTCCGATCCCTCGATGATGACCTCGTCCGAGGCGTTCAGGAGGATGCTCTTTCCGGAATCGAGGTCGATGTGGCCGTATCCCGCGGCGATGAGAATGTCCGGCTTACGGGGATTGAGCTTGACCGCCGCGCCGGAGGTCGGGTCGAATATTCCGTGGAGCGTACTGCTGGTATTGCTGAATATCACCACTCCATAGGTGGCCGACCATCCGGTGATGAAATCGAAAAGCCAGATGAAGGGAGAGGCCAGGAGCTTCAGGAAGCTCACGAAGCGCCCTGATTTGGTGCTCAGCTGCAACTGGAGGGCCATCGCCCGCGGGCCGAAATTCACCATGGGACGCGCCGCGACCTTGTTCTTTAGGTGTCTCGCCAGGGAGAGGGACATCTGCGAGGTGAAGATCATGCTGAACACGATCGGACCGGCGGTAAGCAGCACCTGCTGCAACCCGTTCAGACCCTCGTATTCGGCGCCGGTAATCTTGGCGTTTTGCTTGCCGATCTTATCCAGGTCCAGGATGTTCTGGCAGATGCTTTTTGTCCCCAGGCGGATGAACGCCCAGAGGATCGACTGGGCGGTCATGTTCTGGCTCAATGCGCTCATGAAGGAAGTCGCCACCCCGGACTTGAAAATGAAATCCGCGTTTTGGGCTTCGTACATGAAATCGGTGTATGCTCCGGCGGGGCTGCCCGTGCCCATGGAGAAGAACGCCGAGTTGTCGTCGGGGCCGGCGGTCATGGTGATGCGCTGCCCCTCGTCGCTGTTGTGCATGCTGAAACTACTGCCGCCGTCGGTGAATCCTCCGCTCGCGTTGCTGCCGCTGTTCACCACGCTGGGGGTTTCCGGGTTGGGGATGGCCCCGGCGATGATGGGACGGTCGGGGTCGCCGTCGATGAACGTGAGCAGCACTTCCGTCCCCTTGTGCAGGGGAAAGTGCATGCCGTGGTCGCTCCCGGCGTAGGGCTGGGCCATGCGGACCCGGGAGGACGCCTTTCCCGCGCCGTGGGCGTCGTTCACATCGAAGGGCACCCGTACCGTGTACCGTCCCTGATCGTCCAGTTCGGCGTAGGTCCCGCTTCCCTCGGCGTCGACACGGGCGTGCATGGTTCCCGCGATACGGGGTTTCGCCGTTTTCCGCTCCGGGCGGAACTGGGTGTCCGAGGAGATGGCGGTGAACGTGTTGCGATAGAACACCTGGCGTTCCCGCTCGGACAGGGTTTCCGAGATTCCGGAAATCAGGTGTCCGGTCTGGCTCCCCTCGTGGACAACCTCCGTGATGAGGTGTTTACGATTGAATGTGGCGCGGTAGTAATCGTTCAGGGTGAACGTGAAACCGGTCATGAGGAAAGGCACGGTGCTCTCCCCGAAGAACTCCTGCTTGCGGCAGAGCAGTTCCTCCGCCCGGATGGCGGCCAGACGGTTCCCCTCTTCCGGGGTGGGAAAATGCTCGCCGTAGAGATATGCCTCTCCGCGGCCATTGGGGTCCACATCGGCGCTGCCGGTGATTTCGAGCGAGGGTTTCTCGTAATTGTAGTCCCGGAGGAGCACCTTGCGGGGAAGCTGGCGCTGACGGCAGGTGAAGGACTGGATGACCTCTCCCCGGTGGGCGTTGTCCATGCCCGAGGGCGGGGAGTAATAGAGGTCCTTTTCGAGCGCCAGGTCGGTGTGGGAAATGCGGGTGTCGGTGAAAATCACCTTCTCTCCCGCATCGGTCTGCTCGAAGAAATAATAAATGCCCTCACGCTCCAGCCACCGGGAGATAAAATCGAAGTGGCTTTCCCCGTACTGGCACACATACTCCATCTCGGGGTAGGCGCCCTGGAGCCGGAATTCGAAATCGGAGGTGGTCAGGCCGCCGTCGAGCAGGGTTTCCTCCACGATGGCGGAGACAGATTTTCCGAGACAGACCTGGTTGTGGTGGGTCAGCGAGAGCCACCAGAGTTTGGGGGAGAGGAGCGCCCGGTAGAAGACATACCCCTTGGCCTCGTGCATCTGCTCGAACTGCTGCAGGATGCCGTGATACCGCACATCATGTCCGTCCTCACGGTGGATGACGAAGCGGGCGGGTTTCTGCATCATCTGGTCCAGGTCGATTTCCGGGTCCTCCGAGACGAGGAGGATGTCGAACTCATAGGGCTTCGATATGCCCTCGAATCCCCGGAAGCTGACCACGGCGAAGGTGTCCTCGGTCAGGCCGGGCGCATTCGAAATGAACGAGAACCGCTTTTCGTTGAGAAGAGACATATATCTCCCTGTTTCCCTGATGAATCGGTATGGCTGAAACGGATGGAGGGTTCCGGGAACTCCGGACTTCCCTCCGGTCTCCGCGCCGGGTCGAATCACCGCGTTCCTTCCCCGCCGGTCAGGACCGGCGGGGAAGGGGTTCACGGACGATTGGACGTGTTATTCCCCGAACTGGATGGTGAACTCCCCATCCCCGTCCACGTCGAAATGCACCTTGGAGGGCATGGTTCCCTCGCTCATCCGGGTCAGGATGCGCTGTGCCAGACGGGGGAGGATATTGCCGTTCAGGATGTAGTCGATATTGCGCGCCCCGGTTTCCACCTCGGTACAGCGGGCGGTGATGAGATCGGTCAGCGACGGCGACCAGGTCAGCGCCATCTTGTTGTTGGCCTGGAGCGTCTTTCCAACCTTCTTCAGCTTGAGTTCCACGATGATCCGCATGGCGTCCCGGTTGAGACTGAAGAAGGGGACAATGGTCATGCGCGCCAGAAGGGCGGGCTTGAAATGTTTCGAAAGGACCGGCCGTATGGCGCTCGACACCGCCTCGGCGGGCGGCTGTTCCTCGCCCGCGGTCATTTCCTGGATGACATCGGAGGCCAGGTTGCTGGTGAGAATCATGATGGTATTGCGGAAATTGATTTCCTTGCCCTCGCTGTCGGTGAGCGTCCCCTTGTCGAACACCTGATAGAAAATGTCCTGAACCCCGGGATGGGCTTTTTCTATCTCATCCAGCAGGATGACGCTGTAGGGCTTGCGGCGTACAGCTTCGGTGAGCACGCCGCCCTCGCCATAGCCCACATAGCCCGGAGGCGAGCCCACCAGTTGCGATACTTTGTGCTCTTCCTTGAATTCGGACATGTTGATGACGGTCAGGTTGGACTCGCTGCCGAAGAGCAGGTCCGCGATGGCGAGACTGGCCTCGGTTTTTCCCACTCCGCTGGGGCCCGCGAGCAGGAACACGCCGAGCGGCTGGTCGGGGTTCTTGATCCCCGCCTTGGCGGCCTTGATCACTTCCGAAAGCGCGTTGATCGCCTGGTCCTGGCCCTTGATACGCTGGCACAGATTGGCTTCCAGGTTGAGGATGGCGTCCGCTTCCTCCCGGAGCACCTTCCCGAGCGGAATGCCGGTCCAGTCCGCCACCACCTGGGCCACCACATCGGGATTGACCTCGATGTGAATCAGCGGCTCACTGCCCTGGACAGCGGTCAGTTCCACTCCGGCTTCGTCGATCAGCCCTTTCAGCTCACGGCGCTTCTCCTCATCGCTCTCCTCCTGGTACTGCGCGCGAAGGGCGAGCACTTTCTCCGCGGCCTCTTTCTCCCGCATCCATCGCGCCCGTATTTCCTCCGCCTCGACCGCGGTTTTTTCCATGTCCGTAAGAATGGCGGCGTACCGTTCCTCATCGACCGCCGCGCCGTTCACCCGGTCGCGGTCCACGCCCTTCTTTTCACGCTCCAGCGCCTGGATGCGGCGTTCCTTGTCCTCCAGCACGGCGGGCTTGGTGGTCAGGTTGACCTTGATGCGCGCGCAACTGGTGTCCAGGAGATCGATGGCCTTGTCCGGGAGAAAACGCCCGGTGATGTACCGGTCGCTCATCACCGCGGCGGCCACAACGGCGTCGTCGCGGATCACAACCTTGTGGGACTTTTCGTAGCTCGCCTTGATGCCCCGGAGAATGATGATGGAATTGGCCACGTCCGGCTCGTCCAGTTTCACCGGCTGGAACCGGCGGGCCAGCGTCGGGTCTTTCTCGAAGTACTTCTTGTATTCCTTCCAGGTGGTGGCGGCCACCGTGCGGAGTTCGCCCCGCGCCAGGGCGGGCTTGAGCAGGTTGGCGGCGTCGCTGGTTCCCGCGGATCCCCCCGCGCCGATGAGCGTATGCGCCTCGTCGATGAAGAGGATCATGGGTTTCTCGGAGGCCTTGATTTCGTTGATGACCCCCTTGAGGCGGTTCTCGAACTCGCCCTTCATGCCCGCGCCGGCCTCCAGAAGCCCCATGTCCAGCCCGAGAAGACGCACGTCCTTCAGGATTTCCGGGACATCGCCCTCCACGATCCGCAGCGCCAGTCCCTCCACCACGGCGGTCTTGCCCACTCCCGGCTCGCCCACGCAGATGGGGTTGTTTTTGCGACGACGGGCGAGAATGTCGATCATCTGGCGTATTTCCGTGTCACGCCCGAAGACCGGGTCGATTCCCCCCTGGCTCGCTTTCTCGGTGAAATCGGTGCAGAA
>CAYRTQ010000140.1:0-1858 GCA_964426865.1 uncultured bacterium
CAACCGCCAAATGGTAAGTGTTGCCGTAATTGCTGATTGTCTTTATCTTCCAAGTGTTGTTATCATTGATCAACAAGTTGCTGATATATTTTACTCCTCCCCCATCCGCCCTGGAATACTGCCCGTCCGCCGCACAAATCACCGTATTATCCGGATCGACAACGATATCCGAAATAGTTACTCTCCAATGGAAATTATGCAGGCTGTCGTATTCCGCCATCGCGGGAACGGTTGACTGGGTATACTGAATCCACTTCGAGTTATTAAACGAAGATACGCCATTTATCCCTCTGTCATATTTCACTTGTGTCCACAGATGCCCAAACCATTTCACTCCGTTGTGATCGATTGCAATGGCAGAAACGAAATCATCTACAAGACCATCCTTTTTTGTATATCGTACAGAAGCTCCATCTGTCCGATTCAATTTTACCACGCCGCTATCCGTGCCAGCCCAGATAAAATCACCTTCGATGGCAAGGGCGGTGATGCGTTCTCCGGCGGTTCCGGTAGGATACAGCGTCCATTTCCCCTCCGGGAACGCATTTCCGGAAAAGCAGCAGAGGAACAGTACGAACCAAATCACTCTCTTCATGATTCGCCTCCTGTAATCATTCCAGAATATCAACCCATTCCCGCGATACTTTCTTCCAGTCGAACCGTTCCAGATTCTTGTTGTATTTTCTTTTGGGGAAAACCTTCATGGATTGGGACAATTCAAGGAGTTTCACCAGCAGTTTTTCAGCGATTTCTTCCGGATCGAATATTCGATACCGGGTATTGCTCGGCGGTTCGATGAAAATGTCATGCTTTTCCAGGTAATTCGCACCTCCATTGCCGGGCATGAATTCACGGGTGTGTTCATCGTTCGGCAGGATCATGGGAACGCCGCAATAGTTCGCTTCGAGCGCGGTGGTATCGAGCGCCTCTTCCTGGTGCGGCAGCACGAGCAGATCGATGGATGCATACAGGTCGCCCATGCGGGGAAACCCGAAGTTCAGCTCCGGCTGGGGATTGATTATCGCGCACCGCTCCTTGATTCCGTACACATCCACCATGTCCGGCAGATTCCATTTGCGAAATTGGGATGCATCCGAAAAAATGCCTAAATATAAGCGAGGATCCACCTTGGCGGCGATGCCGAACGCTTTCAGCAGGGCCGGAAAATCCATTTGCGGGATGTCTTTCGCGACACACGCCACCCGGAATTTTCCATCCCGTACATCTCTTGAAATTCTTGAGGATTTCAACCCCTCCCCATCTATTCCCGGCGAAATGGGTGTAACCGAAGCATCGGGCAATTCACTTTTCAGGATACTTTCCTCATATAGTGAATTTACAACAACACGATCGGCTATTCCATATACTTCTTTCATGTAGGAACTGAGAGGGGAGCTCCGGAAAGCGGTGTGAAGGACGATATGATATTTCTTCCGCCTCCGGTAATTTTTCATCCAGTGGAAAAGCACGGGCGGCCCGATGAGGAGAAGCGTATCCGGGCAGAATTCATCCAACACATCATCGATGTTTTCGGGTTTGTCCGGCGGACCCGCCCAGGGATAGAGCGGATATGGAATGGAATTGTCAGGCAATGGCCATCCCGTATAATTACAGGCGAAACACGCGGTTTCAATTCCCCGGTTGTGAAAATGCATCCCCAGATTTCTGATCTCTGAACCGAATCGCGACGCCATCAGCGGCGATTCACCGACAATGAGAACCTTTTTCACTTCTCCTCCCAGGAAACGTTTTGAAGTACTTCCAGCCAGCGGGCATGAAATCTGTCCCAGGAAAATTCCTTCGATTTCTCAAGACCGGCCCGTCGCAACTCCTCTCTTTTTTGGGAATCCGTATAGAG
>CAYRTQ010000140.1:1868-11260 GCA_964426865.1 uncultured bacterium
CGCTCGCTCCATCGACCACCCGGTGATACCGGGGGGAGAGGAGTATGCCGCAGTCCTTCACCAGTTCCGTCATGGCGGAATAATCGGGAGCGATTACCGGTGTTCCGCACGCCATCGCTTCCAACAGGGGGAATCCGAAGCCTTCCGCTCCCGCGGTTTGGACATATACATCGAACAGATTGTATAATTCCACGATTCTTTCTTCGGAATATCCCGTATGCTCCCGGTGTTCATCCACTATGGTTTTGGAAGAGATTCCATGGTATTTCAAAAGGTCGGGAATGTTATATCCGTGGTCGGTGGTCTTTTCCGTTTTGAGATAGAGCCTGGCGTCATCATGGGAGCGGGCGAACAGGGCGAAACTTTCGATGAGCTTGTCGAGGCGCTTCCGTATCTGGTTACGGGCAATGCAGCCTACGACAAATGTATCGGATAGCCGGTGTTTCCTTTTCAGTGCATTCCGGTTCGGAAACGGTCGATAGGTTTCGGGGTCCACTCCCAAATGAATCATGTCTATGGAGGAAAACGGCATGAATTCCTTCAGCATCGAACGCCCGAACTCGGAATAACAGATGGCGTAATCGAGATTTTTTACCACTTTCTTCCAGCTATACGGGGCGGGCTTCCCATAAATGGAAATATACCCGATATTGGTGATCGCATGGCTCTCCTTGGCATGTTCTATCCAGTCGATCTGCCACATGTCAAGACAGGAAATCACAACCTGCGGACGAAATTCCCGGCTGATTTCCTTCATGAGGTCCGAATAGGGTCGTCCGATATGCATGGGGAAAAGCATACATCCGTATTTTTCCCTTTCTTTTGGCTAGCCGATATATCCTCTCCCCAAAACCGCCACATCGTAAGAACCAGACTTCTCCATGCCCTGCATGAAGTTACGAGTGATTTTCCCGTTCCCGGTGGGCAACGCCGGACTGTCAGAAATCCAGAGGATACGCTTTTTTCCTGATGGCCGCATATTTTTATTTCCCTCCGTACTTTTTCCTTGACAAACGATTTTTCCTGTATACATTAAATAAAAAAATAGCAGTAAATTGTCAAGGGGAAAACACGGAATATTTCCTCTGCTCCACAAAAAAAACCGTCATGTTCACGTATCATACTGTACAGCAAGGAGGTCCATTGTGGCGCGCTTCTACAAAGTCTCCAACCAGCAGATGTATACCTCAGAATATGGGTCTACCGGCCCGTGGTCGCCTGTGTTCATTGTTGGTACTGATTTCGCATTCGGGAATGATGCATTCTATACCAATACCGCTCAAAGTAATTGGACAGGAACAGTACAGAAGGCCAATAGGCTTGCTGCCGGAAACACCGTTTTTATGTGGGGGAATTATTTTGGAACATCAACGTATGGTGATGATGGCAATTTCGCATCACAGAGAATCAGCGACCGGTTTGCTGAAAACAGTTCTTTGACTTTTTTCATGGTCGATATGAATTTGTGGAGAAGTGGAGATGGTATGCCGAGGGGTGCTCATACTCCGGTATCCCTGTCAGGTTATTGCGTTTCCGGTCATTGGTTAAAAGCGCCTCATGCCAATTACATGGATGATGGAGTCGAAACTGATAATGATTACATTGCGGCTTATTCGGATACGAACGACTCAACATACTGGAATCAGACCACGAACCTGTATGGCACTGAAGTCTGGCACTCAAGCTGGCTGAGCGGAGTGGTCAATCCCGCATCGAACGACCACTATGACAGTCTCGCGGCATGGTCGCTCATCGATGAAGCCTACAATCCCGATTTTTACAGGGATTATGCCGAAAACCATGTATCAGTAAGCGGTCATCACTCATTCTGTACCGCTGCTGAAGGCTCCACTGAAAATGCTCGCTTGAAGATGGTCAGTCTTCACACTGCGGTAAATACTCACTGGGACAACCTGAGTTCCGTTTTGGATATCGTGAACGGAAATAATTACAATACCGCGCCTGCAAGAGTATGGACAACTCCGAACATGGTTGCATGGTTCAAACAGAAGGTGGGCACGACAAGCGATAAAATGATCATTCCTTGGATTCAGGATGTTCAGGCCAATATTTCGATGAGCTATTACTTTTTCTATGGCTCAATCATCGAGGGCGCGCGAGGAATTCTGTGGTGGAATGATAGCAATCAGGATTATTCGAGTTACAGTAACCAGAGAACGATTCGAGCCGATTTTATTAGCGGCCGTGCGTTTCGTCCCGCCCAGGCGTGGGATCCTTCGTATACCGGCGGCAAGGATGAGGATTTCATTCTGAGCGGACAAGTTATCCCGTTAACTTTCAGGAGCAACCCGGATTTTACGAGAAGCGCATATGAACAAAATTTTTCCAGGTACGGAAAGGTGTTGACTAAACAGTTCAGTGCTTTGGTGCATAAGTATTCGGGATACTACCGAATTTTTGTCGTGAATCATGAGCATATGGATAACACATCAGGGACATTCCAACTGCGTATCAACACAAATGAGTTATCAAACAGCGGTTGGACAAAGGCTGTTGATAATGATGGAACCCTTCACAATCTGACCAATGATGATCAGACCGCTTCCTATAAGGTGCTTTCCGACACAATGAATAGTAACATTTATTACCGGATTTACGAAATCGGGAGCGCAGTGCAGAATCTCACGTGAACTAACGGTCCAAGAAGGATCGAAGTATTACGCAGATGATTTGAGAGAAAACGTCCGATTCCACGGGCGTTTTCCATTTTGGTGTGCGCCAGAAATGGTGTGACCATGCGGAAGCACGAAGAAGCTCACTGTGGCGGGAAGTGGGATATCTGTGGTGGAAATCCCCTGTGGACACGGAGAACGGGAATCGTGAGCCGAACGGCAAGGGTGTCGTCGTGAGGTGGGACTTAAGGAAGCCGCAGGCAAACTCCCGAGCCGACGAACAGGAACCGCACTTCCGGCGGTATGCGGATAGGGGGCAGGACTCCCCCTCCTGCTCGCTTGCGGTTCGGAAAAGCCGGGGAGTTACGAGCGACGAAAGCGAGCGATGTGCGGCCTGGAATGAATTCCGGGTCACTCACAGCCGGAGATTTTGCCCTCGGCGCGGGCGCGGAAATACTCATCGAGAATACGGGGATGATCGAACACGATGGGCGAGGGGAGTTCGTCAGGACCGAACAGCCCCACTTCGCCGGCATCGTCGCCCGCGATCGGGACGCCCGTTCCCCGCGCGGTGAACACCACGGTGATAGTATGGAATCGGGGGTCGCGTTTCGGGTCGGAGTAGGTGTGAAACTGGGCGAGACCGGTCACCTCGACACCGGTTTCCTCGCGTATTTCACGAACCGCCGCATCCTCCGCCGATTCGCCGTAATCGATGAATCCCCCCGGCATGGCCCAGCCGTGGGGCGGGTTCCTGCGGTTCACCAGGAGAATCTTTTCGCCGAAATTCACGATGATGTCCGCGGTCGGCTTGGGGTTTTTGTACTCTTCGGTGGTGTATCCGCAGTTGGGGCAGACTCGCTGGATGAGCATGACGCCTCCGTGGCAAAAGTGCGAAAGGGGAAAGAGACAGGCCGGTCATGAGCGGTCGGCGGAGCGGAACCGTCCGCGGGGAACGCCGGGTATACGGGGAGGAGCGCGTCAATACCCGCATCATTCCCGTGGCATCACATGTATGAGTAATATAGGAAGGAATTTACCGGAGTGATACTGTATTCTCCCCCCGCAAATGTTACGAACGGGAGTTTCCGGTGATTACGAACATCCCGGTCATCGCGAGAAGATTGGCCCAGGGGTTCACCAGGTTCGAGGAGCGCCACTTCCCGAGCATGAAATATTCCTGATGCATGATGCGGAACCCCTCCAAACGGCAGAGATCGCGGAAGTCACGGATGGTGAGCTGGTGAATGTTGGGGGTGTTGTGCCACTCGAACGGCAGCGCGGAAGATTTCGGCATTTTCCCGGTGAGAAGGAGACTCTCGCGCAGGGCCCAGTGCCCGAAATTGGGAAATCCCACGATCCCGTATTTCCCCACCCGCAGCATCTCCCGGAGCACCAGGGCGGGGCGTGTGATCACCTGGAGCGTCTGGTTGAGGATCACAAAATCACAGAACTGATCGGGATAATCCTCCAGTCCGTGGTCCAGATCTCCCTGGCAGACCGAGAGCCCGCGTTCCAGCGCGCGGATGATATTTTCCTCGTCAATGTCCACTCCACGTCCGGAAACGCCTTTCCGCTCCACAAGTTCCGCGAGCAGGCCGCCATCGCCGCACCCCAGGTCGAGCACCCGCGATCCGGGAGTCACCAGGGCGGCGATCAGATCACGGTCGGCGCGCATGAGAAGGTCTGTCCGGCGGTCAGTCATAAAGGAAACTCCGAAAAAATAACCACAGGGGAAAGAACAGAAAAAACGGTACCTGTCCGCCTGTCTCCAGAAGCTTCACTCTGGTAGCTGGTGGAACGTTACGAAAAGTCAAAAAAACCGGATTACAGCATTCTCCAAGTCATCCCGCCGCTGGGCGGAAACGGAGGCCCGCCCTGCTCATTTCCCCGCGCTTTCGAGGAACGATCCCACGATGCGGGTCAGGCGCTCCGCTTCCAGGAGAAACGCATCGTGGCCATAGGGGGACTGTATTTCCAGGAACGAGACATCCTTGTGGTTGGCCACCAGAGCGCGGACGATTTCCCGGGACTGCACGGTGGGAAACAGCCAGTCCGAACTGTAGGATATCACCAGGAATTTTGCCTGCACCTCGGCGAACGCCCGGTTGAGGGGGCCATAGCCGCGGGTGATGTCGAAATAGTCCATGGCCTTGGTGATGTACAGGTAACTATTGGCGTCGAACCGCTCGATAAACCGTTGCCCCTGGTGCATCAGGTAGGATTCCACCGCGAATTCCGTGTTGAAATCGTAGCTGAACCGGTCCGCCGACTGGAGTCTCCGTCCGAATTTGGCGTCCATGGACAGGTCGGAGAGATAGGTGATGTGACCCACCATGCGGGCGATGGACAAGCCCCGCGCCGGGCCGGGGGAACCGTAGTAGCGCCCCTCCTTCCATTCGGGATCGGCGGTGATGGCGTGACGCCCCACCGCGTTGAACGCGATGCCCTGAGCGGAAAGCCTCGGGGCGGAAGCGATGCAGAGCGCCGATTTCATGCGGTCCGGATACCGCAGCGCCCACTCCAGCGCCTGGAAACCGCCCATGGAGCCGCCCGCGACCGCATGCAGCCGCTCGATTCCCAGATGGTCGATGAGACGCCGCTGGGCTTCCACCATGTCGCCGATGGTGATGATGGGGAAATCGAGACCATAGGGCTCGCCCGTTTTCGGGTTGGCCGAACAGGGGCCGGTGGACCCCTTGCAGCCGCCGATGATGTTGGAGCAGATCACCCAGTACCGCGAGGTGTCGAACGCCTTGCCGGGTCCGATCATGCTGTCCCACCAGCCGGTCTTGAGATCGCGGGGATGATGATACCCCGCCGCGTGGGCGTCCCCGGTGAGCGCGTGGAGGATGAGAATGGCGTTGGAACGGTCCGCGTTGGGTTCGCCATAGGACTCGTACACGATATCGACCGGACCGAGCGACTCCCCCGATTCCAGCGGAAGCGGGTCGTTGTTGCCGCCGAATGTAAATACGGCATCCGTGACCAGACCGACCGAAGTTCTATCCATGAGAAACCCTGGGGGGAAGACAAAAACAGGAGCAAAAGAAAGGGAACTCCGGGTGCGCCCGGACGCACTCACCGTGTTCCGTTCTCCATGCTCCTGCAATCATTTTTCAGATGCTGTAATCCGGAATGTTACGGGACCGCAGGGATCGCAACTGCTGCAACAGGCTCTCCAGGGTGACCCGGTCGAGCACCCCCTCGATGGCATCGCGGACATCCTTCCAAACCTGCATGGTGACACAGTTTTCCGTCCGCGAACAGTCCTCGTCCTGCGTGCAGGAAACGATGTCCAGCGGACCCTCCAGCGAACGGACCACATCCCCGAGCGTGATGGCTGAGGGGGGCTTCGCCAGTTCGTACCCGCCGCGCGCGCCGCGCGTGCTCCTCACCAGTCCCGAGGCGCGCAGGGAATTCAGGATGTGCTCCAGATAGCGCTCGGAAATATTCTGGCTCTCCGCGATCTCGCGCACCATGACCGGCCCCGAGCCATACCGCTGCGCCAGTTCGAGCGCCGCGCGCGCGCCATATCTGCCTTTTGTCGAAAGTTTCATGTGTGCTCCTATTTATTACAAATGTACTAGCCATTGTAATATTACACACGAAGGGGGGTATGTCAAGCCCTTTTCAGGAGAATGCGTTACAGATTATGCTATTTTTTGCATCAATGGGGGAAAGAAACATATTCCGGAGGATGGGCCATCTACGGCCTTACTGTGTGAACCGGTGATTCGAATGATTGGAATGATGAAAAGCTGATGAAAGGTACCCATCACCCACCTGGACATCCGCAAAGGGGAAGGTGGTGCATTCTCCATCGCCGCTGCCCCTTACCATAGAGACCATTCACCGGAGCCGCACTACCGGACAGAGTTCGGAATTCGTTCGTGCGCGGCTCATCGAATGCGCCTGGCGCGCCATCCGGAAAGACCCGGCGCTCTAGGACAAGTTCCAGCGGGTGTGGCGCACCTCGGGAAGCAAGCAAAAAGCCATTGTGGCAGTGGCCCGGAAAATCGCGGTTCGTATCTTCTCCCTGGAACACAGCGGAGAACTGTACCGGCTGACGATATGGCAGACGCCCCTCTGCCCCTCTGCCCCTTTGCTCCTTTTTTTACCATCCTTCCGCCCGCGATGACGAGCAGCGCGGGTCCGCGGCGCCCGAGAAAATGCGGCCGTCCCACTGGATGGTCTGGGTGCAGCCCAGACTCCCCGTGACCCTGACCGTGTAGCCCATGTCCCGCAGACGCTGAACCGTCGCGGAATCGAGATCGCGCTCCACCAGGAGTTCGTCCGGGAGCCACTGGTGATGAATGCGCGGGGCGTTCGTGGCATCGGCCACGTTCATGCCGTGGTCAAGGACATTGAGCACGATCTGCAGGGTGGTGGTGATGATGCGGCTTCCCCCAGGGCTGCCGGTCACCAGGCATACCTTGCCGTCTTTGAGCACGAGGGTCGGGGTCATGGAACTGAGCATGCGCTTGCCCGGCTCTATGGCGTTCGCCGCGCCGCCGAGAAGACCGAACCCGTTGGGCGCTCCGGGTTTGGAAGAGAAATCGTCCATCTCGTTGTTGAGAAGAATGCCCGTTCCCGAGGCCGTAATGCCCGAGCCATAACTGAAGTTCAGCGTGTAGGTGACCGCGACCGCGTTTCCCCAGCGGTCCATGACCGAGTAATGTGTGGTCTGGGGGCTTTCGTACCCGCCCGGATTGCCGGGGAGAATTTCCACGGAGGGTGTCGGTTTCCCCGACGCGATTGTCCGGACGAGATCTCCGGCGTACCGTTTCGAAACGATGCCGCTGACCGGAGTCTGGAAGAAATCCGGGTCGCCCAGGTATTTCGACCGGTCGGCATAGGCGCGTTTCATGCACTCCGCCATGAGACTGATGGTCTCGGGCGTGTTGGGGCCGGAGAAGCCCGAGGGATGGGTTTCCAGCATGTTGAGCATCTGGACGAGATGCACTCCGCCGGAACTGGGCGGCGGCATGGAGAAGATGTCGTACCCGCGATAGGTTCCGTGGACGGGCTTGCGGATGACCGGGCGGTAGGCGGCGAGATCCTTGCGGGTGATGAGTCCCCCGTGCGAAGCCATGTCCGCGGCGATCTTTTTCGCGATCTCCCCGGAATAGAACGCCTTGGGGCCTTTCTCCGCGATGAGCCGCAGGCTGCGGGCCAGATCCTTCTGCACCAGGAGTTCGCCCTCCTCGAACGGGACGCCGCCGGGTTTGAAGAATATGGCCATGCTCGACGGGGACTTCTCCATGTGGGGACGGGCGGACAGGAGTGAGGAACGGAGGTATTCGTCCACCGGGAATCCGTTTTCCGCCAGCTCGATGGCCGGACGGAGCGCCCGGGCGAGCGGGATGGTGCCGTATTTTTTCAGCGCCAGGGCCAGCCCCGCCACGGTGCCGGGGACGCCCGAGGAGCGGTAGCTGTACTGGGACTGTTCGGGATCGGGATCGCCCCCGGAATCGAGGAACATGTCGCGGTGCGCCGAGGCGGGGGCTTTCTCGCGGAAATCGAGGGCGGTCGTCTCCCCCGTTTTCGCCCGGTGAAGGAGCATGAACCCGCCTCCGCCCAGATTCCCGGCGCAGGGGAGCACCACCGCCTCGACGAATCCCAGGGTGACCGCGGCATCCACCGCGTTGCCGCCCTCTTTCAGCACCTCAAGCGCGGCGCGTGTGGCAAGATAATGCTGGCTGACCGCCATGCCGTTTTCGGCGGTGACCGGCGCGACCGAACCGGGAGCGGGGAGCGCGGCTCCCGCGGGAATGGTCCAGAGAAGAACGATCAGCGACACGATGCAATACAACACGGTATGCGCCTGTCCGGTCCGAGCGCGCCAAACCCACTCCCGAGACTCCATTCGATTCTCCTGTAGATTATTCATGAATTGATGCCAAGGCGATTCGCGGCAGTATCCCAAACCCGGTCAGGCAGCCCTCACTCCCTCCATATAATACCCGCACTCACTCTACCGTGTCAGCCCCCGCAGCCATCCCGTCAGAATCTTCTCCGGCGTCTCGGCATCGCTCGAAACAGCGATGGTGAATTCACGCTCCGCATCCTTCCGCAGCAGGCCGACCGTACGGGCCGTCTTTTCCCGCAGATCCGTCGAGGCGGGTTTGCCATCGCCGCCCACCGGGTCCAGCGCCAGCACCCGCCGGGAGTCCATCAGTCCCGCGAGGTCCGGAAGATCGTACCGGGTAAGCGCGGCGGGAACCACGGTTATCCCCAGCGCCTGGCTGTAATACCGGGTTTCCAGGAGGGATTCCCAGGAGAGCGGCGCGTTCAGGAAAGCCGCCGCGCGGATGCGCGGTTCCAGCGCCGTGGCGTGGAGAAGCGCCGGTCCGAGCGTTCCGGACGCGATGGCGGTGATTCCCGCGGAGGCCCCGCCGGTCCGGGTGTCGAACCAGCGCAGGCAGCGGAGGATCGCCTCCGCCTGAATGCCGGTCACGCTTCCCCCGGTGAGCATCGCACCGAACACGGCGTTGTAGTTCACCCCCCCGATGACCGAATCGCCCTCCGTATCACCGCCCAGTTCCCCGCAGCCGGGGAGATCGGGGACCAGCACCATGTGGCCTTCCCGCGCCAGCGCCTCGATGCGCCCGCCCGGCGCGGCATCCGCCGCTTTTCCGGCGTCGGAGAGATACAGGACGGGCGATCCGTCGCCCGTGCGGGCCACGGTGGAATCGGGAACGAACACCAGCGCCGGAATGGGGATGGTCCGGTCCGCGCCGATAATAACTTTCTCCA
>CAYRTQ010000141.1:0-11248 GCA_964426865.1 uncultured bacterium
ATCCCGCCACATAGAACTGGAGGAAAATGAGGAAGAAAAAGAGGCCGATTACACCCGGCAGGCTGTAAAATCGCACAAACTTGTCAGGGGGCTTTGTCACGGAAATCCTCAGCGCCGCATGGTCGAGATGATTTTGCCCAGCACGGACGGGGCCGCGGCGCGCATGGACAGGGTCGCGATACGGTTCAGAATTCCGGGGACAACCATCGCTTCCCCCCGGAACATGCCCCGGATACCGGCTTCGGCCACCGCACGGGGGTTCATCATGCGCCATCCGACCCGTCCCGCGCCCGCAACGGCGAAAAATTCCGTGCGCGTGGGACCCGGAGCAAGGCAGGTGACGGTAACCCCGCGTCCCCGCAACTCTTCCCGGAGCGCCAGGGAAAAGCTGCGGACATAACTTTTGGCCGCCGCGTACACGGCCATTCCGGGCAACGGGGCAAATCCCGCCACCGAACCGACATTGAGTATCCAGCCGTGGCCGCGATCCCGCATTCCCGCGCCGAAAAGCGCGGCGAGCCGTGTGAGCGCGGTCACATCGAGCGCGATCATCCGTTCGATGCGATCCCCATCCATGTCCGCGACAGCGCCGTAATACCCCTCTCCGGCGTTGTTGATGAGGATATCCACCTCGATCCCCCGTCGCACGCACTCTTCATATACCCGCTCCGCCGCATTCCGTTCAGAAAGATCAGCCGGAATGACGGCAACCTCGACTCCAGCTTCCGTCTCCAGCCGCCGCCTCATCTCGTTCAGCCGCGCTTCCTTTCTGCTGACCAGGACAAGACGGCACCCCCGCGCGGCAAGGATTTCCGCCGTTTCCCTGCCAATTCCGGAAGATGCGCCGGTGACCAGGGCGGTATGGGTCGAATGAACGGGCATGGGACCTCCGGGGGGACAATGGCGCCCGCACCACATGAAAAGCGATCATGAAGAAAGATAGCGCGCGGGAAACGCGGGAGCAACACCGAAGAGCGAAACCGCGCGGTCCCCACACTCACGCCGCAACCCGACACATCTGCCCCCCTACCAGTAAAGCGCCCCGAAAATTCCCATGAATATCGGAACGGTCAGAATGCTTACCAGGGAGGTGAGCAGAATCCCGGCAGCGACAACCCGCTGTTTCGCTTCATCCGGCGGGGTGATGAGCGCGATCAGGAGCGCCGAGGGCATCACCGATTCCAGGATGATGAAGAGCGCCACCCACTCGGGCGGACGGGTGAACCACACCAGCAGGACATTGAGAATGGGGAAAATAAGGCACTTGAGCGCGGTCGCCTTGATCGGTTCCGACCAGTCTCCGGCTTTGGCTTTCGGGAGATTGGTGATGATGATCCCCCCGACAAGCAGCGTGGAGAGAGGGGTGGTCAGCGAACCAAACGCGTCCATGGGACGCAGGATCCATTCCGGAATGGCGGCGCCCCAGCCGGTGAGCGCGAAGAGAAGGCCGAGAACGGTGGCGACATTGGGCGGATTGATGACCCCACGAATGCGATCCACGAAATTGGCGTGGGAATTCACCAGCCATACCGCCAGAGTGAAAAATGTCGGCACGGAGAGAAAATTGTAGAGGAAGATGAGATTGAGGAACGTCGGCAGACGATCCGGCCCGAAAAGTACCGGGGCGATGGCCAATGGCAGGAATATCGCGTTCTGGAAGGCAACCAGGGCGATGAATTCCCCACGGTTGCGAATTGTGCGGTCGGCGGAGGCCCAGACCCAGCCGAGAATCGCTCCCGCCACGTTGCCCAGAACCGCGATCAGGGGAAACGCCCACCAGAAATCTATGTCACCCGGATTGAACTTGGTCGCCAGGTTATGAAATACGAGCGCCGGAAGGGTAAAACGGATGACCAGCCGGGTGAGGAATTCCATGTATCCGACATTGGATTTGAGCCCCGCAATGATCAGGTAACCGCCGATACCGATGATGAGCACTTCCATGATTCCATGGAAGGAAACCAGCATGAGCTGAAAAAACATTCTTTCTCCCGATTTTCTGGTGACCGTTGCGGGGCGATACAAATGTGGAAGAGGATAAAATACGGAAAAATCGGGGTATCGGTAAGCGCTTTCCTGTTCGTGGGGAAAAAATAATGCGGGAAACGGGCGCGGCGCGGGAGCATCGACAGCCACTTACGGGCCTATCGGGGCCGGGACAGTCCTGAAAACCGTCCCGGAAGCCCGCTCGATCGCCTTTCGCTCCCGATCTCTCCCCTACCCCAGCCGTTTGTTGAACCGGGCCACCGCCGCAACGAGAAGTGTCACCGCCAGACCGGCCAGCGCCGCGATCTGGGGCCAAAGGTCGGCCAGTCCCGCCCCCTTGAGGAAAAGTTCGCGCACGATGACCATGAAATACCGGAGCGGATCGAGGTAGGTCAGGTAGTAGACCACCCGGGGCATGTTGTCAAGCGGAAGGAAAAATCCGCTCATGAGGATGCAGAAAATCATGATGAACCAGGCCAGAAAGAGCGCCTGCTGCTGGGTGTGGCTCACCGTGGAGACAAGAATTCCGATTCCCAGGGTGGAAAAGATAAAAAGAAGGCTCAACACGAAGAACAGGGGAATCGATCCCGCGATGGGGATGGCGTAGATCACTTTCGCCACGATGAGCGCAATGATGAGTTCCACCAGACCGAGCACGGCGAAGGGGATGGTCTTCCCGAGAATCAGTTCCGTCCGGGTGATGGGGGTGACGATGATCTGTTCGAGAGTGCCCACTTCGCGTTCCCGCACAATGGCGAGCGTGGTGAGAAGCATGGTGATGATGGTGAGGAGCAGCACGACGATCCCCGGCACCATGAACCAGGTGGATTTCAGTTCCGGGTTGTACCAGACCCGGCTTTCCAGATCAATCGTGGCGAAGGAGACCGGCAGCGAGCCCCCGCCCGGAGAGAAACCGGTCATCCAGGATTGCACGATGCGGCGAACGTATCCCACTCCGGTCAACGCCACATTGGTGTTCTGGGCATCGGCCTGGACCAGGAGGGCCGGTTTGTGACCTCGCTGGACATCATCGGAGAATCCGGCCGGGATGGCGACCGCGATGATGGCCTTGTTTTCCTTCAGAAGCGACGACCCCGTGGCGAAATCGCCGGTGCGGTATTTCACATCCAGATAGCGGGTGTTCTCCAGACGGCTCACCAGACCGCGGCTGAGCGGCGAGTTGTCCAGATCCGCGATGACCGTGGGAACATGGATCACATCGCTGGAAATGGCGAATCCCAGGATCAGGAGCTGGATTATGGGCATCCCGAGCGTGATGCCGATCATGGCTCGTGTACGGCGGAGCTGGATGAATTCCTTGCGGATGATGTATTTGAGCGCTTTCATCAGTGAACCCTCGTCTTGAACCGCAGACTGGACAGGAAAACGAACAGGGTCCCCAGGCCCGCCAGAAAAAGCGTCTGGATGATGAGCAGGTCGAATCCGCTCGATTTGAGCAGAATGCCCCGGATGATTTCCAGGTAATACCTGGCCGGAACGATATAAGTGATCGCCCGTATGGGAGCGGGCATGCTGAAGATGGGAAACAGGAACCCGGAGAGCATGATGGAGGGGAGAATAGTGGCCACCAGCGCGGCCATCATGGCCACCTGCTGGGTTTTGGCCATGCTCGAAATGAAAAGCCCCATCCCCATGGCGCAATAGATGTAGAGCACGCTCAGCCCCAGGAGGAGCGCGAGATTTCCCTGCAGGGGAATATTGAACACCAGCTTGGCGAAAAGGAGGATGAACACCGCGTCGAGAAGCGCCAGCCCCACATAGGGAATGACCTTGCCGAACACGATCTCCTGGGAGCGCACCGGAGAGACCGCCAGCACATCGAGGGTGCCGGTTTCCTTCTCACGGGCGAGCGTGATGGAGGTCAGGAGGGCGCACACCATCATGAGAATCACCGCCACCAGACCGGGAATGATGAAATTGGAGCTCTTCAGGTCCGGGTTGAAAAGAAACTGCTCCCGCACCTCCAGCGGTATGGCCCGCGCCACGGCGGGATTATCCAGAGAGTACAGCGTGGTGATGGCGTTCGCGTAATTGGTGACCGCCTGGCCATAGGTGGGATCGGAGCCGTCCACGAGCAATTGCACATCCGCACGGGGCCCCGTCCGCAGATCACGGCCGAAATCCCCGGGAATGATGAGCGCGGCCCGCGCTTCCCGGCGGCTGAAAAGTTCATTGACCGTGGAGGCATCCAGCGGCATGGCGGTCACCCGGAAATATCGCGAGCCGGTGAATGCCCGCAAGAGCGACCGTGATTCGGGAGAGTTGTCCCGGTCGTCCACCGCGATGGCGAGATTGTTGATATCCATGTTGAGCGCAAACCCGTACAGGAGCACCATGAGCACCGGCATGAGAAACAGCACCGCCAGGGTGCGCGGGTCGCGGAGGATGTGGTGGAATTCCTTGCGGATGATGGCGATCAGGCGTCGAATCATGAGCGGCCTCCCACGAGGTGGATGAAAACATCCTCGACCGTCTGCATCCCGTATTCCCGTTTCAGTTCCGTTGGGCTGCCGAGAGCCAGGATACGGCCGGCATGCATGATGGAGATGCGCCCGCAGTATTCCGCCTCGTCCATGTAGTGCGTGGTGACAAACACGGTGATCCCCTGTTCCGAAAGGTCATAGATGAGATCCCAGAAAGCGCGGCGGCTGATGGGATCCACTCCGCCGGTGGGCTCATCGAGGAAAATGACCCGTGGCCCGTGCTGGATGGCGCAGGCCAGGCTGGTGCGCTGCTTCCATCCCAGCGGCAGCGAGGCGGTCAGGCGGCCGCGGATATCTCCGAGGCCGAGACGTTCATAGAGCCGTTCCCGGGCGGACTTCGCCGCTTTCGGGTCCATGCCGTACACCCCGCCGTAGAAGGAGAGGTTTTCCTCCACGGTCATGTCCTCGTACAGGCTGAACCGCTGGGACATGTAGCCGATATTGCGGCGGACCATCTCCTGCTGACGGATGATGTCGTATCCCGCCACGGTCCCCGAGCCGGAACTGGGAAGGAGAATTCCGGTGAGTATGCGAATGGTGGTGGATTTCCCGGCGCCGTTGGCCCCGAGGAACCCGAACACCTCGCCGCGCTCCACGGCGAAGGAAACCCGGTCCACCGCCACGAAATCGCCGAATTTACGGCTGAGTTCCCGCACCTCGATGGCCTGTTCATCCGGCATGGGACATATCCTCCACAAAAACATCCTCCATCGAAGGAAGAACCCGTTCCAGACTCGCGTCCCCAATCCCCCGCGCGGCGAGGAATTCCCGGATGACCGGCCCGGCGGTTTCGGCATTCTCCACGTTCAGGTGGATGCGATCTCCGAAAGTACGACTCCCGATGACCACCGGCGGGAAAACGAACCCGCGGGCGAGACGCACGATATCCCGAGCGCGCAGGGCGAGTATCTGGTGGGGATAATCCTTCGGAAAATCGGAAGGGACCCCCTCACGGATGAGCGCGCCGTTGTGGATGAACCCCACCCGGTCGCAGCGCGCCGCCTCGTCCATATAGGGAGTGGAAACCACGATGGTGGCTCCGCCCCGCCTGATCTCCGCCAGAATGTCCCAGAACTCACGCCGTGAAACAGGATCCACTCCCGTGGTCGGCTCATCGAGGAACAGCGCCTCCGGGGTGTGGATGAGCGTGCAGGAAAGGGCCAGTTTCTGTTTCATGCCGCCGGAGAGATTGCCCGCCCGCCGTTTCATGAACGGTCCGAGCCGTGAGAACCCCAGCAGTTCCCCGATGCGCCGTTTGCGCTCCGCGCCGCCCACACCGAAAAGGTCGGCAAAGAACGACAGATTCTCCCAAACGGTCAGATCGGGATAGAGGCTGAACCGCTGGGGCATGTACCCGATGATCCGTTTCACCTTGCGGGGTTGACGCAGCGTGTCGAAACCGCCGATGGAAACCGTTCCCGCGTCCTGGAAGAGCAGGCAGGCGGCGATCCGCATGAACGTGGACTTCCCCGCGCCGTCCGGCCCGATGAGCCCGTACATGCTCCCCGTTTCCGCGGAAAAGGAGAGTCCTTTCAGCGCCTCGATTTCTCCGTACCGCTTGCGCAGTCCATCAACCCGGATTACGGTGCTCATGTCACAGTCCCTCGATATTGGCCTCGGCGGGCATGCCGATCTTGAACACCCCCTCCGGATTGGGCAGGGTGATCTTAACCGCGTACACCAGATCCGAGCGTGACTCGCGGGTCTGAACATTCTTCGGGGTGAATTCCGCCTTGGGAGATATCCAGGTGACCGTCCCCTCGAACCGTCGGTCGGGGTAGGCATCGACACGCACGAATCCCTTCCTCCCCAGTTTGACCCTGCCGATGGATTCCTCGCCCACATACACCATGAGCCATACCGTGGAGAGATCCGCGATTGTGCAGACCGGGCTCCCGAAATTCACCACTTCCCCCTGCTCGGCCAACTTCTGGATAACCGTGCCCCCGGCCGGGCTGACAATCACCCCTTTTGAAATCTGCTCATCGAGCACCTTGAGATTGTCCTGCGTGCGCTCCCGTGTGGCGGCCAGAACGTTCAGACGAGACTGGGCGGCGGCCAGTTGCGCCTTCGCGCTGTTCACCCGCGACTGCGCCAGGGCGAGATTGGTATCCGCCTGGTCCAGACGATCTTTGGTCGCGGCCCCCTGCTGGAAGAGGGCGGCGATTCGGTCCCGGGTCACCCGGGCGTTGTCGAGGGTGATCCGGGCCTGAGTGATCCCCTCCCGCGCGGCGGCGATCTCCTGTTGCGCGGTCTTGCGATTGGCCTCGATTTCGTCCAGACCGGATACGGTCGCCTGACGCTGGAGCCGGAGGTCCTCCACGTCGATCTCCGCCAGCGTCTGCCCGACGCTTACCGTGTCGCCCTCATCGAACGACACCTTTGTCAGCGCCCCGCGGGTCTGCGCGCTCACGGTCACCTCCGTGGTCTCGATGGCGCCCGAGCCGACGAACGAGGCGTCCGTCTTCTTCTCGCACCCGTACCCCAGCGCCATCGACGCCGCGACGGCAATGAACAGCATCAGCCTATTCATTATTTCCTCCCCTGTATCGGATGCCCAGAACATATTCCACCTGCGCCTTTCGCATCTGCACCGCGATTCCTGCCGACGCCGCATCGGAGATCGACCGGGTGTACTGCGCGAAAGCCGCGTCGTAATCGCGTTCGGTCGCCGAGCCGTTCTTGAACGATGTATTCACCAGATCCAGATGCCGCCGGGCGTAGTCGGCGGACTCCACGGCGAGACTCAGCCGATCCTTCGCCTCCGCATATCCCGCCACGGCCTCGGAAAGCTGGCTGGAGATGGTCCGCTGAAGGTCCGCCATATTCTGCAGGGTCCGGCTGCGGGTGATGTTTGCTTTCTCCACCTCGCGGTCCACCCGTCCCCAATCCCAGACGTTCCAGTTCAGGGAAACCCCCGCGGTAAGCCAGTCCATCCACTCGTTGGCGGGAAGATTCAGCCCGGGTTTCCCGTAATCGAAAGAGGAGGTGAATCCCAGGTTCGGATACTTCTCGGCGCGGGCAGCGCGGGCGGAGGTTTCCGCGGTGCGCAGCGCGGCCTCGTAGGCTTTGAATTCGGGTCGCTGACGGTATGCCGCTTCCGCGTTGACCGTATCCGGAATATCCGCGGCGAGAGCGGCGTTCCACTCCACATCCACCGAATCGCCGGGGGCGAGACCGAGCGCTTTCCGGAACAAGGCCCTCGCCCGTACCAGTTCCGCCTGCTGCGACACCATGCCCATCCTGGCCTGCGATACCCGCAGCCGCGAAAGCAGGACATCGTCCTCCAGCGCCATTCCCTGCTGGCGCATCGCGGCAACACTGGCGAGATGGGATTCCGCCTCGGCGATGGACTGCTGCGCTGCGTTGATGTTCTCCTTGGCCGCCGCCACGGAAAAGAACGCGGTGCGGGCCTGAAACTCCGCGGCGAGTTCGGCGGCTTCCGCCTGACGGAGGCTCATTTCCGCCCGGCTCCGTCCCGAATCCCGGAGAGAACCGAGACGCCCGTTGTCATAGAGGATCTGATTGAGCTTGAGCTTGAAATCATAGGAATCGTTGTCCCCGAAACGGATGGTACGCCCCGGGAGCGAAATCTCCATGACTTTGTTTACATAGCTGGCGCTGCCGGAAAACGAGAGTCCGGGATACCATCCCGTCTCGGCGTTCCGGGCGTCGAGACGCGCGGATTCGGCGTCCAGACGATTAACCGCGGCTCCGGTCGAGACAGATACCGCCGCCCGTACGGTACGGTCCAGCGTCCAGACCTCCGCCCCGGCCTCCCGCGCCCACAGCACGGCAAGAATCATCGCGAGGAAAGAGAATCGTGCAATCATGCGGTCACTCCGGTTTTTTTCGCAACCCGTTCATGAGCAGGTCGAGAATGTTTTGAACACGGTCCTCAACAAACTTATCAATGTCGATACCCGGATTGATGCCCTGTACAATGGGCTTCCCAAGAAATACGAACACATCCATGCTGATGATGTTCACCGCGGTATGGAGAGGATCCACATCCCGGATTTCCCCGCGCTCCCGTGCGATTTCCAGAGAGTGGAGAAGACAATCCCGGATGACCTGAAACGGTTTCAGGGCGTCACGGTATATCTCGGGAGAATTGAAATCGCTGGCGATCAGTTCCCGTATGACAAGCCGCACCAACTCCGGGTGCGCCTTAAGATGCGCGATATGCGCCCGCACGAACGCCTCGATGGTGGATAATCCCGGCTCGACTCCGGTGAGTGATGTCTGGAGATTTTCCCCCAGCTCGATGAACCACTTCCGAAGCGCGGCCCCGTACAGTTCATCCTTTGAGCCGAAATAATAAAAGATCATGGCTTTGTTGATCCCGGCCTCGCGGGCGATTTCGGCGGTGCTCACCGCGGCCTTGCCCCGTTCGCCGAAGAGGCGGGCGGCGGTGTCGAGTATGCGTTGCCGGGTTTCTTTTTCGTCCATAGTGACACTTTCCGCAAGAGAGAATTAACCAAACGGTTTATCCAATTGGTTTAACCAACCGGTTAGTCAATAATATATCACCACATCTAAATCCTGTCAACATTTTTTTCATTTTCGCTTGTTATCGTCGGATTTATGATTCGAGGAATTGCAGGATTGCCCTGGAGAAAGAAACACCCTCTCCCCATAAGTCACGAAAACGCCGGAAGAGATCGGGCAATTGGCTGGTCAGGCGTGCGTTCGATCAATGCCAAATGAAAGGCGAAACCATCGTTCCGACGGGAAAGCTGAAATACAGGGACAAATCTGAACGGTGCTCCGGAAGGACGCGCATCACGCCCCCACAGAAGGTTCCGCAAGGTATGCTTCTCCTCCTCAATCCTCATGGACAACGCAAAACGGCGGGAGCCGTTTCTTCTCCCGCCGTCGATTCGTCCATCAGATTTCCGCAGTCACCCCGGCCTTTCACCGGAATTCGCTCAACTGTCCCTTGTTCTTGATCATGCGGTCCAGACTGAGGATATTCATCATCATGTAGCGCGCGGGGTGGAAGTTGTCCCGACGGGTGACCGGAATGCCCTCGCGCTGGACATCGTTTCCAAAACGGTCCACCGCCTGACGCCAGACGCCGCAGGGAGTGTCGAAGTGCTTGAGAGAATAGGTGCGGGCGCGTTCGTACCAGTCCTTGGCCCAGGTCTCTCCGGTGTATTCGAGAATGTGCATGGTGGCAATGAGAATTTCGGTGTGGCTCCACATCGACTTGACCCCGTAGAGCTTGTCGCGGGTGCGTTCAGGGCCGTCGAAGACATAGGAATGGCCATCGCCGAATCCCTGGAAGACATGGTCCCAGCCCAGGTCGATATACCGGTGGATGAGGTTCTTGCAGGTATCGAAGAGGGCGCGGTCATTCTGGCGAACCGCCTCCATCATGACAATCCACTGGGTTTCCAGGGAGTGCCCGGTGTACATGTAGTCCTCGTAGCCGGGAATGCGGCTGTAGTCGTGATTGAGGTATTCGTTGGCGACCAAGAGATAGGGATGGAGGAAGTTCTGCATGATGGCGGTGGTGTGCTCGGCGACCACATCCTCCAGCTTGATATTCCGCTTGTAATTCAGAAGCTGATTGAGCATCCACACCAGCATCATGGAATGCCCCTGGGAACGGAACCCGGTGAAATCCAGATCGGAAGGATATCCGCCGTTGTTCGCCTCTCCCTTGTACTGGGGGTTGTCATAGGCCCGCAGGGTCGCCCACAGGGTTTCCAGCACCAGTTTGTAATCCTCGTCGTTTCCGGTGGCCTTGAAGAACTCTCCCAACCCGGAGGCGATGAACAGCCAGCCATAGATGTTGTTGCTGACCCCTTCTTTCACTTTACCGTCGCGATGAAGCCGCTCGAACCAGGTCCCGTTTCCGGCGTACATATTTTTTACGATGAAATCGTGCGCTTTGGCGGCGATGTCGAGAAAGTGCTTGTTCTTCCCGAAGTTATTGTACAGGAAAGAGTAGGTCCACAAGCCCCGTCCCTGGTACCAACTGTACTTCTCATCGTCCGCCACCGAACCGTCATCGTTCAGCATGCACATGAAACCGCCATACTGCTTGTCGACCCCGCCTTTCTCCCAGAAAGGCAGATACCGGTTGAACAGGCGGTTGTGATAGTCGGCGCGGAGTTCCTTGAGGGTCATCCCCGCGATCCGTTCGGGTAATATCGGAGTTTCCGTGACCCCGGTTATCCGTTCCTCCGCTTTTTGGGGCTTACGACGGCCGCAGGACAGGGCGAGAGCGCCCGGGACACCCGCGGCGACCGCGGAACCAATGAACGAACGTCGTTTCATGCCATGCCTCTCCTTCACTCTATATCGCGAATACGGTTTTCTTTAATCGGGAGATGAGCGGCGCCGGTCGAAACCGGACCCGCCCCATCGGTATTTACCATAATAGTATATAATATATCTCCCGCCCAGTAAAGAACAATCTTCGGGGAACCCGTTACAGCGTCCTGTATGCATGGAGTGTGGAAAGCGGAAATTGGTTTCGGTATTTGTGGATTCACGTTTCCGGCAAATGAAAATAAACAACCCCGCACGGCGCGTACCGCTACGGGGACCGGATATCAGCCGCAGTACAACGCCCGGAGCGGCTTGGGACGCCGGGATTCCCCGGGTGGCGGACACCGCTCGTTCGGCATGCACGGCAGGGTTCACCGGCAAGAGCCTATCCATACATAAAGAAATCGTATGATTCGTGAGCTCCCGGCCCCCTAACCCTCAATCCCTTGCCGCTTCGCGGGAACTGCGTTTACCCC
>CAYRTQ010000142.1:0-1866 GCA_964426865.1 uncultured bacterium
GGACTGGACCATGGTCTGGGGCTGCCAGCCCTGGATCGCCGATCTCCCCTATTCCAACCATGCCTATTCCTACAACTTCAAGGAAGGCGAAAACGGACATCTGGTTCTGGAATTCTGGATAACCCCGTTCGACTTCGCGCCTTATGACGGCCCCGACCGCGCGGTCGAATCGAATCTCGTGGAAAACAAGCTGATCGGCCTCTCCTGGTCGGTTCTCGATTACGACGAGGACAACGGCAAGTACGAAGGTTTCTGGAATCTCTCGCACATGACCCGTATGGATTCCAACGCCTCCTGCCAGGTGGCGTTCCGGCTCATGCCGCTGGAACAGCAGTTCCGCAAACCCATCGAGGCGGAATGGACATTCAAGGTGATCGACTGGGACCGTCGCATGGTGGCGTTCAAGGACCTTTCCCACGGAAAAGTCACTTCATGGCTCTGGGACTTCGGCGATGGCGCCACCTCCACGGAGCAGAACCCGATCCACACCTACAAGGATCATGGCGTCCGCACGGTCGTGCTGACCGTCGCGGGACCGGATGGAAAGGCCAAGCGGATCAAGGTGTATGAGGTGGGAGTGAAATAGCGCCTTGGAATGCTGAAATTCGGGCTTTCCGGATATCTCAAGATAATTGTACCGGAATGAAAAGGGCGGGAAGTGTTTCCCGCCCTCTTCACGAATAGAGCAAAAGAGTCAAAGGTAATTCCCTTGTCTCCCGCTTCTCCTCATTTCACCTTCAGGTCGATTCCCCCGGATTTCTCTCCCGGATCCATGCGCCCGCCTCCGGGGCCGACCACTTTCACCGTTCCCTTCAGGGCATAAACGCCAAATCCGGTGGTGTCCGAGGCCGTGGTCAGGAAGGGACGGTCACGGCTGTCGTCCAGACGGCAGTTGATCCATTCCGCGCCGCCCTGCCGGTCCGTTTCTCCCCGCTTGCTCAGAGAGACGATGAACGGAGAGGCCGAATCCTTGCCGCTGCCGGTGGCGGTATTCTTCCAGGTGCAGTTCGTGAACCGGGCGAGCGCGCGGTCCGCTGACTTGGCATAGAGGAGCAACCCGTATTGCGCGGTGTTCTCGACCGTGCATTTCCTGAACTCGATCAATCCGTTGGGACCATTCCGGCGAATGCCGCCGACGAATATTCCCCCGCCGACGTTGCTGGTCACCCGGCAATTCTCGATGGTGACCGAGATGTCGGCTGTCTTCGCGGAAAGCGGACCAAGCCAGAACTGGATTCCGGCGCCCCGGTTGTTCACGAACGTGCTGTTGCGGATCACGCACCGGGTGAGCCGTTCGTCCTCGAAATTGGGTTCGAGATCGATGCCCGCTTCGGGAGCGGTTCCACCGGTATTACTGAAGGTGCAGTTCTCGATGGTGAGGTCTTCCGCGCTAATGATACTGATTCCCTGACGGTAATTATTGTCACAGACGACATCGCGGATGAGCACATTCTTGTTGTAGAGCTGTTTGGACTTGTCCACCCCCAGATAGATGCCGTCGCCGCCGCTGCCGCTTATGGTGAGTCCGAGTATCCGGATGTTGGTGCAACTGTTGAACACGACGCCCATGCGCCATTCCGCCTTGGTATACGGAGGGTTCATGTAATCCTGTTTCTGCATGCGCAGCACCGCGCCATAACCGCGCAGCACGATATCGGATTTGCCGGTGGCGCGGAACAGGGAATCATTTCCACCGCGGAACTCCCCCTTTTTTGCGGAGACTACCGCTCCCTTTTCAAAGAAGACCTCCTGGTTCCCGGCGAGCTGGATGGGGCGGACGATCCATTCGCGACCCATGTTGGGGATGATCACCTTTTTGGCGCCGGAATCGATGGCGGACTGGATCGCATCGGTGGCGTCGACGGC
>CAYRTQ010000142.1:1876-2251 GCA_964426865.1 uncultured bacterium
GAAGCCCCACCACGCGGCATTGGCGGTTGTGAGCTGTCCGGACTGGACCATGGCGACCGCTTCCGGGCTCTTCACATTGCCGGGCAGTTTCGCCGATACGGCCCCCGCGCCGGCGAACGCGTTCATGAACAGGAGGAGACCGGCGGTCCCCAGGCAAACCACGGTGGAGCGTATCACGTGATACCCCTTTCCAGGTGAATCGATGATTGATGCAAAGACGAAAGTCGAATGATTTGGGAATGATACACAACGGAGGAGGAGGTGTAAAGGAGAACTTTGGTTCGAGGCCGGGAAATGTACTTGCAAATTATTTGCATATATGTTATCATTGAAGTATGGAACACTTCGACTGCAAAGATATCCTCCGTAGCAGGA
>CAYRTQ010000142.1:2261-11157 GCA_964426865.1 uncultured bacterium
ACCCGTAAAAAAGTGGCGATTCTGGGAGAAATACTGGAGAGCACCCGTCCGTTGAGCGCGTCCGAGTTGTACGAGCGCATCGTGGCGCGGGTTCCTCTTGACCTTGCCACGGTGTACCGCACCCTGAACCTTCTGCGGGAACGGCGGCTGGTACGTGAGATCACCGACGCCAACGGGACTCAGTACTACGAAATCGCCTGCATACATAACCCGGCCCATCCCCACTTCAAATGTCTCCGTTGCAGCCGGATTTCATGCCTGCCCGCGCTGGAGGGCGGTGACGCCGAGTTCGCCCGGGTCGCCGGGAACTGTGAAATTCATGAAATCTCCATCACCCTGAGCGGGATTTGCGGGAACTGCCGTGAGGAGAAACCATGAGATACTTTTCCATGCTCGCCGGGGGGATACCGTGTCTCCTGGTCCTTGTGCTTTTCCCGTTTACGGCGTTCCCGGCGGATCGCCCGTTGAATGTGACGGTCAGCATTCTCCCGGAGAAATATTTCGTGGAGAAAATCGGGGGCGAAAATGTGACGGTGTCGGTTATGGTTCCCGTTGGAGCCGACCTTCATGTCTATGAACCGCGGCCTCGTCAGATCATCGAGCTTTCCAAGGCGAAACTCTATTTCTCCATCGGGGTTCCGTTTGAAAATGCCTGGCTGCCCCGGTTCAAATCCGCCAATCCAAAACTGGTGTTCGTGCCGATCGACCGGGGCGTCCCCAAAATCGCCATGACCGCGGACAGCCACGACCATGACGGCGAAAAGGGCGGCCTGGATCCTCACATCTGGCTCTCTCCCCCCTTGGTAAAAGCCATCTCCGCCAACATCAAGGATGCCCTGACAGCCGCGGACCCGTCACATGCCGATGATTACCGGGCCAACCATGCCCGGTTCCTGAAAGAGATCTAGAAGGCCAGTTCTCCAAGGTTGGTAATCGCAACCGGTTCATGGTTTTCCACCCGGCATGGGGGTATTTCGCGCATACCTATCGCCTGGTGCAGATTCCCATTGAGATCGAAGGCAAGGAGCCGAAGCCCGCCGAAGTGTTGCAACTCATCAAAACAGCGCGTAAAGAGAATATCCGGGTGATTTTTGTCCAGCCCCAGTTTTCCACCCGCAGCGCGAAAACCATCGCCGATGCCATCGGGGGGAAACTGGTGTACGCCGACGATCTGGCCGAGGATTGGGATCATAATCTTCGCACAGTGGCTGAATCATTCAAATCCGCATTGAGATAACGATGTCCCTTATTCCCGATTTCGAACTGCACGATGTGAGTTTCGCATATAACGATGAAGAGGTACTCCGTGAGGTGCATCTCACGATCGAGCATGGGGATTTCCTGGCCGTGATCGGCCCCAACGGCGGCGGCAAGACCACGCTCCTGAAAATCATGCTCGGCCTCCTGAAACCGGCCCGGGGAACGGTGCGGGTATTCGGAACGGAACCTCGTCACGCTGTTATGCGGCTTGGGTATGTTCCGCAGGATACCTCCCTGAATCGTGATTTCCCCATACGGGTGAACGATGTGGTTCTCATGGGTAGACTCGGACATCCCGGCGTGTTCCGAAGGTATTCACCCACCGATCACGCCAAGGTGCGTCAGGCGCTCGAAACCGTGGGAATGTGGGATTATCGCGGACGGAGAATCGGCGCTCTCTCCGGAGGACAGCGCCAGCGGGTCTATATCGCACGGGCGCTCGCTTCGGACCCCGATGCGCTGCTCCTGGATGAGCCGACCGCAAGCATCGACGTGGAGGGTCAGCGCAGGATATACGAGATTCTGAAGGGGCTCAACGATCGTATGACCGTGGTGGTGGTGAGCCATGAT
This sequence comes from uncultured bacterium, assembly GCA_964426865.1. GTDB lineage: Bacteria > Latescibacterota > Latescibacteria > Latescibacterales > Latescibacteraceae > JAWLHT01. Next base: position 4,092 of record CAYRTQ010000142.1, read on the forward strand.
CTCAACCTTCTGCTCGGGTATGCCCGTTCGGTGGCGCATGTCAGCACCACGCTCCACATTCACCGTGAGCCCATCCTGAGCACGGAAAAGCTGGTTCAGCTCAATGGCATGTCCGGGGGACATTTCTGTCCGGTGGAGCTTCTCTCGCCGGACTTGAAACAATCGCAGTCCTCCGGAGGATAATCCATGCTGGAAGCGCTCCATTACGAGTTCATGCAGAATGCGCTCGCGGCCGGTCTGCTGGTCAGTTTCGCCTGCGGGATCATTGGCGCCCTGGTGGTGGTGAACCGTATGGTGTTCATCTCCGGAGGGATCGCACACGCGGCATATGGAGGCATCGGACTGGCGTTCTTTTTCGGACTTCCCCCGCTTTTCGGAGCCGCTCTTTTCTCCCTCATCGTCGCCGTGCTGATCGGGGTGCTCACCCTGCGGAACGTCTATCGTTCCGATACCATCATCGGCGCGCTCTGGGCGGCGGGCATGGCGCTGGGAATCATCCTGATCGACCTCTCCAAAGGATACAACGTCGATCTCATGAGTTATCTCTTCGGCAGCATTCTCGCCGTGCCACGGGTGGACTTGTGGACCGCCCTGGCCCTGGATGTCCTCATCCTGATCTTTGTCCTCCTGTTCTATCGCGAGTTGCTGGCGGTGTCCTTCGATACGGAGTTCGCTTCCCTCCGGGGAGTATCGGTCACCCTCATCCATTTCACCCTGCTCTGCATCGCCGCGCTCACCGTGGTGCTGACCATACGGGTGGTGGGGCTCATCCTCGTCATCGCCCTGCTCACCATTCCGCCCTATATCGCCGAACGGTTTTCCGCATCCCTGGGATGGATGATGATTTACTCCTTCCTGGGAAGCGCCCTGTTCTCCCTGGTTGGCCTCTGGATTTCCTACACGTATAATATCACCTCCGGCGCTTCCATCATCATGGTGGCGACCGTGGTGTTCTTCCTCTTCACCATCGGCGGTTCCCTCCACAAAAGCCATCAGTGATCCGTCAGCACCCGCTTTCCTGTCGATCAGGATTAATCTCTGTCAACATGCTCGACACTCTTCAGTATCACCGCGTTCGTATTCCAGATATTCTCTATTGGACTGTCAATTCCATACAGTTGGGTGGATTGCGCCTCGACACTTCGACAGGCTCAGTGTCCGCAGGCGCTCCGCCCGTCGCTGGCTGAGCGTGTCGAAGCCAGCCAACCAAAGGTTGCACCCTGCATCTTCCGGTTGAGAGAATACCATCACGAAAACTAAAAAAACGGGACTGAATCTGTATTCAGTCCCGTCAATATATGGTAGCTCATAGGGGAATCGAACCCCTGTTTCCGGCGTGAGAGGCCAGCGTCCTGACCGCTAGACGAATGAGCCACAATTTCGTCATTGGATTCATAAAATAATAAAATTATTATCCCGACACAAGCATTTTCTTTCGTTTCATGTCTTGAATCCGCGTCCGCATTGCATCCAGGGAAAGACAGTTGAAAACGTCCGGGCGTTGCAGCCATCCTTTGCGCGCGATGTTGACTCCGTATTCAAGGACGGAAAATCCGGTCACCGAATGAGCGTCCGGGTTGATGCTGACCGGCACTCCCCTTTCCAACGCGGCGCGGATATATCGCCAGTCCAGGTCGAGACGGTGCGGGTCCGAGTTCAGTTCGATCACCGTGTGGTTCCGGGCGCAGGCGTCGAGAATACGCTCCATGTCCAGCGGATACCCCTCCCGCGCCAGCAGCAGCCGTCCGGTGGGATGTCCGAGCATGGTGGCGTATGGATTGCCGATGGCCCGGACAATTCGTTCCGTGGCCTCTTCCCGGGTCATTTTGAACCGGTTGTGAATGGAGACGACCACGAAATCGAAACCCTGAAGCAAGTGCTCGGAGAAGTCCAGTGAGCCATCGGAGCGGATATCGCATTCCGTTCCCTTGAAAATATGGAAACCCCTCTCCTGTGCGTTTATACGGTCAATTTCGTCCCATTGACGCCGTACCGAATCCTCGGTCAATCCTCCCGCATATCCGGCGGAAACGGAATGATCGGCGATCCCGATGTATTCAAGGCCTGAGTCGCGCGCCGCATTCGCCATTTCCCCAATGCTGTTCGATCCATCCGACCATGCGGTATGGACGTGGAATGCACCGCGAATATCCTCGCGGGTCACCAACTCCGGAAGAAGGTGTTCAAGAGCCGCCTCAATTTCTCCCCGGTTTTCCCGAAGTTCCGGCGGTATATAATCCATGCCCAAGAGACGATAGACATCGTTCTCATGGGCGGTTTTAAGTCGGCGTTCCTTTTTCCGTAGCCCCCGTGCATCGAGAGAGAAACCGCGGGAGGCGGCATGCGTGCGGAGGGCGGTGAGATGTTCATCCGAACCGGTGGCATCCAGCAGGACCGTGGCCAGATGTTCCGAATCGGTCAGACGCACCTGGCAATCCGGCCCGGAGGACAGACGGCAGGTGAACGCTTCCTCGCTCCGGGAAAGAACTCCCGTGTGATCCAGGTCTTGTGAAATGCTTTCAAGAGCGCTTGCCCGGTCGTCTGCATGAACGGAAACCACCAGACTGACGGACTGGATCGTTTCCATACAGCGACGGAGCGGACCGGCAATGTACACGGATTCCACCCCGGTCTTTCCTGATATCCGTTCCTGAATACCCCTCGCCAAATCCATAGCCACCGGGAAGAGAAGCCGTCCTTTGAAACTCTTTACCAGTGCAATACCTCTGAGAATATTTTCCTGCGTCTTTTCACCGAATCCCTTGAGCAACTTGATACGGTTCTCACGAACGGCGTACTCAAGTTCTCCAATGGTGTTGATGTCGAGCGCATCAATGATTTGGCGCAGCTTGCGGGGGCCGAGACCGGGTATGCGGAGCATTTCGAGGAGATCAGGGGTTACTTCCGTCTCCATGTCCTCCAGCAGTTTCAGTTTGCCGGTGGCGAGGAGTTCGCGGATGTTTTTTTCCATGGTGACACCGATGCCCGGGATATCCGGATGATCTTTCCCGTCCCATCGTTCCGCAAGGGAATAGGACAGGTCGGCGATGGTCTGAGCCGCTGTATGATACGCCTTAACCTTGAACGGGTTATCCCCCCGCAATTCGAGAATATCCCCAACCCGTTCCAGAGTATCCGCAATCTCCCGGTTGTTCATATTCAGCTCCCATGCAAAAATAGCGGGGGAATGGACTCATTCCCCCGCTTGATGGAGATCATGCAATCAGCATTTTTCAAGGCGCAGGGCGGACCACACGCATTCCATAGGTACCAGAATAGGAATCATCGTCGCTCTTGTTCGAGGACATGCTCAGGTTCCGCATGCAAATCTGCGATTCGAGGAGGTACTCCGCCCAGTTGCCGCCTTTCAGAAGGAATCGCGGCGTTTTCACCACTTCTTCGGCGCGGGGATTGTACCCGGAAGGAACACGTCCGGTGTACATGTCGCCCATCATTTCCGCCGCATTTCCCAGAATGTCGTACAACCCGAAGCCGTTGGGTTCGTACTGGCCGACCTTCACCGGGCCTCTTCCCTCGAATACCACGAACGGGGTACTCGGAGCCGGATCCGACAGGGTGTTGGCGCGGCGAAGTTCCTGGGAATCACCCCAAGGATACTTCTTGCCAATCAATCCGCCGCGTGCGGCGATCTCGAATTCCGCTTCCGTGGGGAGACGATACCCATTTGCATTTTCCGAAATTTTAGCTGATTTGACCTTGACCGATGCGCCGAACATACCGGTGACCAGATTGGTGATCACCACTCCCTTGCTGTCATAGAAGGTGTAAACCTCTTCCAGCCCTTCCTTCTTGCTTAACTCATTGCAAACAGCAAGCGCTTCGAAGTAGGTGATGAACACCGCGGGATAATCGGCGTATTTTGCGGTGATGGGAGAGGTCTTTGTCAACTCGAAGAAACCGGGAATGACCGGAATCGTACCAGTCTTGGTATTCACCATCATTTCCGTATTCCGTTTTTTAATAAAATTCTTATCCAGATCGGCGACTTTATTGCCGAAAATCGGAGCCAGGAGATCGAGGAACTGCTGGCAAGTCATCTCTTTCTTCGCCATCAGGAGCGAATGGGAGATGGTAACTTTGCTTTTCACGAAACCGGGCTGTGCGATATAGTAGGTGCCGGCGGGAATATAGGCGTAATCCCCGGTATTTTCATTGACCGTGACTTTTGTGGTGGCGGAGGCGGTCACCCCGTTGTAGTTGGCCGCGGTGAGCGTAATGGTGTGCGTGCCGAGGACAAGTCCCTTGAACTGGAAATTCCCGGCTGTTTGATTCTTCAGTTTGTCGGGTGCGATTGTTCCCTGAAGATCCGAGGACCATGTCAGCGAAGCATCGGAGAGGGTGGAATCGCCATCTGTAGCCGATCCCTTCAGTGTCACCGCTTCTCCCTGACGGATGGTAACCGATCCCGTGGGACTGGTGAGAGTTACCTTCGGGGTCGATACCGCGCCCTTCTTTACGGTAACCGGAGTGGAATCGACCACCTTGCCATAAATATCGATGGCCCGGGCGTAAAGCGTCGTGGAAACGCCGTCCTGGATGGAGGTGGTGTCCCATTTGAAGTTGAAAGGCTCGGCGTCCTTTCTTCCAAGAAGAGTATCGCCAGCGTAAAGCTCAACCTGCTTGATGCCTTCGATGTCCGTCGCATCGATCTCGACATCCACCACACCTTCCCGGGTTGTATTGTTCCAGGGAGTAACAATGGTAATGGTCGAGGGATTGTTCGCATTCCCGGAATTACCATTGTCTGAGCAGGATGCAACCGCGAAAACCACAGCTATAAAAATACACAACATCGCGGCCCTACGAATCATCGTCTTCCTCCATACGCAATTTTTGAATTATATTGTATAGAAACCAGTTATCCCGCTGATGCATTGCCCTGAATTATTTGCGCCGGGCAAATCCCTCCCCGTAAATGCCACCCATACCCGATTATACTCTGTACAATTATAGTACAAGGTCCCAAGTCTGTCAAGAAAGTATTTTTAAATTTAAATATTTCTGTAAAAAAGGGGTAAACACCATATTCATGGGCACATAACGCCCGAATTCAGTGTGATCCGGCAATCATTTCATAAAAGGCCGGGAAGAAAAAGAGATAACTCCGGGAAAAATGTAATGATCCCGAGTGCTATACATTCTCCTACCAAAAATGGAGCTGTTTCCCGCGCAATCCTCCCGACGCTCTCACCCGACACTCCCGAAGCAGCCACCAGGTTCACCCCCACTGGCGGAGTCACCTGTCCAATCGCCATGTTCACCGTGGCAATGATGCCGAAATGCACCGGGTCCACCCCGATCTGGTGTATGAGCGGAAGGAAAATCGGCATGAATATGTAGAATATGGAGATCGCGTCGAGAAACATCCCGGCGCCGAGGAGTACCAGGTTGAGCAGGATGAGGATGACTACTTTGTTCCCGGAAACGGAGAGAAGCAGCGAAGCCGTCCCGGACGCCAGCCCCTGGGTGTTGAGTATCCAGGCGAAGAGGCTGGCGGTGACCACGATGGACATGATGACCGCGGAGGTGAGTCCGGCCTCTCCCGCTGCCCGAAGAAAGTCCCTGAACCCAAGCGCCCGATAGATGAGAACATCTATCGCCACGCTGTAAACCACCGCTATCGCCGCCGCTTCCGTGGGCGTGAACACGCCGCCGTAAATGCCGCCGAGAATGATGACCGGCGCCAGAAGCGCCCAAATTGCCCGACGGAAGGCGACCCAGGGTTTCAGGCGTTCCCGGTTTCCCGGAGGGCGGTATCCCCTGCGGCGCGAGATGAACCAGGTAATTGCCGCCAGAGTGACCGCGACCAGAATTCCGGGAAGTATCCCCGCCATGAACAGTTTGGGGATGGATACCTCCGCCACCGAGCCATAGATGATGAGCGCGATGGAGGGGGGCACGATAATTCCGATTCCCCCCGATACCGCGGAAAGGGCGGAGCTGAATCCCCGGCTGTATCCCGCGCGCACCATCGCCGGGATAAGAACCAGCCCGAGCGCCGCCACATCGGCCGGACCGGACCCGGATATACCCGCGAGGAATACCGCCGCGATAATGCCGACTATTCCCAATCCGCCGGGGATATCTCCCACCAGGGAATCCGCCAGATCAATGAGACGGCGCGAGATGGAGGTGCTCCCAAGGATGATCCCGGCGAAAATGAAAAAGGGGATGGAAAGCAGGGTGAACGAATCCGAGGATCCGAACATGAGCTGCGGGATGAAATCGAGCGGCGCAAGGGAAAACAGAACAATGGTGACAGCGCTGGAAAACCCGAGAGCCAGGGCGATGGGAAAATCGAGCGCCAGCATGGCCAGGAAGGAGCTGAAAAGAATTACGCCGATTTGCCAGGTCATGAGGTTTTCCCTCCTTTTCGGCGAACCACCTGAATCAACCGCAGGATGATGAGCAACGCCCCCAACGGGACCGCCAGACCCACGATCCACATGGGCATTCCGAGCGCGGCGGTCTCCTGCCCCGTCTCCCATTGCAGCAGGACGATTCTCGCGCCATGGAACAGGAGAATTCCCGCGAAAATCAACGCCACGAGCATCGTGAAGCCCCGTATGAGCCGCTGAACCGCGCCCGGCAGGCAGGGAATGCCGGAAGCGATGGAAAGATGCCGGTTGCCGGTGACCGCGCCCGCGGCTCCGATGAATGTGGCCCAAACAAAGAGATACCGCACCAGTTCCTCGGTATGGGATAGCGATATATGGAGTATGTACCGGCTGAACACCTGGGCGGTCACCATGAGAACCATGATGACGATCAGTGTCGCGCAAACCCATTCTTCCGGCGACATTTTTTTCATCGGACGCTGTCCTCCCGCGCGGCGGCGCGGAAACGGTCGATCAGGCCGCCGTCCATCTCCCGCGCGTATTCGCGGTATATCGGTTCAGCGAGGGCGGCGAACCGTGCCTGCGATTCCGGGGTGAGCGAGTCGATTTTCATTCCCCTCGCCCGGAGCGAATCGCAGGCCGCCGCCTCGCCTTCCGCGATCAGGGAAAACTCGTAGTCCATGGCCTCCTGGGCGCACTGCCGGAAC
>CAYRTQ010000143.1:0-1550 GCA_964426865.1 uncultured bacterium
CCGGACTGGTATGAAGCGGGCATGGGTCTGAATCCGGAAGACCCGGCAGATGGTCTTGCGGATTTCGATGGCGACGGACTGACCAATTATTTTGAATATCTTGCCGGGACTTCGCCCTGGAACGCGATATCGATGACCGGTGCCGATGCGGTACTGGATCAGAATATCGAGGTTACCATCGGCACGAAAACCTATACCTATCTGCAATTGCAGCGCATGGGAGCCAATCCGTTGACACCTGAAACGACGGATACTGATGACGATGGGAAAACCGACGCCGAAGAGATTCGTCAGGCGGGGTATGGACTCTCGAAAGAGTTGATCGTCGAGTCGCCGGACGGCTGGTCCATGGACGCCACGGTGAATGTCAAGCCCAACTGGACCTCCGCGGGTCCCAAGGATGGCAAGCCGGTTGTCGAGAAACTGGGAGTGAACACCGATCCCAACTTCGTGGAGGGCTGGGTGGGCGCCATGCGGGAACTCGGCGCGAAACGGTTCTTCATCCGCGAAAGCTGCTGTCCGACCCAGTGGCAGCCCATGGGATATGTGGCGATGTGCGAGCGGGCGGGCATCGATCTCCGGGAAATCTCCACGATCGACATCAAGGACCTGAAAGAGGGACGGGATGTCATCTTCCACAAGATTCCCAACGGCGTGGTATTCGATACCATCGGATTCCAGGCGCCCATGAACGAGCCGGGGAGCTGCCTGATGAACATCGCCAAGCTCAAGGCCCACGGCATGGGCATCACCGCCTGCATCAAGAATCTCCAGGGAATCACCTGCAAACGGTTCCACCAGTTCTGCACCACGCACAATCGTATTTTCAAGGAATACGAGGCGCGGTACCATAAATATTTCAAAAAAGACTATCTGGAGCACATCGAAACGCTCCACGCGAAACACGTGAAGGAAGGCTGGCCGCGCTGGGACCGTCCGGGCGGAGACGGCGGCATCTGGCAGGAAGTCTGGACTCACCGCGCGCTGGACAATCTGAGTGTCACCCCCACCGCGCTGAACGTGGTTGAGGGCATCTACAGCCAGGACGGCAACGGGTTCGGCATCGGCCCCCACGAAAAGCTGGGACCCAACGGGGTCACCACCCGCGATTACCAGACAAATATGGTGATTTTCGGGAAGGACCCGTTCCGGGTGGATATCATCGCCCACTGGCTGGGCGGGCATGAGCCGGGGAATTTCGGGCTCTTCCACAACGGCATCGAGCGCAAGATGTCCGATGTGCTCGACCCGCGCGACATTCAGTTATACGAATGGAAGCAGGGAAAGGCCACCCCGATCCAGCTCGATTCGCTCACCCGCACTCCCCTGGTCACCTACTATCTCCAGCGGGACTACAACGGCCAGACCGAGCCGCGTTTCCATCTCTGCAACGAACCGTTCGACTACTCCGCATGGAAGGCCGGCAAACGGACCGCGTCCGCCCCGGAAATCCGCAATCTCGGCGCGGACCGCGAGGGACGGGTCAACCTGAGCCTCACCGTTCCGGAGCGCGGGAACGTGGGCGTGACCATCCTCAACAGCCACGGCGA
>CAYRTQ010000143.1:1560-11124 GCA_964426865.1 uncultured bacterium
GTGGGCCGTCTTCTCGATGGCGACGTTGACGCCGGAGTACATCACGTGGTGTGGGACAACTTCTCCTCACCGGGCATGTACACCGCCTATGTCAAGGGCATGGGATGGGACGCCGAACTGGGAGTGCCGATCTATCCGGCGTGAGGAAAAACAGGAGGGGGAGTTGCCGCCCCCTCCTCTCATACCGCTGAACGTACGGTTCCGTATCCGACGGTTTCCGTTTTCGTGTTGCTTGCCTCCTCGGTGCCTGCCGTCCTGTAAGCGCCCCAGGTATCTTACGGATTCCGTTACCTGTATACGCCCCAATTTTTTTCACTCCCCGCCACAGGGTAGTTCTCCGTGCTTCCGCACAGTCATGCTATGCCTGTAACGCAATAAAGGACCACGCGTTTCGTCCTGGTCTTCTTTACAAGTTCACAATTCGGTTCTCCATTACTTCTGCGGTTGCGAGATTTACCCTGGTTACCATATTCGCTCCATGCGTAACTATGTTTATCGATGTGTTGCTGTTACACACATTCCCGACAATAACGTTATTGTTTACATTCGCGGTATCTTCAGCGATTCCGCTGGGGGTGTTTGCGGCAGCGGTATTTCCATCCACCACATTGTAATTGGCGAATTGCGCAAGAAAAGTTCCCGTTCCGCTGTTATCACTGCAAATATTATTATGTATCGGAGTGGAATGCGATGGACACTTCAAGGAAGGGGAAACATTATGGACGCGCCGACTTATATAAAGTCAGACCAGTGGGATGCCGCGTGGGGTTTAATCAAAAACTTTCAAAAGCTGCTTAACTACACCTTGATTTTTCGGGCGTACCGTGCTATAATTATTTTGGTTTAGTATGCCCAGACACGATACAAATCTTATACGCCATAGACTGAAAGGAGCCGTCGAGCAATGAGCGAAGAACTTATTCAAAGAGATTTAGTGGCGGCGCCTGACCGTATAGGGCCGTGGGATTATTACAACATCGGCGCAACGACACTAAAAGCACTGAAAGCGGCTAAGATTATCCCCAATAGGGATTATGCCGGGTTTGAAACGAAAAAGCCCGATGCACTCATTGTAAAAAAGCCGACAGTTGTTGCGGCTATCGAGTATAAACAACCGAGCCAATTAAAGACTAAAAAGCAAATTAACAAGGCCATACAGCAGGAAATAGGAACGGCGCAAGCCCTCAATGCCAAGATATACATAGTCACAGACGGAAAAAAGACCTTTTGGGTTAACCCGCTTACTGGCAACCCTATTTTGTCCAATAACGGGGAACCGGTTTCGACGGCGTTCAATCAACATTCAGAAGAATGCGTAAAACTGATAAGCAAGATACTTTCGTCTATTAGCAAAGAAAATGATACCTTGCTTTTGTCGTCCGTCGTTGACCCGTTACCATTGTCGCAGCAGGTATGGCAGGACTTATGGGCGGTTTCGGGGGCAACCCCTGAAAACTGCCTTTATACCTTTGTCGAGGTATTCATTTTCAAATACCTAAGCGATTTAGGCGTATTGCCAGGCATGTATTCTTTTGGTAATCTTCTTGCCCAGTATAACAACAATACCGACAATGAAGTGCTTGAATTCTATGCCAAATCGGTGCGCCCAAAAATCAAAGAATTGTTTCCCGGCAACCCCAAGGATAAAACCACGATCATTAACGGTACAATTTTTGTATCGAAAGATGATAAAGCCGTTGACGGTTACGCTGTTGTTTTTAGAAAGATATTAGAACGATTTGACAAGTTTGGAACTCTTGAAAATATCGACTATGACTTCAAGAGCAAGTTATTTGAAACATTCCTCAAAGAATCCATTAGCAAGAAGAATTGGGGGCAATTCTTTACCCCCTTAAAAGTTGTGCGATCAATCGTGAGTATGGCAGATATTCGCCCCGGTATGAGTATATGTGACCCCGCTTGTGGCGTTGGCAAATTCCTATTGGAGCCGATATTACCCGACTTGAACCGCTATTATAAGATTGAAAATGGTAAGTTGGTACCCCAAATTACCCTTTGGGGGTTTGATAAAGGCTTTGACAAGGACGAACAAAAAACGATTATCCTTGCCAAGGCTAATATGCTTATATACCTTTCCTCACTCATTCGGGATAATCCCGAAATAACGGTTGACTTTGCCAACATGTTTAATGAAACATTCCTATTGCAAACCAACTCAATATTAGGGACATTGGCACAACCAACCGAAAACGCATACGACCTTATTTTAACTAACCCGCCGTATGTTATGAGCGGTAGCAGCAACCTTAAAGACGAAATCGCTAAGCAAGATAGCTTAAAGCGGTATTTCTCTATTAGTGCTATGGGTATTGAGGGCTTGTTTATGGAGTGGATAATCCGCGCCCTTAAACCCGGCGGCAAGGCTTTTGTTGTCGTCCCCGACGGTATAATGAACCGTAGCAATGATAAGCGTTTGCGCGACTTCATTCTCGAAGAATGCAACATTGACGCGGTTATTTCATTGCCGATAAACACTTTCTTTACCACTAACAAAAAGACTTATATTCTTGCCGTTACAAAGAAAATCCCCGTAATGTGTGATGGCATAGAGGTTAAAGAGCGTCAAACGACACGTGTATTTACTTATCTATGCTCTGAAATAGGCGAAACACGCGACGTTTACCGTTTTGATATGGAGCAAAACGACCTTGCGGAAGCCGCAGGACTGTTTAATATGTTCAAAGGCGCAAGGGACTATTTTAAGACCGCTGACAAGCGATGCAAAGTCGTAGAAATCGAATCATTCTACGCAGGCGCTCATTGGTCTGTCGAGCGTTGGTGGACGCGTGAGGAACGTATAGAATTAGGTATTGAAGAAGAAGCCGAAAGTGTGACACTTGAAGGCTTTGTCGAATTGGTGGACGACATAGCTGTTACATTAACTCAATTCGAGGAGCCTATCCGCGAATTGATAAAAAAAAAAGATCAACCTAATATAACCACCATCTACAAGCCTTTATCTGAAATACTTGAACCCCAAAAAGGAAAGAGCAAATATACCCGCAAATATGGGGAAATGCACAAGGGCGAATACCCTGTATTTTCTGCGTCATCATCAACGCCATTGACGTATATGGACATATACGACTTTGACGGCGAATACCTTAGTTGGTCAACAAATGGTTTTGCAGGTTCTGTTAGAGTGCTTACAGGGCGCTTTTCTATTAACGGTGACAGAGGGTTGCTAATTCCTAAAGTTGATAAAATTGATATTCAGTATTTACGGTGTATTTTGGAGCCTGTTTTCCGTCAACTTGCGAAAGGGCGCAAGGGCGACCGCGGAGAAGATGAATTCACAAAATTATACCCCTCTATGATTAGTACAGTTAATATTCCCTTGCCTGTTGATATCGACGGAAATATTAGCGTAGATGAACAAAGAAATATTGCAGCGCGCTATGATTTTATTGAGAAATTAAGGGCAGAGATTTTAGCCAAGCACAAACAAATGCGTACTATTGCCGTTGATATTGATCTTAGCAACTATTCAATGATGTATAAGCCTATTACGGAATTATTCACCATTGAGCGTGGGAGAGGAAAATACACCAAGACCTACACGCAAAAGCATTTAGGAGACTACCCCTTGTATTCTGGTAATACGTTTGGGGAATTCGCGTTTATTAATAATTACGACTATGACACGCCTTGCTTGACATGGGTAATAGACGGGTTAGCCGGATATATGATGGTGCATAAAGCCCCGTTTTCCGCAACTAATCACAGGGGCATATTGCTACCGAAGACAGAGAATATTGATATTGATTATATCAAATTTGCTCTTGAACCCCTTTTAAGGCGAGCAAAGAAAGGGCGTATCGGAGACAACGGCGAAAACGAATATACGTCTTTACCGCCGTTTATGCTCAAAGATATTGAAGTCGGTATTCCTGTTGACGAAGCGGGAAAAATAAGCCTTGACATACAACGGGAAATCGCCGCGTCGTATCTTGCCATAGAACAATATCGGCGCGAGATTTTAGGCAAGTTAGATGCACTCTTTAACCAACGCATAGAGTATTGACCGAGGGGGTAACGAGCGCTACCCCCTTTTCATTATCGCTTATTGCGGGTTTTCTTTGAGCAATTCCTCCCGGTTTGGCCGGTAATTCGTGTGACTCCCCCAAAAAACAGGGGACGAAAAAATCCCGTCCCCTGAATTCGCATCCGTTTTCCGCACCACTCACGCTTCCCGTATCCGCCAGTTCTCCATCCACTTGTATTTCGGCGGAAGGTAGGCGCCCAGGGTTTTATCGGCCTCGCGGGAGAGTTTCTTCAGCACCTCGCGGTCCGTCTTGGTGAATTCGGGCTGCCAGACAGTGTCCAGAGCGTCATAGAGTTCCCCGACCGTATTGATGGAAGGCAGGCTGGAGGAAATGTCCTTGTTCTGCCAGAGATACCGGAGCGCGGCCTTGGGATAGCTGGGTCCGCGATATTCGGGGGAAAGGAACCCGGCATACTGGGCAAAAGCCGCCATGGGATCGCCGCCCATGGGCTTGATGCCGAGAATGCTGATATTCTTCTCGCGGCAGATGGGAAGAACCTGGCTATAGGTGTCCTTCGGCTCGTCGAACCACCCCTTGTTGTGGTGGAAATTGATCGGCATCATGATGTAATCCACCGGCTTGTTCTGCACCGTATAGAGAAGCCCGGCCTCGTCGTGCGCCACCACTCCCACCGAGCGGATTTTTCCCTCTTCCTTCATCTTGAAAAGGATGTCCAGATCGTCGTCGCCCTTGGTGTGCGCATCGGCGTCGCGGTAGACGATACGATAGCAGTCGATGAAATCGGTGCTGAACGTCCGGAGCGCGCCCTCGATCTCCTTGCGCACATCCGGCTGCACCGCCACGAGCGAGATGACCAGCTTCTGACGCTTCCCCTCCAGCGAACGGGCCATGGGCTCGAACTGGTGGAACACGCCGTGGTCGTAAATATCGAACAGGGTGATGCCGTTTTCGATGGCCTCCTGCACCTGACGGTTGCGCCCCTTCGGGTCCTTCAGATTCGCCTCGCTCAGATGGGAGCCGAAGCCGAGCAGGCTTACGGTGATGCCGGTCTTGCCCAGCGGGCGGTACGCCATTTCCCGCACCAGGGGTTTCGGCAGACGGGGGATGACCACTTTCTCCTTCGCCTGGAGCGAACCGGCTCCCAAGCCGATGGTCGCTGCGCCCAGCGCGGTCTTCTTGATCATGTCGCGGCGTTTCATGGAATGCACCTCGTATATTTCGAATGGTCGTGGATGTTTCCCGATAATAACCCGTGCCCTCGTATTCTACGGAAACCGGCGCATGGGTGCAAGCGAAAAAAGGCGCTTCGCAGTTTTCAATGGGTAGATTATAACCGGGAGCCAACTGCATTTGCCGGTTGCAAAGGCGCTTTCACGGGGCAAGGAATGCCCTTTCCCTTCCCGCTTCCTCTGTACTTTTCTGGTCCGCCCAGAAAAGCGCCAAAAGAGGGCGGTCCGGGAAAAGCCAAAGATTCCCCGGGTACGGCATGGCTTCCGGGGACCGCTGAACTCGCTGTCGCTCGAACAGCAGCGGTCCAATGCCCCGGAATCCATACCGTACCCGGGGGGCTTTTCCAGGACAGGGGAAAACTACACCACCCCATTCACGGATGCAAAGCCGGTTCAGCGAAAACCGCGACAGTACCATTTTCCGCGTTTTCTGGCAAATTAATTTGTATATTACGGTATACGGGATGCACGTACAAAGTCCCCCCGCGCTTCATCCACCCCCGCCGTCCGAACCGGAGATACCCATGAGACATATCGGGAGGCTATCCCTTCTCCTGCTGACCTGCTGGATGGTTTCCTGCCGGTCGCTTACTCCGGGGAGCGCCGAGGTCTATCACGTCGATGCGGAACGGGGAGCGGACTCCAATGACGGTGTCACCCCGAAAACCGCATGGAAAACGCTGCAGCGGGCCGCGGAAAGAGCGGAACCGGGAGATACCGTTCTCGTGGGCCCGGGCAGCTATTCACGGGCGGTTCTTTTCCGGGATGGGAAGCCGGAAGCCCCGATCGTGTTCCGGGGGGTAAACGCGCCGAAGATATCATTCCCCAAGGACGGGAGTCCGGTTCCGACCGGGACGGCGGTTTGCCGGGCGGTGTACAACGGCTCCAACGCTCGTCTGGAGAACCCCGGTCTGTCCGCGAAAACCGGGGGATTCGAAATTCCCGGAAGCCATATCCGCATCGAAAACTTCGAGATCACCGCTCTCGGGAACGGAATCAAGTCCGCCATTCTGCTCAAACGCGCCATGAACGTGGTGATCTCGGGAAATTACATCCATGAACTGAACGGCGGCCCCGACGGGTTCGATTATTCGGACGGCGTGAGCGGGAAAGGCATCGGCATCGTGGTGAGGAACAATGTGTTCTGGAGGGTCGAGGGAACCGCTGTCAATGCGGCGGGAACGAAGTGGATGGTGGAAGACAACGACATCTCCCACGGTTCAAACCTGCGGTGGACGGATGGCCGGCCGGTCTGCGGGGACACCGACGCCATCCGCTTTTTCGGGAGCGGACATGTCATTCGCGGGAATTACCTGCACCACTATCTCCGGGCCGAAAACGACGGGCGTCCACACACCGATTTCATCCAGTCTTTCACCACCCGCGAGGAACCGGAAACCCGCGACATCCTTATCGAGGCCAACACCGGCTTCCACAACACCTGCGGTCAGGGAATCATGATCGAGAGCACGTCGTACCCTTCCGGAAAGATGAGCCATATCACCATCCGCGGCAACATCCTGGACACCACCACCCTCAGCTACGCCGCCATCGTTCAGGGCGTTCCCTTTCTCACCGTGACGAACAACGTCTTCGCGCACTCCTCCGGGTGGGGGCTGGAGATCGACTCCAATTCCCATCACGCCACGGTGCTCAACAACATTTTCTATGGCAACAAGTCCGGCTCGGGATTCGATGACGACGCAAGCTGCGAAGGCTCCGTCTGGGATTACAACATCCATTTCCCGGACTATTCCTGGCCGGTCAAGCGCCCGCAATACGACCGCAACGGGCTTTTCGGAGCGGACCCCCGGTTCGTGAATCCCGGAGCCGGGAATTACCGTCTCGCCCCCGGCTCGCCCGCCATCGCCCGCGGCATACGGGCCGGAGCGCTCCGCGACCGCGACGGCGTTCTCTTTCCCCCGGACTCCCCACCCGACATCGGAGCCTACTATTTCCGGGGAGACCCGGAGCGGGCCGGAAAACCCTCCCGGTGAGGGTGTTTCCCCCGACACGAACCCCGTTTTCTTTCACCCGCGCCGGACGACAGGTGTTGCATGAGCGGCGCGGATGTACGATATTCCGGAAAAAAGGAACTGACTCCGGATATCCGCTTCGCCCCCGGACTCTGGACCACCATTTTTTCGGGATGTCATGAAACCGGTCATCTGCAACTATTACCTGACCTACCGCTGCAACGCCCGCTGCCCGTTCTGCGCCATCTGGCAGGACCGGAGCGTTCCCGTCGGGGAAGAGGCCCCTCCCGGCGTGGTATGCGGCAACCTGGGGGATATACGGCGGCTCGGGGTGCGCATGGTGGACTTTACCGGAGGGGAACCGCTCCTCTACTCCGGGCTGCCGGAGGTGCTACGCCACGCGAAATCGCTCGGCATGTGGACCACGGTGACCACCAACGGCATACGCTACTCCGAGCGGGCGCGGGAGATCGCCGGGCTGGTGGACATCCTGCAATTCTCGCTCCACGGCCCCGACCGCGAAACGCACGATGCCGCAACAGTCACCCCCTCTTTCGACCGGGTACGGGAGGGAGTCGCGACCGCGCGGGCGCTCGGACAACGGCCCTCGCTCATCCATACGGTCACCGACGGCAATTTCGGGGCGGTCACGGAAGTTATCCGGCTGGCACGGGAATGGGGCGCACCCCTCTTTCTCAATCCCTGTTTCCCCTATTTCGGGAATCCGGGACTCTCGCCCGAAAATGCCCGCAATCTCAGTGTAATCGCCCGCGGACCGGGGGTGACCATCGACCGGGGATTCCTGCGGTTCCTCATCGACGGCGGCAACCGGGTGGACCATCCCCGCTGCCTGGCGGTGACCTCCACCGTGGTCATCTCGCCCGACAATCGTCTTGTTCTCCCCTGCTTTCACCGTCGGATGAAATCCCTTCCCATCGGGAATGACCTGCCCGCGCTCCGCAACTCGCCCGAGGTGCGCCGCGAGCGGGAAATGGAGGGACGCCATCCCTTCTGCGAAGGATGCGCGGTCAATTGCTATCTCCGGGCCTCGCTCTTCCGTAAACTGGACCGGTATTTCCTCCCCTCGATCGGCTCGGCGGCGAAATATCTCTGGACCCTCCTGCGCTCGTGAGATTACCGCGAACGGGATCCCCCTCCGCCGACCACGAGACGGACGTACGCTCCCTGGATGGCGGCGTCGGGACCATCGAGGGCGTCTCCCCATCCGGACTGGTAGGGAGAAAAGAGATACCCCGCGTGCAGCCCGAAAACGATTCCCCCCTCCTCATTGCCCCGGCGATTGAGCACAACCATGTTGTCCGCGCCCACTCCGAGATCGAGGAGAAGGAATCCGGAACCCAGACGGGCGCTCCGACGCGGATTCTGGAGAATGGAGTCGAAACTCACGGTTTCCCTGCGGTCGATTTCGAGACTGAGCCCGCCGCCGCCGATTCCGAACGTGGGATAGACGATCAGTCCGCCTCTCCTGGCGACAATGTACCCGATCCGAAAAAGCCCGTAGCCGCCGTTCAGGGAGGTTTTGAAAAGGTCGGCGCCGATCGTCCCGGACTTGCTTCCCCCCATGACCCCGACTCCCTCGCCGCCGATGACGAAACGGCCCATGATGCCGTAACCGCCGCCCCCGAACGTGGCGAAGGTCCCGGGAAAGGTATCATAGCCATTGGCCCGCAGACGGGAATTCAGCGCCCCGATATCCATGCCCTGCGCCCCCGCCATCAGGTACCCCCGCCCCTCGCCCGTCCGCTGGCCGTATCCGGGTCCCGCGATGGAGAGAAGCGCCAGGAACAGGACCGCGGTCATCACGAATCGATTGACGTTCCGCATCATCAGCTCCTTTGCGAATGAATGTTCGATGAGAAAACAGCCGCATGGGATGTGTTTACGGAGAGTGGTCGCCTGCGCGGGGATGACCCCGCTCACTCGATTTCCCGTATTTTCAGGTTGCGGAAGTAAATCGGCGCACCGGCGTGCTTTCCCTGAAGCCCGATATGCCCGTGGGTGGGAAGCTGCGCCACCGGTTTGCTCAGCCAGGGGGGAATCTCGCTCCCATCGGGATTGGTTTTGGCGCTGGTCCAGAGATCCATGTTCATCTCGTTCACCTGAACCCCGTTCAGCAGGATATAGATCATCCGCCCCCGGCAGGTGACCGTGCAGCGATTCCATTCTCCGGGACGCTTCACCACGCTTTTCACCGGAGCCTTGTGCCCGAAGAATGCGCCGCAGTGCCAGGTTGCCGGGCTTTCCGCCCATTTCGCGGCGAAATCGTCCGCGATCTGGATCTCCACCGAATTGGGAATCCACTCCTTCATG
>CAYRTQ010000144.1:0-1030 GCA_964426865.1 uncultured bacterium
CTGTCGCTCGAACAGCAGCGGTCCACTACCCCGGAATCCATGTCATACCCGGGGGCTTTTCCAGGACAGGTGAAAAACCGCATCAGTACCGCTTACCTACAGAAAACTGCGGAAAGCCATAATAAAAGCTGATGGATTGCAGTATCGGCGGTTCATCAGTCCAATCACGCGCATCACTGGAACAGGCGTTCAGCCCGGCCTCAGACACTTTCTTATCCTTTCGACCGTCAATTCATATCAGAAAAATACGCCAAAGGAGCAAAGAACCGCAACCCATCTTCCGAGGAGAATGCCATGGATCGAAAAATGACCCGGAGAGCGGCTCTGGCTGCGGGAGTGGGCGCAACCGGAGCGATGATCGCCGCACCGGTGTCGGGAAAGGCCGCGTACCGGTCGGTCGGCCCGGATTCCAGCCACCGTCGCGATCTGAAGCCCGGGACCACCCCGATACGGCTGGCGCTTTCGCCCCTGCGCATCACCCGTCCCCGTGACGGCGACATGGAAGGCATGGTGCGGCGAATCCGCGAGGCGGGATATACCTCGGCCACCACGGTCTCCACCCGCGACGCGCGCAATCCCCTGCTCGACGCCCCCGATTCGGAGATCACCGCGCTCAAAGCGGCCCTGAAAAAGCACGATGTGGTCATATTCGATGTCATGACCTGGTGCAATCCCATCCATCCCGATGCCGCGACCCGCGCGAAGTTCACCAAATATATCATCGAGAGTATCGAGACCGCGGAACGCATCGGCGCGCCCATGATCACCACGGTCACCGGAAGCTGCAACCCGGACTCCTACAACGGCATCCATCGCGACAACTGGACGAGGGAGACCTGGGATTTCACCATCAAGTGCTTCAAACAGATACTGAAAGACACCTCCGGGATGAAAACCGCCCTTGGAATGGAGGCCACGGTCACCACCAATCTCGACGGTCTGGAGTCGCATCTCCGGTTCAAGCGGGACATGAACGGCGACCCCCGGGTGAAAGTCTGCTTCGATCCCACCAACATGATCTCCCTCCAGA
>CAYRTQ010000144.1:1040-10696 GCA_964426865.1 uncultured bacterium
GAACTGCTTGAGGAATGTTTCGACCGCATGGGCGAGGACATCCTCGGCTGCCACGCCAAAGACCCGCTCATCCTGCCGGACAGGATGCTCTGCTATGTGACCGAGACCGCGCCCGGCAAGGGAGTGATGGACTACGAGACCTACCTGGTCCGCATGAGCCGCATGCAGTGGCCCCGCACCCTTTTCATCGAACACCTTTCGGATGAGGAATACCCCGGCGCGAAAGCGTTTATTCTCCGGACCGCGAAAAAGGCCGGGGTGACCGTGCACGGAGAAGAGGGATAGACCCGCGATCCTTCCGGGTTCGTTTCAATTCGGGAAGAATTCGAGCCGTCTGTTCCGGCAATGCGGATGAGAGGGTAACCTCCTGATGGAGATGCTCCCGTCAGCCTTTTATCCTTTCTATCAGCCGAGTTGCCGGAGCAGACCTCGATGTCGCCGGAATTATTTACCCCGATTATTCCAAAAAACCGATTGATTTATATTTGTTCATAGCATTACTTGTTGGTTTCCTGCCTGTCGGCGCGCTCCTGCGTGACCGCTCCCCGGTGTATCGAAGCGCCGGGATATGAGTGTGGTCGGGGGTGCGCTTCCTGAACAATCCTGTCGTGAAGGCCGGGCGGATCGATATATCGCATACGGAATTCGATTCACTCCGTCCGCACATGAAACGGGCCGGTCAACACTGGAGAGGGGAGGTTTTGTATCCATGGGAAAGAGAACATCGTTTCTGCTCGGAATGGCGCTGGCTGCACTGAACTTTCTGACGATTGCGCCGGATGTGATGGCTGATCCTTTTGCTGTAACGTATGGCGACAAGCCCGAACATGTCATGCTGGTCATCATCGACGGCTTTTCATACAAGGCCCTCGACAGCTTCAAGCCTCCCGTGCTCAGCCGTATGGCCGCGGGCGGGACATATGTGGAGCGCAACTATCTTCCGCCCGCCGCCCATCCCCGCGCCGGAGCCTATGCCGAACTCCACACCTGTTCCATCCCCAATCCGATCATGATGTCCGGAACGGTGTTCATCACTCCCCAGACGGAATATCTCCAGCAGTGCTTTGCCAAAAAAACGACCTCGTTCGCGGTGAATGCGATCGATTACAAATCGCTGAATGTCGGTTTTACCTATTCCTATCTGAAAGACGGCCTCGATACGGATACCGCGCGCATGGCGCTCACATTCATGGAAATGGGGCGTCCGACGTTCATGAAGGTGCATTTCCAGTGGGCGGGCGAGGCCGGTGCGCAGATTCTGTTCGCGCGGGGGACGGAGTCCTGGAAGTGGAACCTGTGGGATGCCGATTCTCCGTACAAGCATGCCGTTCTACGGGCGGACAGCCTTCTCGGAGTCGTGCTCGACGGTCTCGAAAAGCAGAAAATGCTGGAAAAGACCGCCATCGTGGTCATGGGGGATCATGGGGAGAATGACTTCGGATGGCATACGCTCGAATATCTCGATTGCTCCATCACCTCCATCGTCCTTTACGGCGCGGGGGTGAAGAAAGGCGTCCGCATACCCTATTCCGAACAAATCGATGTGGCGCCGACCATCTGCGCGCTCATGAATGTCGATCCCCCGAAAACATGCCAGGGGCGGCCGATCGTGGAGGCGCTTGCCGGGTTTCGCGGTGTGGCCCCGCCACGAAGAACGCTCATGAAGGAGATGGATGAGGCGTTCATAGAATACAGGAAAAAGATGACGGAGGCCGCCATGCGGGTGGAAAACATGCAGCCCGGCGGGCGTCAGGCGCTTCTTTTCAATTCTCTCAACAACATCCGTCAAAGCTATTATGATATCGGCAGGTTCGTGGAGTGGCCCCGTTTCGCCACGATGGACGAACTCGTCGCAAACAACAAAACGGCCATGGCGCGTCTCGATGCGGTTCTCGCCGAAATCGGCGGGAAAAAATAAACGACTATTTCTCCCGAAAGGGTTTCCGCCCCCTTCCCGACGGTTCATTTGCTTTCTGATCGATATACAGAGGGGAACGCCTTCATTCAGACGTTCCCCTCTTACTCTGTCAAGTCGATAGTGTTGTGTGGATTGCGTTTCGACACTTCGACACTTCGACAGGCTCAGTGTCCGCAGGCGCAGCGCCCACCGTTGGCTGAGCTTGTCGAAGCCAGCGCATCGGAAACACGTTTGCCAAACATTATCGACTTGGCAGAGGACTCTGTTCGTTCACACTTCATTTTTGCCTCACCATGTTCTCCCCTTCAAATATTTCTCCCGCTGTTCGGGGGTGATGGCGTCTTTTTTTGCGGTTGTCAGCCAGCCCGCGAAATCCTTCTCGATGGCCTCGTTCCATTTGGCGTCGATCTGGCCGGGGGTGTATTTCCCCTCGCGGAGCCGCTGGTGTCCGAACTCGTCCCGCAGGCTGATGATCTCGGAGGTCTCCGCCACTTCCTCGGCGAGATGCGCCGGGATGAACAGCACTCCCTCGCGGCCCCCGAGCACCACATCGCCGGGCATGACCGTGGCGCGGCCGATACGGATGGGGGTGTTGATGCCCATGAGCATCACATCCTTGAGAAAGGAGGGGTCCCAGCCGCGTACGAACACCGGGCAGTCCGGGACTTCCAGGATGCCGTCGAGATCACGGCAGCCGCCATCGATGATGAATCCCGTGCCGGTCTTCGTTTTGATGGAGTTGGTGAGGTTGTCGCCCGCGAACGTGCCGTCGATGACCTTTCCAAAAAGGTCCACTACCAGCACATCACCCTGTTTGAGAGTATCGATCACCCAGGAGTTCTGCGCCCCGATGCGGCCATCGCGCTGGCCTTTGGCGAGAATGAGGTCGTTGACATCCGGGCGAGCGGGCATGAACACCGCGGTGGCGGCCCTTCCCACCAGCGCCGGGGCGTCATGGGTCTTCGTCCAGCCGCCCTCGAACTGGTGGAGATAGCCTTTTTTCTGGAGCACGCCCCAGGCTTCTTCCATGGAGACTTTTTTGAAACGGGCGAGCAGGGCGTCGGAGACTTTGGGACGGCCGTCGGGAGAGCGTTCTCCCTTCCATTCGGCGGTGTATTCGGCAAGGTCCTCGCGCGAGAAAGCGCCGGGTTGGGCGGAGGCCGAAGGTGCGAGGACCGCGAGGGAAACAATAAAAGAGAGAGTGGAAACGGTGGGATGATTCATTGTGATATCCCCCAGGTTTTTCCAGGACTTCTTTTCCCTGATCTCCCGCTCCCTCTCCCGCGGAAAGAGCGGGAGAAGGAGCGGGGGCGCTTTTATTTCAGCACCAGTCCATCCCCGGATTTCCCGAAGACATACTGATATTTCTTCCCCGCCTTTTCGAAACTCATCGTGAGATTCCCGGCGCTGTCGAGCGAACGTTTCGCCGATGCGGCGATTTTTGACGCCTCGGCATCGTCCCGGACGGGCAGGATCACGTGGGCGAGGAAGGTTTTCTCGCCGGAAGCCTTGACCACCGTGCCGTTATACGGGAACCATTCCACCTGGGACTCCTTGAATATCGCCTCATATGCGTGACGCCCCGGACGGAAGGTGAATCCGGTCCCGGCCACCGGAATGAGCGCCATGGTCCCCTTTTCCCCGGAGATCAGGGTATAGCCCTTTTTCGGAGTCTGTTTACATTCGGAATGGAACCGCGCCTCGATCTCCGCGCCCGGACGGGACCCTACCTCGTCGAGAATGACCGTGATCACCGGCTTTTCGAGAATGATATGCCGCCGCCAGCCGAGGAGTTCCTTCCCGGGATAGGCTTTCGCGCCATCGATGAGCACGTAGTCGCGGGGTGTTCCGGGACGGAATTCCAGGATTTTCCCGCCGATTTCGGGATTGAGCGGCTGGTCCTTGAGTTTCCCGGTGATCTGCCGTTCGCCGTTCACGAAGATAAGGTTGTGGCCGATGCTTGCGGCGTGGGGAGTATCGTATTTATGGGGCCCGAAATACAGTTCATCGTATCCGGCGGTTCCCAGATCGCGGATGAAGGCGTCGCCGTGCCAGTACACCATGAACTGCCCGACATCGAGATGGCCGTGATGGGGATCGTCGTTACGCCCGGCCTTGCAGGCGATCACGACCTTTTCCGGGTCGGTGAAATCGCTGCGCAGGATGGCGACTCCGGTGTCGTGGAAGAGCTTGGACGCCTGGGTGGGGAGCGATCCCTTCACGGTCGCGGTCGGCCAGAGAATATCGAGGATATCCGTGGGCCTGCCGTACCGGTTTTCCAGCATCCAGGCCGCCGCGGGATTTCCGGTCTCGATGACGATCTTGTTCATGAGCTGACGGGTTCCCATGAGGCCGCTGCCACCGGCATCCGCGAAATTGAGCCGACGATTGGGGGGAATCTGATACCAGAGCGGCAGGTTGACCTGGCATTCCATGATCTTCGGATGACGGAAGAGGTTGTATTTGCCGCCGGTCATCCGGGAAAGCGCGGCGTTGAACATCTTGGGGTTGTTGAACGTGTGGCTCCAGTAGCTTCCGCCTTCCGCCCAGTCGCCATCCGCGCCGACTTCGTTGAATGTCCGGAAGATACGGTTGTGGCACTCGGTGACCATGTCCACGAGCTGCGGATTTTCGGTGAGCAGGGTGAGCGCGGCCAGCCCGAGACCGTTGCAGCACCATGCGCACCAGTTGCAGCGGTACGCGGTGGCCCACCAGTGGAATTCCCAGTTTCCCCGGACGCGGGTGATGGCGTGGCTCAGGATTCCGCTCCGAATCCAGTCCCGCTGCTCGGAGGTGAGCGCCGGGTAGAGCCAGTCATAGGCGACCGAGATCAGGGCGGCGGTGTCGCTGGTCACGATCTCGTAGGTGAATACGGTCTGGTCGTCGGGAACGTTCCAAGGCATGACCCGCCCGTAAACGTACGGAAACTGGTGCGCCCGGAAGACCCAGGTGGGCATGTCGCAGATTTCCTTCGCGAACTGGAATGCCTTCTCCGCATACCGTTTGTCGCCGGTCATCTGGTAGACGAACGCGAGATTGTAGACGTTGGTACGGTAGGAGTAATACTGGGACATGAAGCCGCCATCGCCGCTGTTGTCGAAAAGCTGCGGCCCCTTGTCCTTGGGTTGCGGCATCATCGGGGTCACCGGGGTATAAAGGAGCCGGTTTGCTTCGACAACGAGCCGCGCCATGATGTCCCGGCATTCCGGATCACTCTGGATACGGGCGAGGATGGCCGGTTTTTCCGCCTCGTCGAAAAGCAGGTAGGGGTGTTTCAGAACCTTCGGAAGCGCTCCGGCGATATCTTCCTGTGTGGCGTCGCCATATACACAGGGCGCGAAGAGGAGCGCGAGAAACAGGAACAGAACCGGCTTCTTCATGATCGATGTGCATCCTTGTTGAAAGGGTTTTTCCGATATTGGCAAGGGATGCAATATAGTCATGTATCGGGAGGTGTCAAGGGGCAATAACGGCTCATTCTCCCCTTAAAACCCGGGCAACGACGTCAAGTCGATCGTGTTTGGCGGATTGCGCTTCGACACTTCGACAGGCTCAGTGTCCGCAGGCTCAGCGCCCGCCGCTGGCTGAGCGCTTACCGCTGGCTGAGCTTGTCGAAGCCAGCACATCGGAAACACATTTGCCCATTATTATCGACTTGACAGAGCACTATAGGCGCGGGAGAAGGGCCGGGGTGAGGAACTCCTTCATCCACTCCCGCCTCATTTCCTCTTCGCGGTCCAGGTTCCGCTCCAGAACTCGCCCATTTCCACCGTGCCTTTCATGGTGTCGCCCTCGATGATTCCGGTGTAGTGGAAGACGATGGTGTTGGCCTGGATTTTGAGCGCGCCGGTGAAATCCACCGCGTTTCCCTTCGCCGTTCCGCGCAGTTTCCCTTCCCTGATTTCGCCCTTGTAGGTTCCGGTGAGCGTGCTGTCCTTCTGGGCGATGATCGCGGTATGCGTGGCCGCGCCCTTGACGAAGGCGATGGATATCTCCCAGGTCCCGGCGGCGTTCGGCGCTCCGGCCTGGGCGAATGACGCCGAGGGAAGGAGAAATGACAGAACCAGCAGCATATGCAGGTATTTCATGGATATATCTCCCTCTGAATGGACATGCAGTTCCCCGGCGTCTACACCGCTTTCGACAGTATCTCCGCGATCCGTTTCGCCACCACGATTTCGTCACCCTTTTCCATCATGTAGGACATGATATACAGCCCCTTGGCAGTCGCCGAGGTAAAGATGCGGGGATCGCCGTCGCGGAGCCGCGTGAAGGCATCGGCTGGGGCGATTTTCACCCGGTTGCGGTCCCAGGAAATCTCCATGGTGGGCGCGACATTGGAGCGTCCGGCGGGCTGGTTGATGACCGCGGCCACCGTGGGAATTACCGTAACCCGGTCCCGGATATGGTTCAACTTGCGCTCGAATTCGCGGCGCTCGGCGGCGTGATCCCGGTGGTTTATCCACATATCCACCGCGGCGACCAGCCCGACAATCTCTTCCTTGCCGACTTTCATGGGGCGTCCGAACGCGTGGTGTGGCGCGTTGTTGAGAAACGCGGCCTGGATGAGGTCCTTGCGCCCGAGCAGCAGTCCGGCGCTTTGAGGTCCGCGCAGGCATTTCCCGCCGCTGTAGGTCACCAGATCGCAGCCCGCCCGAAGGTACATGTTCGGGACATTGGGCTGTTCCGCCGCTGCGTCTACGATGATGGGAATGCCGTGCTTCTTACCGACCGTCACGACCTGCTCCAGGGTGATTCCGGGATCGCCGTCCAGACCTTCTCCCAAGAGGTAAATGGCCGCGGTTTTCGCGCCCGCCCTGCGGTCCATCTCCTCGGCGTCCCTCACTTCCACCATCTTCGCGCCGGTCATCCAGACCGACCGGTCATAGACGTTGCGGGAGGAGGTGTGTATGAGCACTTCGTCTTTCATGCCGGTGGTGTCCGGAAGCAGGGCCATCTTTTCCGGGTCCGCGCCCGCCATGCAGGCGGCGGTCGAGGCGGTGAGCGCCCCGGCGGCTCCCGAAAACACGCCGCCCCATTCCGCGCCGGTGAGTTCGGCCAGTTTGCGGCCCGCGCCTTCCATGAGTTCATCCATGTGTACGTAGTGTTTGGCGGCCTCTTCCATCGCGGCGTTCACCTCGGGGAGCATGAGGGAGCCGCTCAGGATGGTCATGGTGCCCCAGCAGTTGATGACCGGGCGGACTCCGATTGATTCATAGGTGGTGATGAGCGATTTCGTCTTTGGCGTCGCGGCCCCTGCTCCTTCAGCAGACAAACCGGCCAGCGCCGCCGCTCCTGCGCCGTGCATGAACCCGCGCCGGGAAAAGCGACCGAGGAGACCCTTTTTGTTTTCATTGCCGTTCATGGGTGCAATCCTCCATATGTCTCTCTCTCTTTGTAATAATTTTACTCAACCTTCTTGCATGTCGCAATCCGTTATATTACAATAAAACAGAATAGACTGTGCTGCAAGAAAGAGATTGAAAAAGACTTTATTCATATGCATTTCGAATAACGTACAAATTTTTTCAAAATTAAAGAAGGCAAGTATTTTACTGAAAAATTAGTATGCATTAAAGACTATTTTTTTAAAGATTAAGGACTTCATCGAATCTTGCACCTGGTCCCATAATACGTTTTTCAGCTTCCTCTACCATTTGGACATTTGGCAAGTGATCCCAGACGAGCAGTGGATTCTCACCTTTCCAAGAGCCTATATGTGCGAACAGTTCCCTAATAGTCATCAGGATCGAATCACGAACTTCAATGCAGAATCGCTTCCATCGCAGTTCACGTGAAAACCAATGGAAATCTGCGATATGATCGCGAAAAAGGCCACGAGCATTCCAACCGATTGGGGCTGTTAAACGGGCTCGTTGAACGGTGTAAGCTAGATTTACGACTTTAAAGTCTTCAGTTGTTTTATGCTCATTTATGTTTATCCTCCAATCTTGTTCTGGCTCTCCCATAATCTTAAATCCTTCACGGATACGGGCTAATAATCGTCGCCAACGATGAGGTGGCATAAATACTACTAAGAGGGAACGATTCAGTCGGATCACACCACCCGTTATTAACTCCTCGGTATCCACCTTGGGCGGAATTACTTGGAACGCCCAACGGCCAAACTGCACGACGGAATTATGAGGGATCATTTCAAGTTTTACACTTTCAAGCCCGGGCATATCAGCAGAATTATCCCACCCCTTGAGAATTTCAAATAGGAGCTGCCCATTAAGTATAAATTCCTGAGCCACTTGCATAGCAAAATTGGATATAGCACTAGATAAATCCTCGGAGTAATCATTGAACGGAAGGCAATTAATGAGAATTTCACGCATATCTTCCGAACAGTTTTGAATAAAGACATTATTTACATCCTCTTGGCGCGGTGAACGGTTAAAATATCCCCATATCTCTGTGCCGAGATCTTCGGCAAACAGCATAAGGTTTCGATCCCCGCCAGGGACGCCTTCGTCATAGGATTGCTGCCACCAAACCGATCTATTATCCCACGTAAGATTAGAATTATCAGTTCTTAGACTCATTATTAAACTCCTCTTGACTTGCTAGCACGGTTTATTGATCTGACGCAGTTCTCCACTGGTCTGGGGAGAGGGATACCCTTAGCCTCCTCTCTGAGTGCGATATAAAGGGCTCCGAAATATAAATGAGGGGCATTTGTTGGGTATCCAACGCTAATAAGTACCGATTCTATAATAGCACTCTGGTGTGGTATTGCTTTTTGATGGCCCCAGTAATGTCTATCTATATTTATACCCCTGTTAACCATCGCATTCGCAAGTCGCTGACCCCATGATATTCGCTGCATTGCGCTCGAAGAGTAAATTGGAAGTGTCAGTTTCGAGTCAATTGCGTCATACAATGCTTTTATTGTTACAATTTTGTCAACTGCTTGATTGAAGTAGGTGTCCCACGAACTCACAACTATTCCTCTGTATGATGTTCCATCTAATTCTGAAAAAAGAAATGCAAGCCCAGATATATCCATTATATCAAGCATCGTATCCATAGCTACATGTATATAATCATCCTTCCCTGGTTGTTGTGCAAACTTAATGAAATGCCTCTCAATCGTGATGCTCGCGTTGAAGTAACCTATGAACAATTTTTTGAAACCTTCCTCCTGTTTCCGTCCCATCATTATCACTAGTTCTTCAGCAAGCAATGCTCGCACTTGACCAAGAATGTCCGGCAAATTCCCACCAGCGGGCATCACACATAGTTCTGGTACGATTTCAGCGAACAGGTATATAATTTTTACTCGATCTGCCTCGATCTCGGCCAAAGCTTCATCAGCCTTGGAAGGATACCATTGAAGTTCCGTGATATTGTACCCTTTTAGTTCTGTATATTTTGTCTCTAGCGCCTCAATTTGATTTTTTGCCTTATGACAAGCTTCCATGCCTCGTTGCAACCATACACTTGCCCAAAGAGCTTTTTTATCCGCAATTAAGCTATCTGCTGGTGATACAAATTCATCTTTAACAGTTGTCGTAATACGCTGGATTGTATGACGGATTTCTTCAGCGTATGAAAATGCGATGATTTGCATAACATACCACTGCTGAGTCCTTATTGTGCCTTCTACAGTTAGTTCAAACTTCAGTCTTTGGAATAAATCTTCTGCATCCTTAAGCACTTTGCGGGGATGTGGCTGCATGTAAATCTTTCTTCGGTTTTGTTTCAGCAATGCTGTGGATAGGTTGACTAAGTC
>CAYRTQ010000144.1:10716-10973 GCA_964426865.1 uncultured bacterium
TTGGATCGTTTATTAATTGAAAGACCGGTGTTTAGAATCGGTGATAGAGCAGCCACGCAAAACACATCTATCAATTGTAGGTGTTTGAGGGGCTCTATAGTAATATCTGTTGCTTTAAGATGCTCAATAATAACAGATTTCAATGCACTTACAAGTTGCATGGACTCCTGCTGTTCGAATTGCTGAGCGTATACTTTAGCTGTCTCTTTTACTACAAGCAGTAGATTAACAGCATCGTCGTATGCGTTATGTGCAAA
>CAYRTQ010000145.1:0-10957 GCA_964426865.1 uncultured bacterium
CACGGTCCAGCGCTTCCTTCCGCAGCATCATGAACGCTCCGGAAATGGCGTCCACCTCGGCGGTTGTCTCGGGATCCAGGTAGGTGAGATTGTAGGCGCCGAATGTCTTGGACTTGGGGAAAAGACTGGACAGGCCGACCATCTTGAAAAACGCCACGCCGGGAGAGGGGAATCCCCTGCGGCACGCCAGTTGCAGGGAACCGTCGGGATTGATGACCTTGCATCCCGCGCCGCCCGCATCGGGATGGGCGTCGAGAAACCCGGTCATGACCGGAATGGTGTCACGGCTGAGCACGGTGTCCGGATTGAGCAGGAGAATGTATTTCCCGGTCGCCCGCTCCAGCGCCTGGTTGTTCGCCGAGGCGAACCCCCGGTTGTCCGGGTTGGCGATGACCGTCGCCGCGGGGTGCTTGCGACGGACCATCTCCACGCTGTCGTCCGTGGAGGCGTTGTCCACCACGAACACTTCGTATTCGCATCCCCGCGCGGAATCCTCCAGCGTGGCGAGCGCCTGATCCAGAAACGAGGAGACGTTGTAACTCACAATTACTACAGAAAGATCCATAATACAGCGCTTTCCGGTAACGAACGGCGGCAGGGTACAGAAAACGGAATCCAGAATTCAGGAGTCGGAAGCCGGGAAAAAGGAAAAATCCGATCCGTTCCCCTATTCTCATTCAAAAGATGGGGCGTCCCCTCACAGCTTCCCGAGCATCTTCAGCAATCGCAGCTTCCACACCATGAACGCGGCCTCGCGGGCGATGTGCATGGACATCTTGGAAGCTCCTTTCGTCCGGTCGTAAAAAACGATGGGGACTTCTTTTATCCGGAATCCCCGGGCCGCGGCGCGCATGGTCATCTCGATCTGGAAGCCGTAGCCGGTGGTTTTCACCTTCGAGAGATCGATGGCTTCCAGCACCTCGCGGCGGAAGCACTTGAACCCCCCGGTGGCGTCTTTCACCGGAAGGCCGGTGACAATCTGCGAATACCGGTTCGCGAAATAGGAGATCAGGAGCCGGTTGAGCGGCCAGTTCACCACATTCACTCCACAGATGTACCGTGAGCCGAGCACCAGGTCCGCATCCCCGATGGCCCGCATGAAATCGGGCAGGTACTCCGGACGGTGCGAAAAATCGGCGTCCATCTCGAACAGGAGATCGTAATCCCGGGCGAGCCCCCACCGGAATCCGGCGATGTAGGCAGGTCCCAGGCCCTCCTTTTTCGCCCGGTGCAGGACATGGATACGGCTGTCCGCGACCGCGAGATCGTCCGCTATCTTCCCGGTGCCGTCGGGCGAATTGTCGTCCACGATAAGAATATGAAAATCGAATGGCAAGTCAAGCACCGCTTTGGTGATCGACGCGATATTTTCCTTCTCGTTGTATGTCGGAATGACGATGAGTCCCTTCATCCGGTTTCTCCCCTGGTTCCGGCCATCCCGCGGAGCGCCTCGCGAAAGGTGGCGGGCGCCCGCCCGAAAATTTCCTCCGCCCTTCCGGTCAGGAATCCGCTCTCCAGCGGACGCGTCGCCCGAAGCCGCAGATCCCCGGTCCGCACCGGAGTTACCAGCCGCTCATTGAATCCCCGCGCCCGGCAGAGTTCGAGCGCCATTTCGTGACGCGAGAGACGGTCCGCCGTACCGAAATGAATTATTCCCCGTTCTTCCCGCAGTGTCACCAGCCAGAGGAATTCCGCCAGTTCGTCCAGCCAGGCGGGCGTGGTTTTCTGGTCGGTCACCGTCCGCACGGTTTCTCCCGCGGCGAGCCGTCCCTCCAGGAGGCTGATGAAATTGTGGGCCGCCCCCGGCATTCTCTTTCCGAAAGGGACGCTGATACGCACGATGGCGAGCCGTTCGGTGCGCTCCGCGGCGGCGCGCTCCCCTTCGAGCTTGGAGCGGCCGTACACGTTCACCGGATTCGGTTCGTCCGTCTCGCGGTAGGGCCCGGACACGCCGTCGAATACATAATCCGTGGAAACGTACACCAGCGACGCGCCGCATTTCGCGCACGCCTCGGCGATATTGGCGGTCCCGTCCCGGTTCACCCGGAACGCGGCCTCGGGGGCGCTCTCGCAGCCATCCACATCGGTGGCCGCGGCGAGATGAATCACCGTGTCCGGACGTGCGCAGGTGATGGCCATGACCACCCGGTCATGATCGGTGATGTTCGAGCGGTACCAGGGAACTCCCATTTCGGGGTCCTGCGGCCCGAGCAGCACCTCCGCCTCGACTTGCCCGGGAGTACAGTCCAGGAGCATGCGTCCGACTCGCCCCGTGGGGCCGGTTACCAGCACCCTCATGCAGCGCCTTTCCCCCAGCGGATAAGTTTACGGTCAATCGACGCGCCGAGTGCGAGAACGATGAATATCAGCGAGGCCAGGGTGACCTTTTTCCCGGTTTCGTAAGGCTCCGAGCGGAAGGTAAAAACCACCCGGTGCTTGCCAGCGGGGGCCGCCACCGCCATAAATGTCCCATAGGCCTTCAGCACCGGCGCGGGTTTGCCGTCGACCTCCGCTTTCCAGTAGGGCGTCCAGTTGTCGGTGAGCACCAGCAGCCCGGGCGAAACGAGATCGGCGGTGATCTCCGTGCTCTGCGCCTTGTACACCATGCCTTCCACTCTGGAAACAGCGGTGGAGTCCGAGGGAGCGACGGGTTTCTCCGTGGGATCCGCATTCACGATGGCGACCCGGGCGGGATCGAACGAAATGTCCTTGAGCATGTCCACCGCCGCGGGATCGCTCTTCGCCACGACATACCCGTGGGTGATGAACGCCCGGTTCAGCGCCGAAACATTTTCCACCACCCCGATATTGCCCTGACCGGTGGGAAGGAGGATGTATTTCACCCCGGCGACCCTCAGGAAATTGTTCATCGGAATGGCCGGTGGATCGAGCGACTGTTTCTGCAGGTCCACCCACCCCGCGAGATAGTTCTCACCGAGCCTGCCGCCCCGGAACAACTCGTAGGATTGCAGTTCGTTGTTATGGGAGCCGTCCGCCATCTGTATCCCGAACATGGCATAGTAGTTGCTGTTCCTGTGCACGCCGTTGAGTGTCCCCAGGACGCGGAACGGGGAGTTGTTGTTCATTTTCGCCCGGAGTTCCTGCACCGACTGGTCGGGACGGAGGGAGGGGAAGGTCTGCGGGTCGATGGTGACAATGTAGCGTCCCGCGACCGCCGTTTCGTCCACGGTGGCCACCAGGGCGAGCAGGATGACCAGCGCCGTGGCCCCGATGCGGCGATTCAGGAACATCCAGGAGCCGATGAGGGCGGCTGCGGCGAAGATCGCCACTCTCCAGAGATCGGCGGTGAAATATGAGACATTCTGTGACATCCGTTCCGATTGCGGCAGAGTAATCCCATTGTACAACAATCCGTTCCAGATGTCAAACAGATTCCTCCCCATCAGGCTGAACAGCACTGCCGCTCCGATCACGGCCCCCGCCGCGTAGAGCAGGCCCTTTCCGGAATGTTTCCCGTCCAGCGCCTGACGGTCCAGGAACGCGGAGAGGAACGTGGCGGACATCACGGTCGCCGCGAAGGTGAAGAGGAAGATGATCATCCCCGGCGCGCGGAAGTTTTTCACCCCCGGCACGAGCGAGTAGAACAGGTGGTAGAGGGGCGTGGTGGCCCCCACCGCATAGATCAGGGCGAGCGCTCCCAGCCCGAGGAAGAACCAGGTGCGGCTCCGCCGCCAGGCGACCAGGGACAGGACCGCGAACAGGATGGGGAGAATGCCGTTGTACTCGGAATTGAGTTTGAACGGGTTGCGGCCCCAGTAGAAACCCTCTTCCATTCCCTTCTGGTATCCCGGGAAGGAGGGGACCAGCATGCCCATCACCTCTTCCGGGTGCATGGACCAGGAGGTGGCGTAGGCGTACCCGGTGCGTTCCTCGCCGGAGCGCACCGACTGGGAAGTGGTGAACTTGTACGAGGGCAGGAGCTGCACCAGGCCGAGCCCCACCGCGAGAACCACCGCCAGGACGAACAGGCCCGTGCGTCCAGCCAGCCCGGCTGCCGGGATTCCCTCCTTGCGCGCGGTGAACAGGCGGAAGAGGAAGTACAGGCCCAGCGCCCAATAGGAGTAGTAGGCCATCTGGACATGGGAGGTGAGAATGAGCAGCCCCATCACTCCGCCGAGCGCGGCGAATTTCCAGACACGCGGCGCGTTCATTCCCGATTCGAGGAACGCGAAGGCCAGCGGGAGGAAGGCTATGACATACATCTTGGCGTCATGGCCCGGAAACACCAGCGAGACGAAGGAGGGGGCGAGCATGTACATCAGCCCCCCCAGGAAAGCGGCGTCGCGCCGCACCCGTAGCGTTCGCAGGAAAATGTACATGAACACGCCCGCCAGGAAGACATGCCAGATCAGCTTGTGGCCGAGCGCGCGGGTGAGCGGCATGAAGAACTGAATCCAGGCTCCGGGATAGAA
This sequence comes from uncultured bacterium, assembly GCA_964426865.1. Taxonomy (GTDB): domain Bacteria; phylum Latescibacterota; class Latescibacteria; order Latescibacterales; family Latescibacteraceae; genus JAWLHT01. Next base: position 4,434 of record CAYRTQ010000145.1, read on the forward strand.
CGTGTCCCCGTGCATGGCGTCGATGAACGGCAGCCCGCCCAGGACGAAGGGATTCCAGCGCGGAATGCCGCCGTACTCGGCATGGTAGTCCTTGAGGTACTGGCGGGTGTAGACGCCGTCGGGAATGGTGTCGTTTCCGAAGAGCATGGAACTGGAGAACACGAAATCCCGGAACAGGAAGACGGTGAGCACGAAATACAGGGCAAAGAAGACCCATTTCGCTCTCGGGCCGGTCAGGAATGCCGAAAGCGCCGAGGGAGTTCCGGCCTGGACCGGCGTTCCACCGGCTTTACCGCTGTTTTCCGCCGTTCGTTTCATTTTTGCCATACGGCAATCCCTTTCGAATCAGGACAATCAGTACGCAGAGGATTTCCACCAGGGTGACCGGCAGACGTACCAGAAAGGTCACCAGGAGCGCCACTCCGGCGGGCATGACCGAGGCGAGCAGGTATCCCGCCACACTCTCCCGCACCCCCAGCCCGCTGGGAACGAAAAACGCCAGATATCCCACCATATACGCGGTGGCGTAGGCTCCGGTGAGAAGGACCGGCGAGATTCCGTGGTTTCCGGTGACCGCGATGACGAAGAACCGGAATGCGATTCCGAACAGCACCCAGGAAACGAAATACATTCCGGTGAGCCGCAGGGCTTTCCCCAGGGTCAGTCCCAGGGAGACCCGTTCCCGCTTGAGCAGGGAGAGCGCGAAATTGAGCGCCCGCTCCATGTTCACGGGGAAGAGGAAAAATCCCACGAACAGGAGAATGGCGGGGATCATCAGTCCCGGCCGCATCCATGAGGGCGTGGTGTTGCTAAATATAAGGAACACGGGGAAAAACGCCAACGAGGATATTATGGAATAGGCCTGGGCGAAAACCGCCGCCGCTCCGGCCACCACCGGGGGAATCCCGCGTCGTTCCGCCAGCCAGGCCACCCCCGCCACTGTCCAGACCTTCCCCGGAATATAGTGCCCCAGGTTGCCGATGAAATAAATCTCGAAAGCGTCTCGGTAGGATACCGGATAGCCGGTGTACCGGAGGACCCGCCCCCATATCCATGCGAGGAACAGGTAGGCCGCGGCAAAGACTCCGAAGGACAGCCCCATGTACAGGGGATCGAAATCCCACCCGTAGCAGCGGATCTGCCCCCAGTTGGAGAGCACCGTCCGGATCACGAAATAGGCGACCAGGAGGGCGAGCGCCAGTTTCCCGGTGGCGATGAGCATGCGTCGCGGATTCATCCGACCCTCTCTTCGGTGATGCGGAAGGGAGGAATGTTCGAGGGCGGGGTGCGGCGGGCGATTTCATGGTAGAGGAGCGTAAAATATTCGGCCACGCGGTCATAGTTCACACTGCATTCCACGATGCGGCGGGCGCGTTCCCCGTAATCACGGCAAAGCCGCTCATCGGAAAGCAGGCTTCGCAGCGCGGCTGCGAGCGCCTCGGGGTCTCGCTCCGGCACGAGAATTCCGGTGGAATCTTTCTGAACCAACACCGGGATGCCGCCCACCGCGGAGGCGATGATGGGGAGTCCCGCCGCCATGGCCTCGGGAATCACCACGGGGAGGCCGTCCACCGCTCCGCTTTCGTGTTTGATGGAGGGGACGACGAACAAATCCGCCATGCGGAAGTATACCGGGACCTCCTCACGGTTCACCGGTCCCGGCATGATCACCCGGTCCTTCAGCCCGAGATCGTCGGCGCGGCGACGCATCTCGTCATGGAGCACGCCTCCGCCGGCGAGCACCAGGATGACATCGGGGAATTCGCCCGCCACCCGCGAAAACGCATCGAGGAGATACGGGAACCCTTTCACGTGGACCATCCGCCCCATGGCCAGCGCCACGCGCCGTCCCTCCGGAATTTCCAGCCGTTTCCGGAGAGCGGCCACGTCATCCGCGCTCACGCCGTCGCAGAAACCGGATTCCACGGTGTTGGGGACCTGGACGATCTTGCCGGTGTCGACTCCGAGCGCGCCCAGGCGCGCGGCGAGGTCCGGGCTGGGGGAAACGATGCAGGCGGCCTGTGAGGCCGCGAACCGGGCCATGCGTCGGAAGAGGGGGTTCTTCTCCGCGGTGAACACATCGGAGCCGTGGAGCTGGATAATCAGCGGAACGCCGGTGGCTTTCGCCACCAGCCCGGCGATGAACCCGTTGGGGAGAATCCAGTGGGCGTGCAGCACATCGGGCCGCTTACGGCGCACCAGGCTGCGAAACGCCCGCCACGCGAAAAGGAAAAGCAGCGGCGAGAGCGCGAACACCCGTTTCCGGAACCGCACATTCCCCTCGATGGTACGCGAATATCCCAGGATGTGCAGACGGTCCGGCCAGACATACCGGTAGGTGCGCAGGTCCACGGTATGGTCGTCCGGACGACGGTTCCATTCCGGATCCCAGGCGGTGAGCACGGATACGTCCGCGCCCTTCGCCGCGATGCGCTCCATGAGCTGCTCGACAAAGGGAGCGTTGATGTCGTGGACGAACCGCGGATAGGTGTGGGTGAGGGTGCAGACTTTCAATGCTCGCGCTCGCTGGTGAAAAGAATACGGAATCCAGAATACAGAAAAAGACGGTGCTTCGCGGTTTTCGATGGGTAGGTCATCATTGCCGGATATCGAGTGCATGTGCCTGCGCTCAGGCGTTATCCTTATCCACCCGATAGGTCCGCTGACGCTCCATGCGGCTGTGGGTGATGAGTTCCGCGAGCAGGCCGGTGGAGATGAACTGGACGCCCAGGAGGAACAGGAATACCCCGCTCACCAGCAGCGGCTGACGGCCCTGGATGTTGTGGAATCCGCTTCCGATCCAGAGTTTCAGGATATACAGCCAGACCAGCCCGCCGAGAAAACAGAAAACCAGACCCACCGATCCGAAGAAATGGAGCGGCTTGGCGGTGTACCGGGTGAGCAGGATGACCGTGAGCAGGTCGAGAAATCCCGACACGAGCCTGCGCGCGCCGTACTTGGAATGGCCGTACTTGCGCGGATGGTGCTCCACCGGGATTTCGCCCACCCGGAAGCCGTTGAATTTGGCCAGCACCGGGATGTACCGGTGCAGTTCGCCATAGAGGCGGAAGGTTCGCACCACCTCGCTCCGGTAGGCTTTCAGCCCGCAGTTGAAATCGTGGAGCGGAAGCCCGCTGAAGAATCGCACCACCATATTGAAAAACTTGGAGGGCGCCGTTTTGGTGAGAGGGTCCTTACGGTCCCGCTTCCAGCCGGATACCATGTCCAGTCCGCCCTCGAGGGCGGCCACCAGCGCCGGAATCTCCGCGGGATCGTCCTGCAGGTCGGCGTCCATGGTGATGAGATAATCACCGGTGGCGGCGTCGAACCCGGCCTGGAGACCGGCGGCTTTCCCCGTATTGGCGAGGAATCGTATGACCGACACATGGGCGTCCCGCTCGCGCAACTCCCGTAAAACCCCATGGGAACCATCGGTGGAGCCGTCATCCACGAAGATGATCTCATACTCCACATTCATGGCCCGCAGGGAATCCATGATCCGGTCGTACAGCTCCGGGAGGCTTTCGCGCTCGTTATAGAGGGGAACGACGATGGAGAGCTTTTTCATATCGTACTTTCTGGATGGAACGTCATCCCGGTTGTCATCTCGACGCATGGAACGAGGGGACGGGTTCCCCTCGGGCATCCGTTGTTTCCCAGGCTTTACAACGTGAAAGGAAGACGGACCATTCCGTTCAATGGGTATATTCAATGATTGTGACGGAGCCGCCAACTTTTTTCCGAACGGCCTCCATCATCGCCTGTGCATGCGGACAGGGGAAGTTGATGGGGTTCCCCTTGGTTATGCACGACGCAAATACGATTGTATCGGCGCCCCTTTTGACCATTTCCATCGCCCGTGTTACCGCTTTTTTCCCCGGACATCCGCCGCAGGTGGTCACTCCAATCAAATCAATTTCACCCGGTATGTTTTCAAACGCCAGCTTTCGGTTTTTCATGACAGAGAAACAGGTCGAAGCCGGACACATATCTTCGGTCTGGAGGCATCTGATCAGGCCCACCTTCATATAAACTCCCGTTACTGGTTTTGGCAAAGCGCTTACAAATAAAGCCCGCCGCCGGTCATCCTTTCGGAAAGAGGCGGTCCATTTCCCGGAATGTCCGCTTCCAGATGGAATCCCAGGTGTATTCGGCGGCCAGGGTCAGAGCCCGTTTCCGCATCCGCTCATGGCGTCCGGGGTCGCGGAACAGGGCGAGCGCCGTTTCCGCCAGCGCTTCGGGCGAGTGCTCCACGATGCAGCCGGCTTCTTGCGACTCGATCTCACGGGCGACCGCGGGGACATCGGTGATGAGCACCGGAAGCCCGCAGGCCAGGTATATCTTGACCTTGCCGGGATCGCAGAAGCGCTTGTACGTGTTGTCGTCCGGCGGGTAGGTTGCCAGGGCCAGCCCGCAGCCGGTCAGAATACGGTATACCTCCCGGTCGGAGGCGACGAAGCCGGTGAATTGCACGCTCCCGCTCACTCCCAGTTCGTCCGCGCGGCGTTCCAACTGTGTCTGGATCTCGCCGCCCCCGGCGAATATCACACGGGCGTCCGGGAACTCTTTCCGGATCGCGGGCAGGGCCTCCAGAATGAGTCCGGGGCCGTGCTCCCCGCGCAACGCGCCGAAATACACGATGGCATGGGGATCGGCGGCTTCCGACGCGGACGCCCGGATCGTATCGTAGTCACATCCGAGCGGCACGGTGATCTGCGGCGCGGACCTGTCCCGCGATATCCCGATGCTCTCTCTTCCCCCGATCATGGCCGGGGAAACGTTCCAGATTACATCCGCGTGGTAGCAGCAGAACTTGTTGATGGCCTGGTATATCCCGTTCATGAACCGTCCGGGAAAGCGCACCGGGGTGAAATCGATCACATAGTAGGCCACCCGCCGCACTCTTCCCAGCATCCGCAGGATGAGACCCGCCAGGGTGTTCAGGTTGTCCGATCCGGCGTAGAGGTCATATTTCCGCCCACTCCGCAGAACATACCAGACGGAAAGGATACAATCTTTCAGGTAGAAAAGCAAGGCATTCCCGCGCACAGTCGGAGCGGCGAACTCCCGTGACGCCTCGCCATCCGGGCCATATTCCACTCCGGTGGTGTTCAGGGGAATGTTCCGGGCGTCGGAGAACGGATGCCGTATGTACAGGATCGACGCGGCTCGCCCCCGCAGAAACCGCACCATTTCCGCCTCGGGAGTTCCCGCGGACTCGAAATAGGTGTGTTTCACCGAGACAAACGATTTGTGATCGAGATAGGTCATGAAAACAGTGCCTGAGTGTAAAAGTAGTAACGTGCCTGAACGCCGGAGAATCCGGATATTCCCGCCCGTGGCCCGTCGATGGGGAAGGAGTCCCGGGCGTTCCACGTGTCACGAATGTCAGAACCGGTGAACGGGAATGAAGCCGGGAATTCTTACCCTTTTTTTCCGAATATTCCCGCCAGAACTCCCGCCGGGAACGCGACCGCCCGGACGAGGTGTTCGGCCACGATTCCCGCTGCGACCGGTAATACCAGCCGCAGGGAGAAATAGGAAAAGCCTTCCGTCAGCGCCGCCGCGAGATACAGGAAAGCGAGCGCCCAATACGCTCCCGTCGGCAGAAATATCCAGCCGAACGCGAGGAACGCGATCACCGCCGAGGGGATTCCCGCGAGGATCGGACTGCCCGGTCCCCGGTAACCCGGGACGCGACGGCCATCCGCGAACGCCCGGTTTCCGGCGGACCGCAGATAGGGTATGGTGAGCGGGGGAACTTTCCGCGAAACCGCCATGTCCGGGTCATACCGCAGACGGCGACGGGATGTTCCGGTGTCGTGGATGAACTCGCTCTCGCGAACGAGTCCCCGTTCCGTCAGCGTCGGTTCCCCGAAAATGGCGGCGCGGATGAACAGGTTGCCCGCCAGTCCTTTCCTCACGGATTTCACCGGTTTGTACGAATAGAGGCGGGTGTCGGTTCCACGGGTCAGGGCGCTGGAGAACACCATGCCCGCCACGCGCTCCGAATCCAGGGAGAACGGTCCGGGGATGATCGGGCCGCAGACCGCGTCCACATCCGGGTCGCCGAACTCGCGTATCGCGCTTTTCACCCAGGAACCCAGCGGCACGCATCCCGAGCCGAGAAAGCCGATGAAATCCACCGCGCCGGCCTCGCCGGAAATCCAGGCGGCCAGGTCATCCTCGCGGGAAAATTCGGGGACGCCCGGCGTATCCGATGGCGCGCCCTTGTCACGGAGGCACGCGATGCGCACGTCGTGGGTGGTATCGAACATGAGCCGCCGCACCACATCCCCGGGGGGCGGGCACCCGAGCACCACCACGAGCGCCGACCGCCGCTCACGGCTCAATGGCGGCCGCGTGATGTCATAGTAATGGAGAATCCGCAGACGGTAGAAAATCGCGAGCGTGTCCACGAACAGGCTCAGCATGTCGGAGAACCGGATTCGCCCCCACTTGAGCGCGCGTTTGAAATCGATCACCACCGGGACCTCGCGCACCCGGTATCCGAGCCGAACCGC
>CAYRTQ010000146.1:0-10936 GCA_964426865.1 uncultured bacterium
GACTCCCCCGGATATCTTGGAGTGTCGGGATTTGCCGGTGATGTTGACGGCGACGGGTTCTCGGATATGATCATGGGCGCCCACGGTTCGAGCCCGCTGGGCAGGACGCTGGCCGGGAAAGTGTACGTGGTCTGGGGCGGCAAATATATCGGCGGGAACGATTCCCGGGGGCATTTCGTTTTCCAGTCGGATACCGGGGACAGCGCCCGGGTTCTCATCCGCGGGGACGCCGCTCCCGTCATCGGCGGCCTTCCAGTCTCTCCCGGTGATGAAATCGGCGTATTCACCTCCACCGGACTCTGCGCCGGAGCGGGGGTGTGGACCGGCGGGGATCTGTACATCACCATCTGGGGCGACAATCCCCAGAGCGAATACCTCACCGGCTTTTTCGAGGGCGATCCGCTTTTCTTCCGGATATGGACGAAGAACACCGGACGGGAGTACGCGGCGATTCCCCGGTATGCCGGGGTGGAAACGGAATACCGGTCCGGCGCGGTCATCGAGCTGGCGGCGCTGAATTACAGCCATTTCACCTACGATCCCTACGGCGGAGACAGCGCCACGATCCGGGTACCCTCGGGAGCGGCGCTTGCCATCGGCGGGACTCCCATCTCGCCCGGCGACGAAATCGGCGTCTTCACCCCCGACGGGAAATGCGCCGGATCGAGAGTATGGACCGGAGCGGACCTCTCGTTCGCCATCTGGGGCGACGATCCGGAGCGTGAGGGCGTCACCGGCTTCCGTAACGGCGAGCCGCTTTCCTTCCGCATCTGGGCGCAGCGGGAGAACCGCGAGTATGCCGCCACTCCCGTGTTCGCCTCGGTGAACGCGGCGTTCTGGCCGGGCGAGGTCATCGGGCTGACCGCGCTGATTTCCACGGAATACAGCACCGGGGTTCAGGAGAAAACTCCGGGGGCGGTCGCCCTCTCCCCCAACTATCCCAATCCTTTCAACCCTTCCACCACCATTCCGTTTGTCCTGCCCTCGGCCTCGAAAGTGAACCTCTCCATCTACAATGCCCTGGGAGAGAAAGTGGCGACCCTGGCGGACGGCATGTACCCAGCGGGAGCGCACACCGTGGTCTGGAAAGCGGATGGATTCGCGTCGGGCGTGTATTTCTGCCGTATGCGAACGGGGAATTTTACCGAAACCCGGAGGATGACGCTGGTAAAATAGTATCAAACGATCTCAGGAGGAGATAACGGGCTGCAAGAAGCGAGTTTGCAAGGCATGGTCACGCCCGTGATCGATCGGATTTTTCGGGTATCAGGTCTATGTACTGGCGAGCGACCCAAGATCGGTAATGCCGTGTTGTCAGAGGATTTCGACCCGGTCGGCCTCCTTGGGGTGGTTTGTTTTTAGGGCGATTTGCGGGGTGACGAAGCCGGAGAGGTCGTGGATGTTGCCACGGTGGGAAGGACGTTTCCGTTCTGCTGGATCACCAATTGTATTCCAAAGAGAGCACGCTCATGCTATTTATATTCATTCTTTTCTTTCTGCCTGTCATTGCAGAAGCTCAGACCTCATGGACTCACTTTCAAAATATCAACAACATACGAGATATTGCTATACATGGAGATAGTGTATGGTGCAGTCTCGATCATGGTGGACAGGGTACAGTAGCATGCTTGAATCGGGTAACCGGTGAAGTTACTTGGTTCTCTGAGCCAAGTATAACAGATCACAATGCCGTAGAGCATATTGGAGTTGACAATAACGGCGTTGTATGGGCTGGTACTCATTATAACGGACTGTTTCGTTTCAATGGGCGGGGTTGGGATAACTTCCCCATTATGGGCACAGCCGGAACTACGCTGAATGATATGGCAATCGACAGTCTGAACAGGATATGGATCACGAACGGAGTTGGCGGTGCGAAGGGATATGGAACATTTCTGGCATATTTTGATGGTCAGCAATGGAAAAAGGTATTTGAAATCAACCTCCAGTATAACATCACGGAGCTTATAACGGTAGATGTTGTTGATTCGAACACGCTCTGGTTTGATGCGTCGCCCTCCCCTCAGCTATGGAATTACAACTACATTCTGGAAGAATTCAATACCTATCCAACCGAAAACTTACCCGCAACCCAATACAACGCCATTGTTAAGGACCGAACCGGCACTTTGTGGTTCGGTACGGGTGCTGGAGCCGCTACTCTGGAAAATGGCAGGTGGACTCTGTATTCGGCAGAAAACAGCGGGTTGATAAATGATTTCGTATGGACGATTGCGGTAGATAGCACAAACACCAAATGGTTCGGAACCTGGGGAGGGCTTTCGAGCTTTGATGGAATAAACTGGAAGCACTACACGGTTCAGGACGGTTTACTTGACAACGAAATTCAGGCGTTAGAAATCGATTCCGAAAATAATGTCTGGGTGGGAACAAAAAACGGACTGTCTTGTCTGCACGACACTATCACAAGCGTAAATACCGTGAATAATAAACCAACTGTGTACTCGACACTTCAAATCAATCCCAACCCTTTCAATCCCTGCACAAAAATATCGTTTTCACTCCCCAACTCCAGCAGCATGGATCTTTCCATATATGACATCGCAGGCCAGAAAGTACGCACTATCTTGTCTGGTTCATTTGGTGCAGGCTCGCATTCCGTGATTTGGGATGGCAAAGATAATTTTGGAAAATCGGTTGCCTCAGGCATTTATATTTCACGGTTGGAATCCGCAAAAGTTACACTGACCGCGAAAATGCTCCTTATCAAATAGAGCGCTGAAAACAAAAAAGAACATGTATCCGGCGGAATAATGCGCTATATTATAGGCTGCTCGCCGGGCGCATGCCCTTTTTCCCATCGCTTTTCATCAAGAATCCAGAATGCCAGACACATGTCCCATATGCGGCTCCGATAAAACCCGGTTTCTGACCTGCGACCGGTTCAATCAACGGAATCGGTATCTCCGTTGCGATGCCTGCGGGAGTGGATTTTCGTTCCTGCGGGTGTATGATATCGAAGAAGTCTCCAGCATCCATACTCTCGCCTATTTCACCGCGGAGAACGAGGGGGCGGCCCCGGTTCCGGCGGCTGAAACCCATTTCCTGAAACGGCTGCTGGCGCTCAAGTCCTCCGGGCGTTTCCTCGATGTGGGGTGCGGACGGGGAAGATGGCTCAATTACGTCCGGGAAAATTCCGATTTTCAGGTTGAGGGAGTGGAGGCCTCGTCCGAAGCCTCCGCCTACGCCCGCGAAAAGTATAACCTCACGGTGACCACCGGGGAACTGCGCTCCGCAGGATACCCGGACGGCGCGTTCGACGTTGTATATCTGCGGAATGTGCTGGAACACATCGCGACGCCCCGTGATCTCCGCGACGAGATCCACCGTATTCTGAAACCGGGCGGGATATGCGTCGTGCATGTCCCCAACGACGCGAGCGTTACCAATTACCTCAAGCGGGCGTTCTATCGCGCCGGTCTCATCCCCGAATTCGGCTCTCTCTTTTATCCCCTGCATGTCACAGGATTCACCCCGCACTCCCTGAACCACCTCTTCTGCTCCGCGGGATTCCGCCGCGCGAGGAGTGAAACCATTTCCAAGGTGCAGCCCGCATACGAATTCCCGTTGACTCACCGCGACCTGCCGCTCCTGCCCGCGGCAGCCCTGGAACTGCTCCTCGGACGGGGCAACCTGCTCCTCGGATGGTATGAACGGGTGTGAGCGCCGGTACACCCCGGTAGTCCTGCCGGTTTAAAAAATGAAAAGCTGATGAAAGACGCGTCTCTCATCAGCTTTTTTCATTTCCCGTCACATGTGTCACCCGGCTCAGACCGAAATTTCACATTCCTCCCCGGCTGAAGTCGATGGAAAGATCACGTCTCCTTGAACAGCCAGGTGGAGAGATAGCGCTCCCCGGTGTCCGGGAGGAGAACCACGATCGTCTTCCCCGCGTTTTCCGGGCGCTTCCCCACCTCGATTGCCGCCCAGAGCGCGGCTCCGCTGGAGATTCCCGCCAGAATGCCTTCCTCGCGAGCCAGACGGCGCGCGGCATCCCCCGCGTTATCCCCGGACACGGGAACGATTTCATCGAGAACCGAACGGTTCAACACGCCGGGAACGAATCCCGCGCCGATGCCCTGTATTTTGTGCGGGCCGGGCTTCCCCCCCGACAACACCGCCGAGCAGTCGGGTTCCACTCCCACCACCCGCACTTCCTGCTTCTTCCCTTTCAGCGCCTCGCCCACTCCGGTGATGGTTCCGCCGGTGCCGATCCCCGCGACGAAAATATCCACCGCGCCATCGGTATCCCGCCATATTTCCTCCGCGGTGGTGCGACGATGAATCTCGGGATTGGCGGGATTTTCAAACTGCTGGAGCATGACCGCGCCCGGAATGGAGGCGACCAGTTCCTCCGCTTTCTCCACCGCCCCTTTCATTCCCTCGGAACCGGGGGTGAGCGCAATTTCGGCGCCGAGCGCCTGGAGCAACTGCCGGCGCTCCACGCTCATGGTTTCCGGCATGGTGAGGATGAGCCGGTATCCCCTGGCCGCGGCCACGAAAGCCAGCGCAACGCCGGTGTTGCCGCTGGTGGGTTCCACGAGGACGGAACCGGGTCGGATGATCCCGCGCCGTTCCGCGTCGTCGATCATGGCCACCCCGATGCGATCTTTCACGCTGGACAGGGGATTGAATGATTCCAGCTTCATCAGGATGGTCGCATCGATTCCCACCGCCATGCGATTCAGCCGTACCAGGGGAGTATTCCCCACGGTCTTCGTGATATCCTCGAATATTCTGCTCATACATGCTCCTTTATTAAACAAAAGTCTGAACCCCGATCCGCACGATCGATGGATGGACATGATTCCGGATTTATCCTCGTGTTCCTTTATCAAGATACTCCGCGTATCCGTGCGAATCAAGGCCGGACCACCTTCCATCCTTTCCCGCGCGCTTTCGCGGGAGATTCCGGTTCATCACCGCGGGCATCCGTGGCAAACGCCTATCGTGACGCCGCTTTCAAGGCCTGGTCGATATCCTCCTTGATGTCCTCCACATCCTCGATGCCGATGGAGAGCCGGATATAGTCCTCGGTTACCCCGGTATCACGCTGTTCCTCAAGGGTCAACTGCTGGTGGGTGGTGGAAGCGGGATGAATCACCAAACTCTTGGTATCGCCGATATTGGCGAGATGGGAAAGGAGCTTCACCGAGTTGATGAACCGTTTCCCGGCCTCGCGCCCGCCCTTGATGCCGAAACCGACCAGTCCGCCGTAATTGCCCTTCAGGTATTTCTCCGCGGTGGCATGGCTCGGATGGCTTTCCAGACCGGGATAGAGCACCCAGGAGACCAGCGGGTGCGCCTCCAGAAATTTCGCCACCGCGAACGCGTTTTCGGAATGCTTCCGCTGACGCAGGAACAGGGTTTCGAGCCCCTGCAGCAAGAGGAAGGAATTGAACGGGCTGAGCGCCGCCCCCAGATCGCGGAGAAGCTGCACCCGGACCTTGAGGACAAACGCCAGATTGCCCATGCCGGGAATGTTTCCGAACGCTTCCCATATCTTCAGCCCGTGGTAGGTGGGATCCGGCTCGGAGAACTCGGGGAATTTCCCGTTGCCCCAGTCGAACGTGCCGCCATCCACGATCACTCCGCCGAGAGAGGTGCCATGCCCCCCGATGTATTTGGTGGCCGAGTAGGACAGGACATCCGCGCCGTAATCGAGCGGACGGGTCAAGCCAACCCCGACCGTATTGTCCACCACGAAGGGAATTCCAGCCTCGTGGGCGATGGCGGCGATGGCCTCGAAATCCGGCACGTCGAGCTTGGGATTTCCGACCGTCTCGGCATAAACGGCCCGGGTACGGGGAGTGATGGCCTTTCGGAACGCATCGGGTTTCGTGGAATCCACAAAATGCACGCGCCGCCCCAGTTTGGGGAAGGTGTAGTGAAAAAGCTCGTAGGTGCCGCCGTAGAGGTTGTTCCCCGCTACGATCTCATCGCCGACCCGGGTGACCGCGAGGAGAGCATAGGAAATGGCGGCCAGCCCGGAAGCCACTCCAAGCGCCCCGGACCCGCCTTCGATGGCGGCGACACGGCGCTCGAACACATCGGTGGTGGGGTTCATGAGACGGGTGTAGATATTCCCGAATTCCTTGAGGGAGAACAGGTCCGCCGCGTGGTCGGTATCCTTGAACACATATGAGGTGGTCTGATAAATGGGGACCGCACGGGCGCCGGTCGCCGGATCGGGGGTTTCCTGCCCAGCGTGTATCGCCAGCGTTTCCAGTCTTCGCTCTTTCGGTATCAGGTTGTTTTATCGATAAACACAGTGAATGAGCGTTTTGTACCCGTTCCATTCCGATGGCAGCCGGAGTCAGGCATTCCAGCCGGAGAATATTTCCTACAATTATCAGCGGAATTATAATAATACCGGGCAAGCCCTGTCAAGCGTTATTTTCGCGCGCTATCAAAACACGGATTTCATGATGTTTTGCGGGTTATGCGGGCGCGGACGCCCATGCATGGCCAACTCTTTGCGGGACGATCCGGAAACCCGAAGGTATGCGATGCGCCGACTTGGCAGGAAGATGTGGGGAATACGCGGCATGCGGGACACAGGAACTCATCGCGGGCCGTATAATCCGATGCCGCATGATAGGGACAGAACAACGGTGAGGAATGGGTAATGGGAAATGGCCGCCGTGAGCCGGTTACTCCGTTTCGGTTCCCTCACCGCAGGACGTGGGCAGGGAGGGCGATGCTCCGTTCAGGAGTTCGCAGAGTTTTGCGGCGGAAACACGCAGACCGGAATCCTCCAGCACCACGAAGGTTTCGGTATTCACCACGCCCTCGACCGATTCGAGCTCACGGGATACCACGCTGGCCAGCATCTTGCGCGAATTCACCAGGATGGCGACCTGCAGATCGTATCTTCCGGTAAGCGTCAGAACGTACAAAACCGCGGGGATGGCCCGGAATTTCTCGATACAATGATCCAGCGGTACATTCAGTTTGATGCCGATGACCGCCAGGTAAATCTCGGGAAATTCCTCGATGTCGAATGTCGCGGAAACGGTGAGCAGCTTGCTGTCTATCATGCGGCCAAGCCGATGACGGACAGTCGTTTCCGATATACCGAGACGACGGGCGATCTCACGGTTTGATGCGCGCCCATCGGAATCAAGAATTTTGGCGATTTCCAGGTCTAAACGGTCTATTGTTTGCATGCGCCCCCCTTTTTCCCAAGTATATGTCGCATGTGCGAAAAAGTCAAGTGAGGATCACCGCGAAAAAGGAAAAAGACATCGGGGTTCGTTGCCAAAGAGGGGAACGGGAAACCGCCCGGTTCACCGCACGGACGGGAGTAAAAGACGCCCTAAACGGGAACCTGCCCTGTTAAGCACAAATACATTATTATATTGCACATAAGGATGTCGTGCGCACCGGTTCTTTCCCCCCGGTATTTTTCTCTGGAGTATGGGAAGAAAATTCCGTATTTTACATAACTCCAGCCGAAGCGACGTATTATATTTGCAATAGTACATGATGAGTATATTGAATACATGCGAAAGGGTATGTCATGCCGAAAGTCCGTCCCTTCCGAGCCCTGCGGTACACACCGGCCGCCGGAAACATACAGGACCTGGTGGCTCCCCCGTACGACATCATTTTTGACGAGTGGCGGGACAGCCTCTATTCCCGTAATCCATACAACATCGTTCGCCTCATTAAAACCCGGGAGGAACCGGACGGGAGCGAGCCGAAGGACAAGTATGTCCGTGCAGCCGGGTATCTGGACTCCTGGATGCACGAGGGCGTGATGCGTCTGGAAGACGCCCCCTCGCTCTACGTGTGCGCCGACACATACGATGTCGATGGCGTTACCCGCACCCGGTATGGATTCATCATGCTGGTGAAAGCGGAGGAGTTCGGCAACGGCATCTACGCCCACGAGCGCACCCTTTCCGGCCCGAAAGTCGACCGGCTGAACCTGGTCAAAGCCACCGGAACCAATCTGAGCCAGATATTCGGCGTTTACAGCGATCCCGGTTGCGAGATCCAGACTATTATCCTCCAGGCTTCGAGCCGTACTCCGGATATCGATTTCACCGACGAGCAGGGAGTCGGACGTCGCATGTGGACGGTATCCGATCCCGCTGTTATCGGAGCCATCGAAACCTGCATGCGGGACCGCGATGTGATTATCGCCGACGGCCATCACCGGTACGAAACCGCTCTCGCCTACCGACGTTTCATGGATCCGCAGCGACGGAGCGACGACGAGCCTTTCGATTATGTTTCCATGTATTTTTCGAACGTGGATGACCCCGGATTGCTCATTCTCCCCACCCACCGCAAGGTGGGCGGCATGGCCGGTTTTGACCGCAAGCGGTTCCTGACGGACCTGGCGGAGCGTTTCGAGGTTGAATACCCGGTGCGGGCGGAGGACCATGAGATTCTGGACCTCATGCGCGATGGATCGGTGGAGACCAGCGTGTTCGGCATCTATACCGGCGGGCTCTTCGGCCTCATTCGTCTGAAGAATCCCCAGTCCCCCAAACAACTGGATGTCGAAATCCTGCACAACCTGATCATCGAGCAGATCCTCGGCATTTCACGGGAGGATATCGCCGCCGGGAAATTCCTGCATTTCAGCAAGAGCGCGGACCATGTGGTCGAGGATGTGGACACCGGCAAGGACCAGGTCGGCTTCCTCCTGAACGGCATACGTCCGGAAGAGATGTTCCCCCGGGTCATCACCGGGGATCGTCTCCCACAGAAATCCACCTACTTCTTCCCCAAAACCGTTTCCGGGCTGGTGATGTACCGTATCGACCGGGAATCGCTGGAAAAGTAGCCGGCATCACATCGACCGGCCGGATCCGGCGGAATTACGACAAGAGGGACGGGTATCGCAGCCGTCCCTCTTTCTTTTTGCCCGAACCGCCCCTTCCTTCCCCTCCAGTTTTCCGACTTCTGTCTTCTTCCGTCTTTTTCCCTTGCAGTCCGTGAATAATTTTCCTTTACTACGAAAATCCGGATATTCGATTGAATGAACGCCACTTCAGGAGGCTGTATGCACATGAGGGTTCTCGCGCTGATCGCGCTCTCCGGGGCGCTGTTCGCTTCCACCGGCCACACCCAGGTGAAAGAGGGAATCGTTCCCTCGCCGCACCCGGTGACCGTGGTCAAGCCGGTGGTCCCCGGGAAAACGGTAAAAAGCCGTTACACGGTATTTAATCGTGAGGCCGTTCTCAAGAAAATGGCCGCCGACAGCCGGTACGCCGACCTCCTGAAGAACGCCCGCGCCTCGGTGGAGCCGCTCACCGTGCTGAGCCGCGACCAGCTCCGCGCGTTCATTCCCGCGGCCAATACCAAGCGCGCGCTCATGGTGCATCGCAAGGGATGCCCGCTCCACGGCGGAGGGACCGCGGTCTATCAGCCGTTCGGAACCACCGCGGACCTGTCGCTCCCCTTGCAGGTGAAATGCCCCATCGGCGGCGAGATATATCCCAACAAGGATTTTCCCGACGACGGCCAGGGATGGCTGGACAACCGTCCGGACAGCCCCACGAAGGGCGAGCGGTACTATTTCGTCGGGTGGTACAACGAGTGGTTCCTGAACAGCCTCTCCGGACGCATCAAAACCCTGGGGCAGCTCTGGTTCCTCACCGGCGAGGAAAAGTACAGCCGCACCGCCCGGGCGCTCCTCGAACGGTTCATGGAGGTCTACCCGGACATCAACGGGAAGGATCTCACCTATGACGGCACCGACTGGGGAGTCTACATCAAGATGACCGCCACCATGTGGGAGGGCCCGCAGCTCCTGAGCATGATCAAGGGAGTGGAACTGATGCTCCCCACCCTTTCCGACGATTTCGTGAGCACGTTCCACAAAAACGTCATCCGCCCGGCGTTCGAGGCCTACCGCGCCAATCCCGCGCCAAGCAACTGGGGCAATGTCTGGAACGCGCCCTTTGTCAAATTCGCGGAAGTCACCGGAGACCGCGAGATTCTCGATTACGTGTTCTGGGGGCACCCGGTGGCGACCGCGCCCGTGCTGGACAACCAGTTTTTCCGCGATGGCTTCCCCTATGAGGCGGCGTTCTCCTATGGCTCCCATTACCTGAACGACGCCCGGGACATCGCCCGCGAACTCGGCCCCAACGGCGCATGGATGTGGAAGCACCCCCATATGCGGGAAGCGTTCCCGGCGTACGCCGATCTGGTCAGTCTGGACCGGTTCACCCACTTCTACGGTGATTCCGGGGGTCTGGTCAACAAGGGGCTGACGCTCGATGTTCCCCTGCTCATGGACGCGTTCAACCAGTATCCCACGCCCACAATCGCCCGGTATCTCCAGCAGGCCCGGACAGTCAACGGGGTCAAATCCGCGTTGAGTCTGGACGACCTCTTCCAACAGAAAACCACGGTGAACGAGGAAGCGGTGACCCGTCTGGCCGCGCAGGCCGCTCCGCTCAAGAGCACCCTGGCCCCGGTCCGCGGATTCGCCATCATGCGAACCGGCAAGGGCGACGACCGAACCGAACTCTTCTTCGACTTCGGCTACGCCCATGCCGCGCACAGCCATGCCGACCGTCTGAACGTCAACATCTTCGCGCTCGGGCGGGAATACATCCCCGAGATGGGCTACCCGGAATACATGGATTCCATCGCGCCCTCCCCCGGCGGCTGGACCACCCATACGGTTTCCCACGCCACGGTGGAGGTGGACCAGAAACGCCAGTTGGAAGGGGTGTTCGGCGATCTCCACGCCTTCGTGGACGGCGATGGGATCAAGTATGTGGACGCCTCCTGCGAGGACGCCTATGTCCATTGCGGGGTGACCCTCTATCGGCGCTCGCTGGCGCTCATCGATCTTCCGGAAGGCGCGTACACGGTGGATATCTTCCGGGTTCGCGGCGGCAAACAGCATGACTATCTCTTCCACGGTTTTCCGCAGGGGCTGACC
>CAYRTQ010000147.1:0-6769 GCA_964426865.1 uncultured bacterium
CGGGAGTTGCCGCCAAGAGACGTAACGATTACGCGCCTTGCGAAAGCGTTCGGTGTCACGTTCGATGAGTTTATGCGCGGCCCGGTCACAGCAAATGCGGTTGGACCCACACCTATCGAAAAGCCCGATACGTCCGCCACCGATCAGGCCGCAAGAATACGGATCATGGAAATAGCGTTTCATTTGAACGGTTCAGAACTGGATTCGCTCTTAAATCGCGTAGAAGGGTTTTGGGAAGGGATACAAACCAAGCGCGATAGCGGTATTTCAGAGGGGGGCACAAGGAGCGTTGCCGTAGTATGAAAAATCGGGGCCGGGCTTTTCCGGTCCCTCTTTTTGTGTTTTTGGTTACACCGAGGTTACACCGGAGTGCCAAGGCAAGAAAAAAGCCACATTACATTTATCTGTAAGTGGCTGTAATTCTTGGGTTTATTTGGAGCGGGAGACGGGGATCGAACCCGCGGCATCAAGCTTGGGAAGCTTGCGTTCCACCACTGAACTACTCCCGCTCGTTTGTTCAAATATAGGGAATGGGACGTTTCAAGTCAAGAAATTTCCGCATCCTGCGCGAGCCAGAATTGAATTTCCTCAAGTGACCGGAGGATCGATTTCCCATCGTCGCCGTTTACCCACCGGTATCCCGCCCGGTGACGGAACCAGGTGATCTGACGTTTGGCGTACCGACGGGTATCGCGTTTCACCGCTTCCAGACAGGTGTCGAAGTCAGCGTCGCCGTCGAGATACGGGAACCACTCCTTGTACCCCACGGTGTCGAGAGAAACCATGTCACGGGGATAACCCGAATCCAGAATCGCCCGCAGTTCCTCCACCAGTCCCGCATTCACCATGCGTTCCACCCGTTCGTCAATGCCGCGATAGAGCGTTTCACGCTCCCGATCGATTCCCACCCGGTAGTAATCGTATTCGCCGCCGGTCAGACGCTCGCGGGCCTGAATCGCGGAATTGGTCTCCCCCGTCGTGAGAAATATTTCCAGCGCGCGGAGCACACGGAAGGTATCGTTCGCGGGGAGCTGCGATGCCCGGAGAGGGTCCAGAGCGGTGAGTTTCGCATGGAGGCGTTCCGGTCCCCGTTCCGCAAGTTCAATGTCCAGCGCGGCCCGGATATCCGGATCGGGAACGATGCCCTCGGAAAGACCCTCGGTGAACGCCTCGATATAGAATCCGGCGCCGCCGGAGATGATGGGCAGCTTTCTCCGTCCGAGAATGTCCCGCACGGCGTCCGACGCCTGTCGCACCCATTCGCCCGCGCTGAACGGCTCATCCGGGTCGATGATGTCGATAAGATGGTGCGGGATGCGTTCACGATCCTCACGGGAAGGTTTGGCGGTCCCGATATCGAGGCGACGGTATACCTTGCGGGAATCCGCGCTTACGATCTCTCCCCGGAACATTTCCGCCGCACGGAGAGCGAACTTTTTTTTCCCGGAAGCGGTGGGGCCGCCAATGATGAGAACTTTGGGTTTCACCGCCCGAACCTCCGGTCCAGTTCATCAAGTGTGAGTTTCACGATAGTGGGTCTGCCATGCGGGCAGATGAACGGCGACTTCGTGGCGAAAAGACGGTCCACCAGGTATTGCATTTCCGCCTGGGTCAGGGGTTTCCCCGCCTTGATCGCGGAGCGGCAGGCGATGGCGGCGGCGAGCTTGTCCAGGTATCCCGAGGAGAGTTTCCCGTGGACGCGCATCTCCTCGATGAATTCCCAGAGAATTTTCCCGTCCTCGAAGCGCGCAAATCCGGCGGGAATGGCATCCACGATGATCGAGCGTTCCCCGAATTCCCGGACGCCGAATCCGATCTTGTTCAGCACCGGAATCATCTGCACCAGAATGTCAAAATCGGCTGTGGAGAAATCGAGTGTGATGGGGAACAAGAGCTGCTGGGCTGAGGCCTGACGGCCATTGATGTTTTCCAGCACCTCCTCGTACAGGATGCGCTCGTGGGCGACATGCTGATCGATGATGAGCGCCCCCTCTTTCACCGTGGTGATGATGTAGCGGTCCTTGAGCTGCCAGAAAGCCGGGCCCTCATGGGGAGCGGCGCCGCGAACCATCTCCGGGGCCGTGAGCGCCGGAGCCGAGGGCATAGATACTGCTTCCTGGCTTGTTGCTGCATCGGGAATATTCAGGATGGTCTGCCGTTCTTCAGGAAAGGTGGCAGATGCGGGCCGCGACACGCGGGTAATATCCGGATGCCATGATTCATCGGGAGGATTGTAGACGGTCACCGGCGTGGACGACGTTCCGCCATATGAAATGGGCCGCATGGCGGGTTGCAGATCGGGAGCCGCATCCATGCTCTGCATAACCTCCGCCACTCCTTCCCGGAGCGCCTGAAGGATGGTGAATTCACGGTGGATGCGGACCTCGCGCTTGGTGGGATGCACATTGACATCCACCCGTGAGGGGTCGGCCTCGATGTACAGGACGAACGGCGGGAAGGTCCCCCGTACCAGCGCGGGTCCATAGCCTTCGAACACCGCCCGGGAAATGGTTTTGGAGCGTATGGGACGGCCGTTGAGGATGATGAACTGGTTGGAGCCGCTGGCGCGCGAGGATTCGGGCTTTCCCGCGAAACCGGTGATAAAGACGCCGTCCGCTTCCACTTCCAGGGGAACCATGAGATTCGCCACAGTTGTCCCGAAGATGCGACGCAGCATTTCACCCCGGTCGCCGCTTCCCCGATAGGAGAAGACTTCGCTCCCTTCGGAGATGAGTGTGAAGGAGATGCCCGACGACGCCACCGCGTAGTCGTACAGCACCGCCTTGATATGGCGAAGTTCCGTGGACTCCGAACTCAGGAATTTGCGGCGCGCCGGGAGATTGAAGAAAAGATTCCGCACCTCGATATCCGTTCCCGGGTCGCGTCCCGTATCGGATACGGTGCGGAGCACACCGCCGTCGATGAGCATCCGGGTTCCGAAGAGGTCCTCGCGGCGACGGGTGTCGATGGTGGCATGGGAAACGGAAACGATGGAGGGCAATGCCTCTCCCCGGAATCCGAGGGTGACGATGTTCTCGATGTCCTCCATACTGTGGATTTTCGAGGTGGCGTGGCGCTCGATGGCGAGGAGCGCATCCTCACGGCTCATGCCCTCGCCGTTGTCGGAAATGCGGACCAGACGTTTCCCGCCGTCCTCCACCTCCACAATGATGGTGGTGGACCCGGCGTCCACGGAGTTCTCCACCAGTTCTTTCACCACGGATGCGGGGCGTTCGACCACCTCTCCCGCGGCGATTTTATTGGCGATCAAATCGGGTAAAACATGTACTTTCGGCATTATCAGTCAACTTCCTGCAATAATTCAGACAAAGATCAAATTGACTCAAACACAAAGAGATCAGTAGACACAAAAGAAAAAAGCTGCCGCCTGCGCTTCGGACCCGTGATGCGGGGACGGATATTTTGAACAAGAGCTGTGGCGCGTTATCTGATACAGTTATTTCGCCACCTTCCGCCGCAACTGTTCCAGCAGGAGCAGAGCCTTGATGGGGGTCAGGTTCTCCACGTCTATCCTGCGGAGTTCTTCCACCACGGGGTGCTCGGGCAGTTCGAACAGGCTCAATTGCATGGTTCCGTCCGGCGCTTTCGGATGCTCGGTCGCCAGTTTGGGTTTGTTCTGGATCGTGAATTCGTTCGCCTCAAGGTTGGCGAGTATTTCTTTCGCCCGATCGATCACCTTGCGGGGCAACCCGGCCAGGCGAGCCACCTGGATGCCGAGACTCTGATCCGAACCGCCCTCCAGAATCTTTCGGAGAAACACGATCTCGTCGTTCCATTCCCGTACCGCAACGTTGTAGTTCTTCACTCGCGGGAGGAGGGATTCCAGTTCGGTGAGTTCGTGGTAATGGGTGGCGAAAAGGGTGCGCGCCGCGGAATTCTTCATCTGGTGCAGGTATTCCACGATAGACCAGGCGATGCTGAGCCCATCGAATGTGGAAGTCCCCCGCCCCACCTCATCGAAGAGAATGAGACTCCTCGGAGTGCAGTTGTTCAGAATGTTTGCGGTTTCGTTCATTTCCACGAGAAAGGTGGACTCGCCGCCGCTCAGGTTGTCGGAAGCGCCCACCCGGGTGAAGATACGGTCCACCACGCCTATGTGCGCGGAAGATGCCGGGACGAACGAACCCGCCTGCGCCATGAGCACGATCAACCCCACCTGACGCAGATAGGTGGATTTCCCCGCCATGTTCGGCCCGGTGATGATGAGAATCTGGTCCGTATCGCCGTCGAGCACGGTATCGTTGGAGACGAATTTCCCCGCCGGGATGAGCGTTTCCACCACCGGATGACGGCCGTCCCGTATCTCGATCACCGCGCTTTGGTCCATTTCCGGGCGGACATACCCATATTCCCGGGCGGTGGAGGAGAACGAGCGGAGAACATCGATCACCGCCGCTGCCCGTGAAAACGCCTGAATCTCCCGCACCCGCGAGGCAGCCTCTTTCCGCAGTTCCGCGAACAGGTTGCGTTCCATCTCCGCGATGCGCTCCGAGGCCCCGAGCACCTTCTCTTCGTATTCCTTGAGTTCGGGGGTGATATACCGTTCCGCGTTGACCAGGGTCTGTTTGCGGATGAAATCCTCCGGCGCACGGTCAAGATTCCCCTTGGAAATCTCGATGTAATATCCGAAAACATTGTTGTACCCGATCTTGAGGTTGGCGATGCCTGTGCGTTGGCGTTCCCTTGCCTGGTAATCAGCGATCCAACGGCGTCCGGAGCGGGAAATATCCCGTAGTTCGTCCAGTTCGGGCAGATATCCGTCACGGAAAATGCCACCCTCGGTGAGGAGCGCGGGCGGATTCTCCACCATCGCTTCCGTAATGATGATGGCCAGATCGCGAAGGTCCTCGATCTGTTCCGCGCACTCCTTCAGGAGGGCGGAATCGAATTCTCCCGCCGCATCGCGCAACGTCCGGGAATGCTCCAGGGACTGGGCCAGGGCGAGAAGGTCTCGGGGATTGGCGCGATCCAGGCATACCCGTCCGATGAGCCGTTCCACGTCGTGTACCTTGGAAAGGATGTCCCCGATCTCCCGCAGACGGTCGGGGTGGTCGAACAACTCCTGAACGCTTTCGTGACGCGCAATGATCTCCTCCGGATTGATGAGCGGATTGGAAATCCACCCTTTCAGGAGACGGGCGCCCATGGGAGTGACGGTATCGTCGATCACCCCGAAAAGCGTGCCTTTGGATGAGCCGTCATCGGCGAGAGTCGAGACGAGTTCCAGATTTTTCCGGGTGCGGGCGTCGAGAAACATGGTCCCGCCCGCGCGGTAGCGACGAATGGCGGTGATATGGTCGAGGGACGCCTTCTGGGTATCCGCCAGATAAGCGAGCGCTCCGCCGGCGGCGGATACCGCGGCGGGACTGTCTTCGATCCCGAACCCCTTGAGTCCGGCCACCCGGAATTGCTCACGAATGCGGTCTCCGGCGTAATTCGGCTCGAATGTCCAGCCATCGCGCCAGGTGATCATCACCCCGGACAGACGGGCGCGGATATCCCGCTCGGTCTCCGGCGGCTCGTGTTCGGAGAGGATCACCTCGGCGGGTCCGATACGCTCCAGTTCGTCCAGCCAGTTACGGGACTCGGGTATCTCTCCCGCCAGGAATTCACCGGTGGAAACATCGGCCAGCGCGATCCCCGCCACCCCGTTCTCGAACGTGAGCGCCGCGAGAAAATTGTTGCTCCGGGAGTCCAGCGATTCCTCTCCGAGGATGGTGCCCGGAGTCACCATCTGCACCACCTCGCGTTTCACCGGACCCTTGGATTTTCCCGGCAGCGTTGTCTGTTCGCATACCGCCACCTTGTAACCGGCGCGCAGGAGCTTCGAAAGATAGCCGTTGACCGCGTGGTATGGCAACCCCGCCATGGGGATCGGGTCTTTCTTGTTACGGTCTCGGGTGGTGAGTGTCAGCCCCAGTACCTCCGCGGCGATCTTGGCATCTTCGAAAAACATCTCGTAGAAATCGCCCATGCGGAAGAAAAGGATGGCATCGCCATACTCTTTCTTGATGTCGAGATACTG
Source organism: uncultured bacterium (assembly GCA_964426865.1). Classification (GTDB taxonomy): domain Bacteria; phylum Latescibacterota; class Latescibacteria; order Latescibacterales; family Latescibacteraceae; genus JAWLHT01. The sequence goes on from CAYRTQ010000147.1 coordinate 6,047, forward strand.
CTGCATCGCCGGTGTAATATCGGACATGGAAAAACCCTGGGAAGAAGGAGACGGAAGTCTGAAGTCAGGAGAAAAGATCGCTGTGTGTTGCCATCGCTGGCTGATTTACAGAAGATTGCATGTGTGCGGACGCAGGATGCGTCGATACCCGAAAATACTTAATCGGTTTCTTTCGCGTTCCCTGCTTTCCCCTGTGTTGAAATACGTTACCTCGTTTACTTGAGGATGACCACGCTGCCCTTGAGTCCGGTTTCTTTTGCAATACGCGTGGTCATGCTGTCGGCGTCGGATCGGGTTTGGAACGTTCCCACCCGGACCAGGTAGCGGTGCGCATCTCCCACTGTCTTCATATCGATACGGGCGGGGTATCCCGCGTTCTTGAGCTTGTTGTACAGTTTCAGGGCGTTGATCCGGACCTCCAGCGCCGCCATCTGGATGGAGAACTCTCCGCCGGACAGGCTGTCTCCGCCCGCTTGAAATGCCGTTCCGGTCTTTCCGGTGTCACCGGGCGCTGTTCCGGCCCTGAAACGCGCTCCGGCGGAATCAGGGGTTCCTCCCCCCTGTCCGGACAGCCATGCGGAACTGCCCGCCGCCGTTTCCCCTTTCACCCGGAGTTGGTGGGCCTGATAACTGCGCGGGAACGTGGTCAGGAGCCGCTGGGTGAACTTTACAGCGTTCTCGGTATTCCCCAGTTCCTGCCAGGCAAGGGCGATAACTTCGAGC
>CAYRTQ010000147.1:6779-10914 GCA_964426865.1 uncultured bacterium
GCACCCTCGGGGTCAGCGCACTCGTGTCGTCATCCCCCTCCATGACTTCACGGGCGGCGTCAAGCGCTCCGTTCCAGTCCTTTTTCGCCACCCGGCACTCCATGATTCCGGCGGAGGCGAGCGTTTTCCGGAAATCGTCCTTCTGGGCCGCCCGGCTTTTCAAAAAATGGAGAAGTGCGTCGTCCGGGTTTCCGTTCAGGAGGCGGATGGTCCCCAAACGATAGAGCGCATCGGCATATCTCGGCCCGGAGGGATGCTCGTTCACCGTTTTCCGGAGGAGCGCTTCCGCCCCGGCGAGATCGCCCCCGGCAAAGAGTATCTCCGACCGGCTGTACTGGGCCTCAGAAACGAGATCGGGTTCGGCAAGCAGTTCCACCTCCTTGAGGAGGGCCAAGGCGAGATTACGGTCATCCTCCACCTGGGCAAGGTACAGGATGGCCAGCGTATTGTCCGGATTCGTCCTCCGGAATTCACGCAGGCTTTCACGGGCCGCGGCGATTTTCCCCGACGCGATGAGATCGGTGATCGCCCGTGGCACCGTATGACGCTGTGCGGCGAACGGGGAGGATGTCCCGCTCAAGGCGAGCAGCAGTGTCATAAGAAATCCGGCGGATAACCGGAGATTCATTCCGCCTCCCCCACCAGCGAAGCTCCGGTGGTCGAAACGATACGTACTTTTACGAAGGATCCCGGTCCCAATGCGGAATCACCGCCGGTGAGAACCACCGGAACGCTGGTTTCGGAAAAACCGTACCAACCCCGTGCATCCTTGCTCGGTCCCTTGATGAGAACAGTGTGCACTTTCCCCACCTGCGCGGCGTTGCGTTCCGCGGTGAATGCGTTCTGGCGGTCGATCGCATATTTCAGGCGTTCGATGCGTTCTGACTCGGGTACGCTATCCGGCAGATCGCAGGCTTTCGTCCCCTCCCGCTCGGAGTACCGGTAAAGGAAGGCGAAATCGAATCGCACCCGCTCCATGAGATCGAGAGTGGCAGTATAATCTTCCTCGCGCTCGCCGGGAAATCCGAATATCAGGTCGGTGGTGATGCTGACGTCCGGCATGAGGGCGCGGGCAAGGTCCACGCGGGCCAGGTATTGGGCCACGGTATACTTGCGGTTCATCAGGCTCAGGATATGATCCGAGCCGGATTGGAGCGGGAGATGCAGGTGATTGCACACATTCCCCCTTCGGGCCATGACGGACAGGATTTCTTCCCCAAGATCCTTGGGATGGGAGGTCAGGAACCGCACCCATTCCATGCCGGTATCCGCCACGCGATCAAGAAGACCGGCGAAATCCACGTCCGCATCCCGATAGGAATTCACGTTTTGCCCCAGGAGGGTCACCTCGCGAAAACCCTCGTTCCGCAGACGCTCGACTTCCCGGATGATACGATCCGACGGGATGCTCCGCTCGCGTCCCCGGGTATAGGGTACGATGCAATAGGAGCAGAAATTGTTGCATCCGCGCATCACCGCGATCCAGGCGGAAAAGGGGCTGGAGCGAACCGGCGTGATGTCGTCGTAGGTCTCCGCCCGGTCCAGTACGGTATCCGCCATGCCGTGGGAGTTCACACCCCGTATCAGGTCCGGGAGACGGCGGTAGGCGTCCGGCCCGGCCACCACTTTCACCACATGGGAAAGCAGGGTGTCCCCGAGACGCTGAGCCATGCATCCGATCACTCCGAAAATGAGATGCGGGCGCTCGCGGCGAAGCGAGGACAGTTCGCCGATACGGCCGTGAATGCGCATTTCCGCATTCTCACGCACCCCGCAGGTGTTCAGGAGAATGACATCCGCGACGGCCATATCTTCCACCATCGTGAACCCCGCCTCTCCGAGAATGGCGGTCACGCTCTCTGAGTCGAGCTTGTTCATCTGGCAGCCGTAGGTTTCTATGTATACCGCGTTTCTCTGCATGGTTTTCAATCGTTGACTGAGGGTGGATCGGCAAAGGGAAAGTACATTGTTTCCAGATGGTTATCTGTCGACATATCATAGAAGCGGAAAAAGGAATTTGGTTCCCGTTTTCCGTATATCGCACGGAGGAAATGACGCATATACAATAAACGAAAAAAGATCGCCGAATTCAACCCATTATCCCGATTCCGTTTCAAAACGGATGGCATCCCGTGTGCGCATCTCCATCGAGTAGGAGGGGGAGTTGCCTCCCCCGTCCTCTCACACCACCGGACGTACGGTTCCGTATCCGGCGGTTCATGAAGAGCGTTGAAGCTGAAGCAGTTGATCCAGCAGTGACACGAGACCGAGTTGGTCAAAGAATTTCTTGGGAAAGGCCGCGTTCAGGTGCGAGGCTCCGGAGTTCCACCAGGGGCCTCGCCCGTTGGTGGCCGATATCCAGGCGCGTGATTCGTCCAGTCCCCGTTTCATCAAGTTCTTGGCACGGGTATAGGGGCGCTTCCACTGGCGCCAGAGGATACAGCGCAGTTTCCGCCGAATCCACCCGTCCAGGTCTTCGAATACCCCCTTCACTTCAGCCAGATGGAAATAGTTCACCCATCCCCGCAAGACCGGGGCCAGTTCCCGAACAAATGCCGGGAGATTTCGCCCTCGTCCCTTCCGGAACAGGTCCCGAAGTTTGGTCTTCAGCCGTTTGACACTCCGCTCCGCCGCTTTCAGCTTCGGCTTCCGATTGGAGGTCATGCTGTAGCCAAGGAACTTCCGGTTCCAGGGCCGGTCCACCGCGCTCTTTTCCGGATTCACCCGGAGCTTGAGCCGTTCGTGGAGAAACCGGGTTATCGAAGCCATTACCCGTTCTCCCGCCGCTTTCGACCGCACATAGATGTTGCAGTCATCCGCGTACCGGCAGAACGCATGACCCCGCTTTTCCAGTTCCTTGTCCAGATCATCCAGCAGAATGCTGGACAACAACGGGGACAGCGGCCCTCCTTGCGGTGTGCCCTCCGTCCGCGATGATACCACCCCTCCTTCCATACTGCCCGCCGCAAGGTATCTCCGGATTAGCCGGAGCACCCGCTTGTCCTTGACCCGCCGCGCTACCCGCGACATCAGTATGTCGTGGTTTACCCGGTCAAAGAACTTCTCCAGGTCCATGTCCACCACCCATCGCCGCCCTTCGCCCACATACGCCTGTGCTTGTTGCACCGCCTGCTGAGCGCTGCGGCCCGGTCGGAAGCCATAGCTCCTTTCCGAGAAGTTCCTGTCAAAGCCTGGGCACATCACCTGATGCACCGCCTGCTGGATGAGACGATCCAACACGGTCGGAATGCCCAACAATCGCATTCCTTTCCCGTCCGGTTTCGGTATTTCCACCTTCCGTACCGGGCTCGGTTCGTACCGCCCCAGAAGCAGGTCTTCCCTGACTTGCGGCCAGAGGTCCCAGAGCGAACCCTCCAAGTCTTCGACGGTCATACCATCCACTCAATCATGTGTCGCTCCCTGAAAAAGTGAAATTTTAGCTTTGCCTTGCCAAAAGCAAGGCGCTTGGCTAAAATTCACTTTTTCAGGGACACGAGACTCCTTTCCCGCCGCTCCCTTGTTCTTCTTCACCTGTTTCCACGCCGCTCTCATGTTCTCGCGTTCGACCACCACTTCCATCATCCGCTTCATCTTCGGCTCGGAGTATTCCGCCCCTGCCGTGACCCTTGACGCGCCCACTCCGCACTCTCGCCGATTCCGTCCGCTACCCAACACAGCGGCTCCGGGCATCTCAGCCCGTCTATCTGCGTCTCCCGTGGTCATCGAAAGTTCGGCCTCCTTGCCCACTCTTCACGTTCAGGCCTTCAGCTCGGTCGAGAAGCTTACTATGCCCTCTGCTGACTTCTGCCAACCCTTCCCACCGCCTCACGACGGTAGTAGCTCAGGGCAGGTCGGCAGACCTCCCCGGGTATTGCGCATCCACCTTCACGCGTATGCCCGCCGTATATACGTCCATGCGTTCCGGATAGGGTTCGGGCTTTGAAGATAATGGCCTTCTCACCCCGCATGACCGCCTCGTATACGGTTCCTGTGCGTCAGGCCCGCGCTTTGCCTGCGGCTTCCTTCAGATTCCACCTCGCGGTGGACACCCTTGCCGTCCGGCTAACCGTTCCTCCTATCAGGCCGGTAAGAGACTTCCACTCTCAAGTGAATGCGCCCTGCCGGGCGCACCATA
>CAYRTQ010000148.1:0-10900 GCA_964426865.1 uncultured bacterium
TTCATCAGTTCGATCCAGTCGTCGTATTCGCCCTGGGGGTCCGCCAACGTGGTTTCGTTGGAGGCCATCACCTCGTTGATGACCACCTCCGCTGGCCCGGAAACCGATGCCGCGAGCTGATACACATATACATCGTGTTCGGCTCCGGCGGGGGAGAAGGACGCAGTGGCATGGGTGTCGGAACTCCGGGCCTCGATGTAGTACCGTACCATGCCGCCTGACGGACGGGGCGGGATCATTCCCCCGTAAACCCCGTCGCCCGCCGCGCCATCCCCATGAAGTCCATCGTCGTACATGAGCGTATCGGAAAACGCCCCGGTCAGCCCGCCATAATGGAGAATCACCGCGCCGACGCCCGGCGTGCCCCCCACGTTCGCGGTCACCCTCGGGGATGTCCCTTCCGCCGCGGTGCAGGCCACCGCGGAAATTTCCGGGGCGGTCCGATTAATTTCAGGAAAAGCGAGGAGATAGCTCCGCCGGGAATCGACAAACCGCTTCAGATCGATCAGGCTGGAATCGTATGCGGCGTTCGTGGTCAGCTTCAGGGTGTCCGCCTTGACTTCCTCCCCGATCAGCGCCCGGTACGCCTCGATCCGGGGCTGGAGAACACTCCAGTCCAGCGATTCGCCAACAATCGTCCGCACATGGGCCAGATAGCGCTGGCGCAGTTCCGGGACGGCGAGAAGACGGCTGATCAGGGGACGGGTGGTCAGATTTTCGCCATAGACCGGGCTCAGATTCGTGTCGTTGGGTTTCAGCGATTCGTTTCCGTCGTATTCGATCAGATGGATGCGTCCTGTTTCCGCCTCGGTGAAAAACTGGTAGTCGGCGCCCTTGGTCAGATACCCGTCCTCATCGGTGAAAACGTTTTCCACCGCCAGGAGCCAGAGGGCGCGGTCGATGTCCAGAACCGTGTCCAGAGAGTCCGCCAACTGCGCGAGGGGCAGATTGTTGAGCAGGTTGCAGACCGTCACCAGCTTGCCCCAGGGGTCCGCGGTGTCGGAAGATTTCAGTTCATATTTGGACTGGTACGGGGACACATCGCTTCCCAGCCAGCTCAACGCCTGATCGCCGCCGTTCATGATCATGATCCCGCCCTGCCCGCCGGGAGTCTGGCCTCCGGGCTGCCCTCCGGGAATTTGCCCGCCGGGCTGCTGTCCTCCCGGTGCCTGACCCCCGGGAATGGAATCGCCGGGAGCGGGCGCTCCGGGGATGGTCTGGGCGATCTTTGGCGCGCCGTTGCCCATCTCCATGGAAGATTTCCAACGGTCGCCCTCTTTGCTGAAAAACCATTCCTTCAGGAAATCGGAATTGATTTGCTGGACATTGGCGTACACGCCCCAGTTTTCACCGTTTATGGTGAGCTTGACATAGTTCGCTTTCGGACAGGGATAGTATTTGCGGCAGACCTCGAAAAAGAGGACTTCACGAAGAAAAGAGGCGTCGCTGAAGCAGTTGTTCAGGTTCAGGGTCTTGAAACCCATGACCTTCTGCGATGAATCGGTGAAATCGGTCTCGATATTGAAGGACTTCTTGAGCGAATTCCCGGTCTGGGTATAGGAAGTGAATCCCTTGAACCGCACTCCGACCGCGGGGTACGGAACGCCCTCCAGAGTGAGGTCGGCGGGAATATTGGTCTCCGAGGCGTAGTTGTTCACCATCTGACGCCAGTAGTCCGCCTGGGAGAAGTTCAGGGAGATGGTTCGGAGAAGCGTCCCGTCATAGAGGCCCGAACTCGCCATCCCGCCCTGGATGAGCCGGGTTCCGTCCCCGGAAAAGTACATGGTTTCCGGAAGATCGACCGCGGATGCGCCCCCGCAGGGAATTACCGCGACAAGCAGCAACATGGCCAGCACGCTCCGGAACGGCGCGAATGAATTCATACCACTACCTCCCGTTGAATATCGCATCGAAAGCTCCCGCATCGCGTCCACTCTGTACATACCTCCCGCTCAGAATTTTTATCCGGGGCTGAAGCAGGGCTTCGACGGAAGCGTTGTCCGGCTTGGCCGCCAGATGAACCTGAATCCACAGTTCCAGCGATTGTGACGCCGCCTGGCCGCCCATGCCTCTCCCCATTCCACCCGGTCCCATACCGCCGCCCATGCCGGCCCGGCCTCCACCCATGCCTCCGCGCATTCCGCCCCCCATTCCACCACGGCCGCCACCCATGCCGCCGCCTCCCGGCGCGTTCCGCATCTGGCTCCCATCCATTTTCCCGGTTTCGAAACCGATCCGGATCACCGGCGTTTCTTTCCGCATGATGCCATAATGATTGGATTCAGTACGGTGGAGCGGATAGTGCGCCTCACAGACAAGATTGCCGTCAGCCATGCCGATCCGGCATTTGATTCCCAGCTTTTCGGCATCCCCCACGGTCACCTTCTCCCGTTGATCCTTGTCCGGGCCGATGATTTCCAGCTCTTTCCGCATCGCGTCGAGCATGGCGTTCGCGGCATTCGGCCGTTTCTGATCGTCACCGTCAGATTGCGGATCATCCGGGGATGTTTCCTCACCGTCCGGTCCCCCTTCCGGCGGTCCCCCGCCCTGGGGGCCGCTCTTCCCCCCGGACATCGCGCCGCTCCGCATGGCCGCCATTCCTGCCGGGAAGTGGATTCCCAGGTTCTTTTTGTTGTCGGCGCGATCATCGAACCAGATGGTGAATCCCTGCGCCATGAGCTGCCGCTGAATTGCCCGGTCTCGTGTGGAGAGCCGGATAAAAAGGGTGTTCTCGTCGTTCATCAATCCCACGGTAACCTTTTTCTTGTCCAGATAATTCCGGGCGTTCTCCCATTCCGCGCCGGAATCCACCCCGTCAATGACCACCGCGCGATCACGCCATTTGCTGCCGAGTTCCAGAACCCCGCATCCAAAAAACAGCAGCGACAACAGTGTGATTACCGCTATGGGAAAACACCTTTTGAATAACGGCCGCATTGATCCTCCCTGAATAGGATTTTTGTCTGGAATTATTCATTTCGGAACAATCTGTTTCATCTGTTTGTATCTATATGAAATGACGATTGAGCAATGAATGAGTTTAATTTTATGAATAACAGGAGTAAACACGTTACGGAGTAATTACCGTCTCTTTTATGACGCGCGTATCTTATTTCATTTCGGTTGGTTACGTATTATTGACGTTAATTTTCAAGAGCATAATGAGACATGTTTATAATTGCTTTTTTAAGCGTGCATAATATATTTTTACACAAGTTTTACATTAATTAACAATACTTTTCATATATTAACATCCCCGCAATTAATACCACAATCTCTCCCTCAATTCATGAAACATAATGCGGTCTTTTCAGAAGGGGATAATACACGGGTGAGAAAGCCGGGATGGATGCGTTCCGACACACCGGTAATTCGGCGGGGCAAATCCATGGGGGTAACCCGAGGCGTGAACTCGTTGCATATGGTCATGAAATGGAGTATTTTAGAAAGTCTGGCTTTTCGAGGGGACATCCGGAAGCGGCTCGGCCCATCGGCGGACCGGAACAGGGTGCGGGGGAGAATGCCGGAGCGTCCATGCACGGGGCGCGGACGCTCCCTTTACGTGCGGGGAGGATAGGATTTCTTGACACACACTGAATTCGAATCACGAAACGATCATGTTTCCGTTCCGATAGACGCCAATCTGCTGCTCATTTTCGGCATGACTCTCATGGTGGTCATGGGGGTTTCGAGCATCACCCCGGCTTTTCCCAAGATCATGGATACGCTCCATCTGACCGGTGGACAGGTGGGAATGCTCATCACCGCGTTCAGCATCCCCGGCGTCTTCTTTGCCCTTCCCGTGGGAATCGCCGCCGACCGCATCGGACGTAAAAAGATTCTTGCGCCCGGCCTGCTGCTCTTTGGGATATCCGGGGCGGCCTGCGCGTTCACCACCGATTTCACCATGCTCCTGGCGCTGCGGTTCATTCAGGGAATCGGCGCCACCGCCGCCGGCGTGATCAGTCCCACCATTCTGGGCGACGCCTACACCGGAGCACGGCGGACAGTGGCCATGGGGTACAACGTGGGAGTCCTGAATGTCGGGACCGCGAGCTTTCCCATTCTCGGCGGCGCGCTGGCCATGTTCGGCTGGCAGTATCCCTTCCTGCTTCCCCTGGCAGCCATTCCCATAGGACTGGCCACCCTGTTCCTGCTCAAGGTTCCCGAGCCGCGGAGCGAAGTGCATATCCGGGACTATCTGAAAGGCGCGCTCGTCAGCATCGGCAACCGTCAGGCGCTGGGGCTCTTTTCCATCACGCTCATGACCTTCGTTGTCCTGTACGGCTCCTATCTCACCTATTTCCCGCTGCTGGTGGCGACCCGTTTCGGCGCATCCTCCTTCGTAATCGGGATCATCATGTCCGCGACCTCGTTTGCCACGGCGCTCACCACCATGAAAATCCGGTGGTTCATCCGGAGATACCGTGAGCGTGAACTCATGATCGCGGGATTCCTGGGATATGCCGTGGCCATGGCGCTTTTCCCGCTCGTCCCGTGCCTGTGGGGATTTCTCGTTCCCACGATGATCTACGGTTTCGGGGGAGGCGTCAACCAGCCGAGTTCGCAGTCCATCCTCATGTCGCTTGCCCCGGAAAGCAGCCGGGCGGGCTTCCTCTCCGTAAACAGCACGATTCTCCGCGTGGGGCAGAGCCTTGGCCCTCTCATCATGGGCACTGTTATCACCTTCTGGGGAATGGACGGCGTCTTTTTCTCCGGCGCGGCCATCTCCCTGATCATGGTGGCCGCGACCCTGTTCATCCTGAAATAAATAAGCCCCATGACCGTGATGGTCATGGGGCGGGAAAATACGACGGTATTCTCTGTCCGGGATGTCAGCACAGCCAGTTGCGACGGAGTTCCTCCGCGATGAGACTGGAGGTTTCCATCTGGCTCATGAACTGGCAGTCCACGGAAATATCGGCGGTGGAACGATAGAGCGGTTCCCGCTGGATCCAGACATCCTCGATGGTGAATCCCGGCCGCTTGACAATGCCCCGGGTGTACTCGTTGATGCGGGAGCGGATGATCGACAGCGGCACGTCGAGAAACACCACAATCCCCGTTTCGCGCAGGCGGGACATGCAGGGTTCGCTCAAAACCACGCTTCCGCCGGGGGCTATGACGGTATCGCTGGTGTTCAGGCCGGACACGTACCGTTCCTCGGTTTCGAGAAAATGCTCCAGTCCGCGGGTATCGATGATCTCCTGGAGCATCATTCCCTCGGACCTCTGGATGAGGATATCGGTATCCAGAAAGGAAAAGCAGAACTCCTTGGCGAGAATGACCCCCACGGTCGATTTTCCCGCGCCGGGCATCCCGGTCAGAACGATATTGGGCTTGACGAGAGAAAGCGATTTCCCCTCGGGCATACAACCCCCCTTGAAAAAATGCCGGAGCGCCTGATGGATAAACGGGTCAGCGCCTCGACGGCTCGGTGCTTTTTATGACCGATACTTTCCCGATCAACTCCAGCGAAGACTGAATGCAGACCGCTTCGGTTTTGGTGCTGTACGAGGAACCGTCGATCTCGTAATCGCCGTCGATGAATTCCTTGGCCGAAGGCAGATAGCCGCCGGGGCCGCAGGTCACTCCGAGGACAAACGTCTTCTTCATCGGCGACTGCTTTTTGATGGCCAGTCCGATATCCGAAAAGAGTTCGCCGGGGAACGTGACAAAAGCGGCGTCCCCGATGCGGACCGCCTGCTGTTCCAGGCTCCGGGCGGACGGACGGTTCGGCGTGTTGTAGAAGCGCTTGGCGGCGCTCAGGCGCTGGCTGGTGGAGAAGACCTCCACCCGGGCTTTGTCGAGGGTGCGGGTGCCTTTGAGTTCGGGCCTCTTCTCCAGTTCGGCGAGCTTGTCCTGCGCCGCTTTCGCGTCGGTTTCCGCCTGGGCGAGCGTGATGGGATAGCTGTCCCGGAGCGGATAATCATGACGCCCGATGGAGGTCTGGACGGTGAGATCGCCGGAGGTCTTCAGGGAGGGCAGGTACTTGATCACCGCCTCGGCCATCTGGTTTCCCTTCTTCTCGATATACCAGTAGCTCCGTACGGGCATTTCCACACCCACCGCGGAAAGCTCGGCGGTATATCCGATATTGATATTCCCTTCCGCCGACTGGTAGAACGCTGTCCACACATTCTTTCCCACCGCTTTCTTTATGCCCTGGATGGCATAGTACGGCCAGTCCTCGGAAAAGAGGGTGTTGCTGTAATCCAGCCCAGAGGGATGGCAGCCATAATTGAAAGCCACCCCGAGCAGTTTGCCTTTGGCGTTTTCGATCTTGATCACCGCCACCTGCGGGTCGGGATGGACTCCCCCATACAGGAGGAACCGTCGGTTTCTGCCCAGTTCGGACACCTCGGTGGACCCGATGCCGATTTTCCCCGGGGCCCGGGTTTCCCATGCTTTCACCGCGCTCTCAATGCACCGTTGAAGCAGGAACGACGGATATTTCTGGCTTGCGTTGGGTGTTCCACCCAGATCCTCTTCACGCCCCACGCTCGGGCCGGCGTGCGTGTGGGTGCAGGATACCACGATATTTTCCGCCGGGACGCCGGTTTTGGCGGCGACATCTTTCCGTATCCGATTGCCCATTTCCTCGCTCAATCCCACAATCGACACGGTCATGAGTATCGTCGAGGCGCCGTTCGTTCCCTCGATGGCGAGACTGCGGGCATGGAGATCATCGTGGATTCCCGTGGAAACCTGGCTCCGGGCGAACCCCGACATCTGAACATTCTCGGCAGGGGTGATGACCGTTTCGCCGACTCCGACCTTTATCATGCCCGCGGCCCAGCCGTTTGACGCCAGCAGAACCAGAAGCGCGGACCACAATACCATTCTCCCCATAACAACCTTCTCCCTTCTCAATGTGATTTATCCGGAAAATGAGGAATGTACTGTCAGGTAAAGATATACGCTGGGAGGAAAAAAGCCAGTAAAAAAGAAGGGAGAGGAAACAACGCGTACGGTTTCTTGATATGGCGCTCAGCTCATGCAACATCGCAATCAGTGTCAATTACCGGACAAATACCGGCTGAGGTTCTCCATTCCCCTGTTGCCGAAGGCCGGATATGTCCGGCTGCCGGGGAAAGTGCGGTCCGGCAGCCGCTTCCGCAGGGTGCGATTGATTTTGATCCGGTCTTGTAACCGTGTGCGGAGGGGTTCCCCTATTCCGGTTTCGGCGCCTGCCGATTGCGCGGGATGGGCTGGAGCATGCTCACACGGTTTCCCTCGGTGTCGATGAACGAGACATACCGCCCCACACCGGGTATATCCATCGGCTCGCCGAGTACCGTACCGCCCGCATCGGTTACCTTCTTCATCGATTCCCCGATATCGTCCACCGCGACAACGATGGATGGACAGGACGCCGGCCCATCGGACGTTTTCGGGTAGAAACCGCCGTTGATCGCGCCGGGCTTCAGCGGCCCGTTCACATCGGATTCCGTGGTGTCGGCGGTGACATAATTACCCATATCCTCCCCGAGCATCTGCATTTGCCAGCCGAATGACGACTCATAGAACGCCGCCATCCGCTCCCGATCATCGTAGGGCATCTCAAAGTGAACGACAGGATTCATGTCTTCCTCCTTCGTATCAGGTGACGGTTACGATTCATCACGAATTCCGGAACGGGAATTCGTCTATCCGCATTTCGAATACCCGCATGTCCGGCAGATGAGGCAGCCCTCGGAACTCTCGATCACCCCGCCGCAGTCCGGGCAGACCCCGGGCGCACCCCGCATCGTCCCCTCGTCCGTACGGGTGATTTTAGCCATGCGAAACACGAACGTCCGCTGTTGTTGAATGGTTGGTCGTCGGATCGACAGGTGCGGCTTTCGCATGCAATTTCAGTCCGAGCGCTCCCATGACTTTGAGAATTGTGGCGAAGCATGGGCTCCGTTCTCCGGAAAGCGCCTTATAAAGACTTTCCCGGGAAAGGCCCGCATCTCGCGCCACCTGAGACATCCCTTTGGCCCGGGCTATATTGCCCAAAGCCTTGGCAATGAATGCAGCGTCTCCGTCCGCCTCCTCAAAACAGGCTTCCAGATAGGCTGCCATTTCTTCCGGTGTGCGAAGATGTTCGGCGACATCATAGCGGGTGGTAACGGTTTTGGGCATATGCCAACTCCTATAAATTCCGCGCAAGTCGTAACGCAGTGCTGACATCTCTGGCCTGGGTTTGCTTGGCGCCTCCCGCCAGGAGCAGTATCACCTTATCCCCGCGGACGGTGTAATACAGACGATAGCCGGGTCCATAATCGATCCGCAATTCGGATACCCCTTCGCCAACCGGTCTCGTATCACCCGAATTCCCGTCGGAAAGGCGTTCAATCCGGACAAGAATGCGAGCCCGCGCCCGGATGTCGCTCAATCCGTCGATCCATTTCGCGAAATTCGCTGTTTTGCGGATTTCCATTCTGTTTAATGTATCCTATCGGCTACACATTGTCAATGTGTATTGTTATGTTCGTGGATACATAGTGAACCATTGGCGTGAAGAAAGAGAAGACATACAGATGACGGTATGGCTGTCATGGGGTCGTCATCGGCATTCAGCCGATCCGTTCTCCCGGCTTCCGTTTTCTTGTGACGTTCACTTTTTATCCTTCGGGGAAAAAATCCAACGCCATTGTTATCCCCGTCGCCGATCCCGCCTATCCGCATTTCGAATATCCGCATGTCCGGCAGATGAGGCAGCCCTCGGAACTTTCGATCACCCCGCCGCAATCCGGGCAGACCCCGGCCATCTCACCGCGTACCCCGCTTTTGCCGTTGATCGCATGGGCGAGATCGGCGACATCCGATTTACTCGAGAATTCCGGAATCTCCTCGCCGACGTCGTTCTTCCCGTTCAGGTAGCGGGTGAGCGCGGTGGCGATGGCGTCCGAACAGGAAAGGATGAGCTTGCCGTTCTGCCAGGTGGGCGAGGGACACCGGATGCCCTTGAGCTGGGAGACGATCTCGTCCAGGTTCACCCCGCTCCGGAGAGCGAGGGAAGTGAGACGGCTGATGGCTTCCGACTGGCTGGAGGTGCAGCCGCCGGAGCGTCCCATCTGGCAGAATACCTCGCAGAGCCCTTCCTCGTCGCGGTTGACCGTGACATAGAGATTCCCGCAGCCGGTCTGGAGCTTCTCCGTCGCGCCGGTGGTCACCGCGGGACGGGGGCGAGGCTTGAGGTGGGGATGGAGCCCATCCTGCCCGCCGCTGTTCTTGCCGTCATCCTTGCGTTTTACGGTGAGCACCTGATGCTCGCGGGATGAGTCGCGGTAGATGGTGATGCCCTTGAGACCGGCGTCGAACGCTTTCAGGTAGGCGTCGGCGACATCCCGCTCCGTGGCCTCGCGGGGGAAGTTGATGGTTTTGGAAACCGCGTTGTCGGTATGGCGCTGGAACGCCGCCTGGATACGGATGTGCCAGTCCACGGTGATGTCGTGGGCGGTGCGGAACACCCGCCGCACTTCCTCGGGAATCTCTCCGATTCCGGCGATGGACGAGGATTCGGCGACCTCGCGTCGCACCGTATCGGTGAGAAACCCCATCTGCTCGCCGATCTCCCGGAACAGGGGATGGAATTCCACCAGTTCTTTGCCGTCAAGCACATTCCGACGATAGGCCAGGGCGAATACGGGTTCGATTCCGCTGGAGCAGGAAGCAATGATGCTGATGGTGCCGGTGGGCGCAATGGTGGTGGTGGTGGCGTTGCGGAGCGGACGGCCGCCGGGAATGTCCCAAACGCTCCCGGAGAAACTGGGGAACGCGCCGCGAAGTTCCGCCAGATGAGCGGATTCCTCCTTGGATTCACGGTCGATGAACGCCATGATTTCCCCGGCAAGCCGCTCGCTCTCCGCGGAATCGTAGGGGATGCCGAGTTTGATGAGCATGTCCGCGAATCCCATGACCCCGAGGCCGATCTTGCGGTTACGCAGGGTTTCCTCGGCTATGCGCGGGATGGGATACCGGTTCACCTCGATGATGTTGTCGAGGAATCGTACCGCCAGATGGACCACCCGTCCCAGACGATCCCAGTCGATGCCCGGCTCTTCCCCGGAGCCGATTGCCGCGCGGGAAAGGTTGATGGAACCCAGGTTGCAGGATTCGTAGGGCAGGAGCGGCTGCTCGCCGCAGGGATTGGTGGACTCCATGGGTCCAGACAGGGGCAGGGGATTCCGCTCGTTGACCCGGTCGATGAAGATCACTCCCGGCTCGCCGGTGGCGTGGGCGTTCTCCACGATGAGATTGAAAATGTCCCGGGCGCGTTCCGCGCGCACCACCTCGCCGCTACGGGGATTCACCAGGTCGTAGGTCCCGTCCTCGCGGACCGCTTCCATGAACGCATCGGTCACCGCTACGGAAATATTGAAATTGGTGAACCGTGAGGTGTCGCGTTTGCAGGTGATGAATTCCCGGATGTCCGGGTGATCCACCCGGAGAATGCCCATGTTGGCTCCGCGACGGGTGCCGCCCTGCTTGATGGTTTCCGTGGCGGCGTCATAGACGGACATGAAGGAAACCGGGCCGCTGGAAATGCCCTGGGTGGAATGCACCATGTCGTTCTGGGGGCGTATCCGCGAGAACGAGAAGCCGGTGCCGCCCCCGCTTTTGTGGATGAGCGCGGCATCCTTGAGCGACTGGAAGATGGACTCCATGGAATCGTCGATGGGGAGCACGAAGCAGGCGGAAAGCTGGCCCAGTTCCCGTCCGGCGTTCATGAGCGTGGGCGAATTCGGCAGAAACTCCCCCTCGGCCATCAGGTTGAAAAAGAGCATCTCCAGCTTTCCGTCCGTCTCGCCTGTCCCGAATCTTTCCTCGGCTCCGGCGACCACATTCGCCACCCGAAGGAACATGTCCCGGGGTTCCTCGGCGGGGTTTCCCGCTTCGTCCTTTTTCAAAT
>CAYRTQ010000149.1:0-10870 GCA_964426865.1 uncultured bacterium
GGATGATGGAAAGAACGGGCATGATCCAGAGCGCGTGATGAAACCGGTAAACTGCCGATGGAAGAGAACGTTCAAAATATTCTTTCCACCCCTCGCATTTTCCCGTTTACCCCACCCCGGTCATTCACTATATTAAATTGTTACTCGCTCTGTACAGTTCAGGTGAACCGCGCCGGGGTGACCGTGCGCCCGGATATCCATTATACAGACCACTCCATATACCCCGGCCTGAATTGTCTCTCTCAGGAGGAAATTCTTCTCATGCGAACGTGTACCCGTATCATTTTCACCGGATTTGCGGCGATTTTCCTTGTCGCCGCGCTCGTCCTGAATCCCTCGCCATCGGCGGCAGCGGATGCTGCAAAGGGACAGATCACCTACATAGCCCGTGACGGGGTTACCGGGAGAACGAACATCTTTCTCACGGATTCCGCCGGAAACACCACGGTGAATCTCACCGAGTCGCTCCATGTCGGAAATATCAATGGCTTTTCCTGGTCTTCGGACGGCGAATACCTGGCATTTTCCGATAACAACAACATCGTTTACCGTATGGAACTCAGCACGAAGGAACTGGAAATCGTGGCAGAGGACGGCTACGATCCCGCATGGTCTCCGCTGGGAGACACCATTGTCTACACCTCCACGGTTGACGGCAACCGGGAAATCTACACAATCGGAGGAGTCAACCTCACCCGTAGCGGCGGGGAGGAATTCCAGCCGGTCTGGACCCGTGATGGGAAAATCATTTTTTATTCGGATTGGGAAGGCGCCGGGAACTACTACCTGTATTTCATGGAATCGAACGGCCAGAACGTGCACAACTACGAGACCACCGACGGTCTGCCCGCCGCAAACCAGGTGTGCATGAGGCTTGACGGCTACACCAGTGAAGTGTTCTCCATGTCCTGGTCGCCGGACTACAAGAAATGTGTGTTCTCGCGGGATACTTCCCTGTGGGGCGGCCCCAAACGCGGGGAAATCGTCATTCAGGATATCGAAACCGAAATGGAAACCCGGTTGTTCGAGGCCGAGGGGGTAAATACGCATCCCCTGTGGTCGCCGGATGGCGCACGGATCGTATTCCTTTCCAACCGGGATTCCTATACCGAAGACGGCGGCACGGTGACCGTGATGAACCTGTATGTCATGAACACGGACGGCTCCGGCCAGACCCGCATCACCAATCTTGGTTCTCAGGGCCGTATCATCAAGGCTGCCTGGCGGCCCCTGACCGAGGAGACCGCGGTATCGGAAAGCACGGGGGAACGCCCCGCAGCCGTGTCGCTCGGACCGGTGTTCCCAAACCCCTTCAACCCCTCGACCACCATCACGTTCACGCTCCCCTCATCCGGGAACGCGCGCCTGACGGTGTACAGCACCACCGGTCAGATGGTGCGGGAATTGGCGAATGGGAACTTTTCCGCCGGTGAATACCGGATGGTGTGGGACGGCAGGGACGGAAACGGGCGCGCGGTTTCCTCGGGCGTGTATTTTACCCGTCTGGAATCGATCGGGAAAGCGGCAACCGCGAAAGTCACCCTGCTGCGGTGACAGCGGCGCGGGGCCGACATCCCGCGACGCCAGGAGATGGCGCATCCGTATACTTGTACACAATTCCGTTTGTCATTTTCAGGAAAATCGAGGGCTATTTTCAGGGTTTCCCTGATTGCGAAAAATAACGAATTCTTGTAGTTTATAATCAATTGCGTTGCCTGATTATCTCGGGCAGGCATACGAAGAAGGTCCGAGCCCCATTCCCCCTCGGGCCTTCTCCTTTTTTTGGCCGCTGTCCTCATGGCGAGGATGAGCATTCCCGGTCCCCCATACGGGCGGCAAGTGACCGGTAAATAAAACCCCTCCCCCGGGCGGACGCCGGAGGAGGGGAAGGGAGAAAAAGGGCCTGATGGGAATTGCTGCGCCGGGGAGTGAATTGCGAGCGAAGTCCGCCGCGCGGCATATTCCTTTATGGATTGGGCATGTGTGGCTTACGCGGTCCGGGCGCTTTGACGCTGGGGGAATAATCCCGTCCGTCCCCGTCATGATAGGGAGTGCAGACTTTCAGGGAGACTCCCGCAAGGACAAAGAGACAGAGCATCATGGCCGGAATGTGATATACGAGCTGCGACCAGTACAAGGGGCGGCGGACCAGATCGAGCACCAGAAGAGTGGACCATACCGCGGCGGGAACGAACAGGAGAATCTTGAACCGGAACCAGGATTTCGGGGCGGAGGACATCACCGCGATTCCCCCCAGGATGCCGAGCAGACTCGGGAAACCGTAAAGATACCCGAGGAGGAAGGACATGGCGTCAAAATCGGTGGCATCCGCCGAATACCATTTCAGGGAAATGGCCTCGATGAGCAGGGAACCGGCAAAAATCAGGAAATACCCGCAAAGGAGAATGTACATGAGAATGGCCACCATGTACGCGTACCGGAATCCGGTATTGTTTACCAGGGAACGGAAAATCCCCTTCTTTTGCGGGGAAACGGGCCCGACATTATCAGGTCCGCGGTTTTCCTTTATACCTTCCATTTTCGCCCTTTCCATAATTACTGGTTCTGTACTTCAACCTCAGCGAGCGTTCCCTTGGCCGATCCCGGCGTTCATGGGAGCGGGAAGTATCCAGAAGCTGGAGTTTCCGCTGCATATCCCGTACACTGAACACCATATAAACGAGGAGATAAAACGGAGCAAGGAAAATGACACGCGCCAGAAAACGCTGGAGCGCATTGTCGAATTCCATATGAGCGATCAGAAACTCCACCATCATGAACCCGAAAAAAAACAGCAGTGCAATCAGTACGATTTCCCTGGCTTTCACCTGTCCACCATTCTTCTCACGGCACGACCCCCTTGGCCACACCTGTTCCCGAATCGGGTGCGCGGCCAGTCAATCCACGTTCTCACCCGGGCAAACCTTCCGAACCCATCATCCGTATCTAATTTAATAGAGGCGACTTGCAAACGCAAGACACGTTTTGCCCCCGCCGGGGCGAGACGTCCCGCCATCACCCGTCCGCGGAGAGGAATCACTCCGATTCCGCGTAGTTGCACCCGGTCGCATACCCGGCGTCGGCGTGCCATTCCCTTTGGATGCCTGTTGGCATCGTATGGTTCCCTCTCAAATCAGTCTCATGCTGTATCACTGATGAGACATTTTATCTCACTGTTCCGCAGTACCATATACCATTTCATAACATTTCAGTCGAGACACCGTCTCGTCGTCTCATTATACACACAGCCATTCTCGCCATGCCGGGCGACGGGAAACGCAGAATTCACGATTTCGTTTCCTGTTGCGTCGCAGCGCATTATACCCTGCTCTCGGATATACGAAAAATTATTTCCACAATTGGCACGCATATTGCGTTAATAATGCGCGTAACGAGAGTCACCCAAAGGGGTGGGAAAGAGAGGAAAAGAAAATGAAAGCGTACACCATTCAAACCGCCTCGATTGCACTCGTGAGAATCGGACTCTTCCTGGCGGCTGCCAGTCTCGTCGCGGTCCAATTCTCCAACAACGGTTCCTTACTCTAAAAAAGGAGAAATACCATGGAAACCAGCAAAATGACCTTCTACGACATCCTCATGTGGGGATTGGTTTTCGGCGCCATCGGATTCGCCGGGCATGTGTTCACTCTCATCAACACCACCATAACCACCATGCAGGCCTTGTGATGGGTTGCGACAGACACCCCAACCACCGGCGGGCGCACGTACTTCGTACGATGCCCGCCGGTTTTTTTGTCCCCAGCCGTACATTCTTCTCCTGACCCCCACCGGTTGCGGGCATTCCGCTCCGTCGATCTCCGCACTTCCTCACAGGGCGAATGCGCTTCCATCACCGCCGCCCGTCACGCTCCCGTCCGGCCTTCCCGAACTCGTACGCCGCCTCGAACATGGCCTCCACATTTTCCACCGGAACGTTCTGCTGGATGTTGTGAACCTGGTTGAACACATACCCGCCCTCGCCGGAGCCGAATATCTCCAGATTACGGCGTACATGCTCGCGCACTTCTTCCGGTGAGCCGAGGGGAAGCACCCGCTGGGTGTCGCAGCCGCCGCCCCAGAACACGATCTTTCCGCCGTAATCGCGCATCAGTCCTTCCGGGTCCATGCCCTCCGCTGAAATCTGCACCGGATTCAGAATATCGATACCCGCCTCGATCCAGCCGGGAATGTAATCCCGTATGGAGCCGCAGGAATGGAGATATGTTTTCCATCGGGTATGGGCATGCACCCAGTTGCAGAGACGGCGATAGTGGGGCTGGATCATTTCGGTGAAAAGATCGGGGGAGATGAGTCCGCCCCGCTGGGTCCCGGCGTCGTCCGAAGCCACGCCCCAGGCGAAGCACCGGTCTCCGAGCGCCTCGTGGTAGAGTTCGTAGCATCGTATCGTGGCGTCTACCGCGCGCCCCATCATTTCCTCCGCTGTTTCACGCTCCACCATGAGCATGCAGAGCCATTCGTCGAGCGATCCCTGGGTGATGTTGTCCGAAAGCAGGGCGGAAAGCCCGAAAAAGGAAATACTCGCGCCCCAGCCGAGAATGGCCTTGTCGGTGTAGTCGTAGAGGAAACGGGCGTGCTCCGCGAGCAGATCGAGTTCCGTTTCGGAAATGGTGTCGCGGGGCCGGAATTTCGCGGGATCGATCGCCCGTCGCGACATGGTGGGGCGCAGGAAATCGAAATAGTATCCGTTCTTCGGCATGGCGGCGAAGAGCTGCCCCGCGGCGTTGTGCAGAACCCAGTTTCCCTCACGGTCCTCGCGGATATCCGTGCCCTCCGGGAAGAAAACCTCCAGCCCGCAGAAAAGTTTTCGCGCCACCCCTTCCCGTGCATCCTGGCGCGACCACCGGGCGGTGGCAGCTTCCAGCGGGACCACATCGGCATGGAGACGGTCGAGGACCTCGATTTCCACCTCCGCCAGGATTTGCATGGTATCGTGGATTTTGGTCGGGGTGGCAATCCCCATGCGCCGTTTCAGGTTATCATAGACGACCGCATTGATTCCGGAAGCGCGGATACCCCCGAGATCGATCGGCGCCCGGTCCGGACGTTCAAAATTCACCGCTTTCCCAACCCGTTCCCTCGAATTCATTCTCACTCCTTTGCGTCCGCGAGAGCAGTTTTCCGCCACCATGTTGAATACAGGTAAATTATAGCGAGAGAACAAGCAAAGAAAGCTTTTTTTCCGGATGACTCTTGCCAAGCGCACGATCCGTCCGTATCTTGCTCAGGCTGATTTTTTTTGAGCGTGGATTCATCGTGGATTTCCAAGAGGTGTGAGGTGAAACGGTATTGGTACGGTTCGGGCTTCCCGCAGACATTCCTTTCCGCTCTCGTCAGGGACGGTGCACTTTCCATTCTCATTCTTCTCGTCCTGGTTGCCGCGGGATGTTCATCCCACCCCGACCGTAACGCGCGGCCCATACCCCCCATACCCCCCATACCAGAAACGGGCGTCGCACGCCCATCCACGCCACCCGACAGGCCACGGAAAGCGGGACTGGAAATCTTCCGCGACGGGCGCTCCCGGTACTCCATCGTGGTCGCCAAGACCGCCCCTCCGGCGGTGTGGCACGCCGCGCTGGAACTCCGGGCGGCTATCCGGGAGATGAGCGGGATAGATATCCCCATTATCACCGACCATCAGCCGCTCCAAAAACACGAGATCATCCTCGGGAACAACGCGCACCTGAAAAAGGCGGCCCCGGACATCGATACCGCGAAGCTGGGCGCGGAAGGATATATCCTCCGCACGGTGGGAACGCGGCTGATCATCGCGGGAGAACCGCGCGGAACGCTGTACGGCGTTTACGGTCTCCTGCAGGATCATCTCGGCTGCCGGTGGTTCACCCCGCGGGTGAGCCGCATTCCGCACACCGATTCCCTGCATATCGCCGCGATGGACGAGACCCGCATCCCGGCGCTGGAATACCGTGAGACATATCTCTGGGAGTCGTACGACGGCGACTGGGCGGCGCGCAACCGTCTCAACCGCAACAGCAAGGATGGCGGACTCGCGGAACGTCACGGCGGACGATGGGAATTCGCGCCGGGGTATTTCGCCCACACGTTCGCCAAGTTTGTCTCGCCGGAGAAATATTTCGCGACCCATCCGGAATATTTCTCGCTGGTGAACGGCAAACGGTTGAAAGAGCAAAGCCAACTCTGCTGCACGAACGAAGATGTCATCCGGCTGGTGACCGAGGGAGTGCTCCAGGTTTTCCGCGACAATCCCGGAGCGGACCTTGTTTCGGTTTCCCAGAACGATTGGTACAACTCCTGCGAATGCCCGAAATGCACCGCGCTGGCCGATTCGGAAGGCGCCCGCATGGCGCCGGTGCTCGCCCTCGTGAACCGGGTGGCGGAGGCGGTAGAGCGGGAATTCCCCGGGAAAAGCGTGGAAACCCTGGCCTACCAGTGGACCCGCAAGGCCCCGAAGACCATGCGGCCACGTCCGAACGTAGTGATACGCCTCTGCACCATTGAATGCTGTTTCTCCCACCCGCTCCGAAGCTGCGACAGCCCGCGCAACCAGGCTTTCGCCCATGATCTGCGGGAATGGGCGAAAGTCGCAGACCGTCTGTGGATATGGAACTACAACACCTCTTTCGCCCACTATTTCATCCCCTACCCCGACCTGCGGTCCCGCGCCGACAATGTCCGGTTCTTTGTCGAGAACCATGTTCGAGGCGTATTCCAACAGGATATCTACTCCACCGGACAGGGCGAGCTTTCCGAACTGAGCGGATACCTGAACGCCCGGCTCCTCTGGGACCCGGCATGTGACCCGGACGCGGTCATCGACGAATTCCTCGATGGTGTCTACGGTCCCGCGGCAAGGCCCATACGTAAATACATCGACCTGCTGCACGACCGGGTGGAGCGGGAGAACATCCATATCGGCATCTGGCAGGGTCCGGACGCCGAATATCTCACCGACGATATCCTGGCCCGCGCCGATTCCCTCTGGAACGAGGCGGAGGCGCTGACCTCGGATAAACCCGAGACTCTGGCGCGGGTAAAAGCAGCCCGTCTCAGCGAGGATTACGCGGTACTCTGCCGTGACCGCCTGCGGGGAGATGCACTGTTAGTTGATCAGGATTCCTGCCGTCTGGTGGTCAATCCGGAGTTCACCGCTCGTCTGGAACAGTTCTGTAAGACAGCCAACGATGCGGGTGTACGACGTCTGAAGGAATACAACACCACGGTGGATGAATTCCGCACGGACGTATGGGAGGAGGTCCGTCCCCGGGCGCTCAGACCGATGGAACCGTCTGTTTCCCGTGAGACCGGACCGGGGCTCGTCTGGAGCCGGTATGAGGGATCCTGGAAGAAGCTCCCGAAATTTTCCTCACTCACCCCCTCTTCCACCGGCGCCTCGGAGCGCTTCACGCTGCCCGCCGCCGCGAACGGAACCACGTTCGGATATGTCGTTACCGGGTTTATTTCCGTTCCCCGGGACGGGGTCTATACGTTCTGGACCCGCTCCGACGGGTATTCCGCGCTCACCGTATCAAAACAGGAAATCATCAAAAACGGCGGTATGGATCCCATCCGGGAACGGTGTGGATACATTGCCCTGAAAGCGGGCCTGCACCCGGTGGAATTGACCTATTTTACCAAGGAAGGCTGCACGCGGCTCACCGTATCCTGGCGCGGTCCCGGCTTCGATAAAGAGGAAATCCCGGCGGAGTGTTTCCGTAACAGGCAAGTTTCCGAAAAGCAGACACCTTCAGAAAAGATATCTCTGAAACAATTGGAGAAGAAATCTCAATCGAAGAACCAAAAGAAAGCGGTGAAAAAGAATACAAACCTTTAATTGAACGGGGAAGCCAGCGCCTCACGCACACCCTTCTGAGCAAAGGAATGCAGATTATGAGCCACGCCATGATGCATTCGTACCGTGAACACTTCCGTCGGAATTCAGCATTCCCATGGATACCGGCGTTCATCTTTTTGGCGCTCTTTCTGTCATCTCCCTTATACGCCGAACAAGTTCAAAAGAAAGTCACCACGGTTTTGCTCGTCCGTCACGCGGAAAAGGACTCTATCCCTACCGGTAATCCTTCACTGACCACTCAAGGGCGGGAACGAGCGGAAGCCCTCTCCCATCTGCTGGGAAACGCGGGGATCACTTCCATTGTCACTACGGAAGTCCGCCGTACCCGTGAAACCGCCACGCCGCTCGCTCAACTCCTGAACATCACCCCCGCAGTGATCCCGGTGATCTGGACCCGGTCAACTCCGCGAAAGGTATCCCCTGAGTATTATACTTCACTCGCGAAATACATTCATGCAAACGAAGGGGGAACGATCCTTGTGGTCGGCCATTCGAACACGATTCCCGAACTGATCCGCGTCCTCGGCGGCCCATCCGATATAATAATCAATGAAAGTGAATTCGACCATGTATACACCCTGGTTTTGCAGGGGGGAGCGCCGCTCAAGGTGATGGATTTGCGATACGGGAAAGAATAGCGCTCACACTCTTCACCCAACTACCGAAAGGACTTTTCATGCCGGAATACCGGAAACTGGACATCGACCCGCTGGAACGGGTGCGTCGGTACAAGCGCTTTTACGGGGGTTTGGTGTTTGACAAGCTGTTCGCGCTCGGAATACGGGAGAACATGCTTTCCCCCCAGATCAAGCCCCTCCGCAACGACATGGTCGTGGCGGGGTTTGCGCTGACAGTTAAAATGCATTCCCACGCCGAGCCGGAATCCACCATCATCGAGCGAGGCGACAATCCCTGGGGCGGCGGCCCACGTCAGAGACTGGTCATGGAAGCGGTCCGCCCCGGAAGCGTGATCTGCATCGACACCGGCCCGAATACCTTCGCCGCACAATGGGGAGAGATGAGCTGCAACCTGGCGAAAACCCTGGGCGCTACCGGAGTGATCTGCGCCGGAAATGTCCGGGATACCCGGGTCATTCTGGGAATGGAGGATTTCGGGGTCTTCACGATGGGTACGGTTCCCAACGCCCGCACCGGATGGATCGTGAACGAGATCAACACACCCATATTCATGCCCGGACATCTGAAGCACTCGCTCAAGGTATTCCCCGGTGATTTTATATTCGGAGACACGGACGGCGTCCAGGTCATTCCCGCCGAGGCGGTTGATGAGGTCATGCTCCGGTGCGAGGAGCTTCTGGACCGTGAAACAGAGGAGCGCAAGCAGATTCGGGGGGGAATGAGCCTGGAGGAAATATACAAGAACTACGGCAATCTGTGATCGGGAAGGCAGAGGTATGCAGGCTGAAGTATGAAAGCTGCACGGATGCAATGCGGGGTCAAGCCGCGAAATAACGCTCCAACCTTGGTCAACGCCTCCCGGTATTTCGGGGGAAAGCGGTACTATTACTCTGTCAAGTCGACAATATTGGATTAATGTGTTTCCGATGCGCCGGCTTCGACAAACTCATCCAGCGGTAGGCGCTCAACCAGTGGCAGGCGCTGAGACTTCGGATACTGAGCCTGTCGAAGTGCCGAAGCGTAATCCACTCAACACTATCCATTTGACAGAGTACAATACCGCTTTCCCCGGCGCCCTGAATATGGCTCCAGATTTCTTTCCCCGGAGGAATCCATGCCACGTCCCATAGAAGCGGCCTCCCGCAGGATCGTATCCATCGATGCTCTCCGCGGTTTCGACATGTTCTGGATCACGGGCGGCGGCGCGTTCATCGCCGGTTTCCTGACCTGGGCGGGTACTCCCGCCGCCACGCTGTTCGCGGGCCAACTGGAACATGCGGTTTGGCATGGGTTCCGGTTCGAGGACCTCATTTTCCCCCTGTTCCTTTTCATCATGGGCGCCAGCATGCCCTTCTCCCTCTCCCGTCGGCTGGAACGGGGAGATTCCCGTCACGATCTCTACATCCATATCTTCCGACGCGCCCTCATCCTCTCCCTTTTGGGCCTGATGTATAACGGACTGCTGGATTTTCAGTTCGACAAGCTGCGGTTCACCGGAGTCCTCCCCCGTATCGCGCTGGTATATTTTTTCGCCGCGCTCATTGTCATGAATTTCATCGTACGGAAGCAGGCGGTCTGGACCGTGGGACTTCTCCTCGGGTACTGGGCGGCAATGGCGTTCATTCCGGTCCCCGGTGTTGGCGTCGGCTCGTTCGAACCCAACGCGAACCTGGCGGATTATCTGGATCGCTTCCTCCTCCCCGGTTATCACAATTCCTACGGCCTCAACAAAGGGGGAGACGCTCTCGGGGTTCTCAGCACTATCCCGGCGGTATCTTCCGTACTCATCGGGGTACTCGCCGGGCACCGTATCCGCTCAACCATCGCTCCGGGTCGTATCATTCGTGAGTATATCGTCGCTGGCGTTGCTCTGCTGGCCTTGGGCTGGCTCTGGGGGATCGCCTTCCCCATCAACAAGATACTGTGGACCAGTTCGTATGTCCTTTTCGCCGGTGGATGGAGCCTGCTGCTTCTCACCCTTTTCTATTGGGTCATAGATGTACGGGGATACCGAGCATGGGCTTTTCCATTCGTGGTGATCGGCATGAACGCCATCACCATCTATTTGTTGCACCGTTTCATCGATTTCGGGGCAGTGGCGAAAGTATTCGTGGGGGGAATCATCCCGCATATGGGAAGTTTCGGGAAGCCGCTCCTTGCGTTTTCGGTGATGCTCGTGGAGTGGTTTCTGTTATACTTCCTGCATCGCCGAAAGCTGTTTCTGAAAGTCTGACGATATTCATGCATCATCGTCGCAGGCGACATACGCTGCAACAGTCACAATCATCTTTTCCCATATCATCGCTCATAGTATTACACCATCTTTCCCCCCAAAAACAAAAAAGCGTCTGTATCGCTACAGACGCTTTTTTATAA
>CAYRTQ010000150.1:0-10849 GCA_964426865.1 uncultured bacterium
AAGGCCGGAAAGGGGGCTGCCTTTGCTACGGAGATTGATTCAAACTTGGTATGAGGCGCAACAGGGAAGGCGACTTCTCTGAATAAGAGGCATCCTCTGGAGAAAAGAGCGGAGTTGCATCTGCGGGATGAGCGGATGCGACGCCATTCCCGGCTTGATATCGCCGATAGCGGGGAGAGAAGGAGGTAATCCGGAGCGGTATCGTAAAACGGGGAAAAGTACGGAATTGACCGACAGGCATCAGTACGCGCCGGGTATCAACCGGTATTTGACCTCCGACATATACCGCGCATACTCGCCATTTTCGCGGAGGAGCTTTTCCTCCGCTCCCGCCCGCCAAACAAGCCCGAATAGAACAACCAATAAAGCGAGAACATTGAAAAGAGTCAAATTCCCCAGAAGAAAACCGAAGAAGAACAACAACTCGCTCGCATAGAGGGGATGACGGATGATACGGTACGCTCCCGCGCGCCGGATCGACCGTCGTGCGGGAACGATGCCGAAACTCCTCCCGAGACTGGCGAGAGAGCCGAGCATGCCGATTATTCCCGCCATCTGCAGCGTGGTGGAAATTCCTCCCAGGGGATCATCGTCCACGGGATTGGGCCGGAGCATCAGGGAGAACGCAATGGTGACCGCGGGAATCACCCAGTCCCGGATCCTGCGGGAAGTTTCCCTGCTCTCGCTCCGCAGGATAAAAAGGAGCAGCAGAAGGATATTCACCAGCGCAAGCCCCGGGCTGATCAGCGCTCCGGATTCCGCCCATCGTTGATAAACGCTTTCCGCGAGTATCACCCAGAGCACGCCCAGAGCCAGATTCATTGGCCAGCGGAGAACACGCCGCAGTCCGGCCAAATCCCCCCTGAAGCTTTCATCGCTGCTGACCCGCAACCGGTCCCCGAGCCGAATGTTGGAACCGTTCAGGACACCGGGCGCAAACTCCGCAACCCCGTGTGCGGAGGAAACAGTCGGAGAAATCCGGTTCGGCGGAAGAACGGGCGTCAGATGCACCACCGTTCCTTCCCGGTCGAAGAATACCGTATCGATCGGATACTGCATACCAAAAGTATGCACGCACCGGCATGTGTAAAAAACCAGGGCGCGGAGCGGATCGGGCTGATCCGTGCCCAGAAGACCGGTCATGCGGCCCAGGAATGTGTCCGCGGTGGCGGCTTTTCCGGCGAGAAGAATCCCCCGGGTCAGGTTGACAATGGGCAAATTGGTTTCCCCTGTCTGGCAAGAAGATAAGACGGGTTTCGCATCGTATTCAGATCCCTTCAATCTCCGTTAACCGGCGTCACCAAACCTTGAGTATGAGAATATGCTTTTTTTGAATGGTAATTTCATCCTCGATGACCGAAGTGGTGTCTCCGGGAGCCGCATACTTGTAACCCCGGCTCATGACCAGTTTGCGGTCAGCCGCCTGAATCAGTCTCCCCCTCTCCCGGATGCCGTCATCCTTGCGCACATCGACGTATACCGGGTTATCGGTCGGGAGCAATCCACCGGTGTGGAACGCGTTTACCTGGTCGTCGATATATACCTCGCCGGGTATTGCATCGATGGGGAAGTACGGCATATACTCGTACAACTGATAACTTCCCCGGGAACAGGATATTCCGGTCAAAACGATAGAAGCCGCCAGCCACAGGGTGTTCAACGGGAAGCGCATCGGCATTTCTCCTTGTGAAGGGAAATTCGGATACCCCGGGATACAAAGCGAGAGAATCCGCAACACTGCTTTTCATTTATGGGAAGATTATACCGCGCTTTCGAAATGGCTCCCGATGAACGCTGAGCTTGGTGTCGCCCAACGGCAATGTCATTTGCTCATGACCGGAACCACGTCCTTAATCATCATGATAACCGCCGGGCCGAGGATCACGATGAAAAGCGTGGGCAGAATGAAAACAACCAGCGGGAGCAACATCTTGATGCCCGCCTTCGCGGCCTGTTCCTCGGCCTGCTGACGAAAGTTTGTGCGCAGTGAATCGGACTGCGCGCGGAGGGTATCGGCGATATTCGTTCCGAGACGGTCGCTGAGAAGAATGGCGCTCATCAGCACTTTCAGATGTTTGCTCCTGTTACGGTCGGCCAGATTGTGCAGCGCCTGGTCGCGAGTGACTCCGGTACGCATCTCCTGGTTCACCATCAGAAACTCCTCGCTCAACTCCCCGCACCGCATTTCAATTTCCCTTCCGACCCGCACCAGCGCGGAATTGAGACCGAGCCCCGCCTCAACGCAGATCACCAGAAAGTCCAGCGCATCGGGAAGCCCGCTATTGATCGCTCCCTGACGACGGTTTATCCTCATGGAAAGCACGAGATCCGGAATGAGATACCCCAGGGCCGCCATGACCACCGCGAGAAGCAGGGAAACAGCGCCGTTGCTGTGCGCAATTCCGAGGAGGATGTACAGTGTGAACAGGGAAACGGCGAGTAGGGATTTGATACCATAAAACAACCGTACGGCGTTTTCCTGATAATAACCGGCCTGTCCCAGACGCTTTCCCGCTCCTTTCTCATCGCGCTTCACAAACTGTCCCATGCCGGAAAGTATCCTGGAAAGTCGCGGATCGAGCTTCTTACGGTCCGTTTCGCCCAGAGTACGGAACTGCTCGTGCAGGGCTTCGGAAAAATTCTCCACATGCTGCAACCGTCCCAGTATGGGATCGGACTTCCTGCTGAGATAGTTGAGAAACAGGAAAGTCCCGGCGGATACCGAACAGAATATGAGGATAATGATAAGGGGAAAATCCATGCCAATCCTCTCCTCCGTGGAGCGGGCGGAAACCGTCACGACGGTTTTTCCGTCTTGACGCCGCTACCGCGCATCACTGCATTTTGATGGTGATGATCTTCCGGATGAAGACATACCCAAGAACCTGCATGACAATAGCGAGAGCGATGAGCATGTGCCCCTGCGGCTCCCGCACCAGCACCATGATGTAATCCGGATTGATCGCGGTGACAATCAGGGCGAACGCAATCGGAAGGAGTCCAAGCACCAATTGGGAAAGCCGTCCCTGGGCGGTATAAATCCTGACCTGTCCGGCCAGTTTGAACCTCGCTCGTATGGTGTCGCTCAGTTTGAAAAGGATTTCGTTCAGGTTGCCGCCGCTTTCCCGTTGAATGAGCAGGGCGGTCACAAATAGACGGAGGTCCATGCTGTCCACCCGCGTGGTCAGGTTCATCAGGGCATCCTTCATGGGTATGCCGAGATTGATTTCCTCCGAGGTTTTCCGGAACTCCATGCCCACGGGATCGGGAGATTCAACCCCGACCAGTTGCAGCGCCCGAATGAGAGCGAAACCCGCGCGTATGGCATTGCGCATCATGTCGAGTCCATCGGGAAACTGGGATTCGAACAATTGAATCCGCCGTTTCCGGATATGGAATACGACCAGCAGGGGGACCGAGCCGAACAACAGGGTAAAACACACGGCCAAAAGGATGCTGTTCGTCTTCAGAGCCAGTACCATCCCCATCATTCCGGAAACAAGCATCATGAGCACGAGCTGCCCGACTGTCATGGAAAGGTTGGCGGTGGCGAGCAACCGGCGCAGGTACCGGGATACCCCCATTTTCCGAAGCTGACGGTCCAGAAGCGGAATCTGACTCAGTTCCTCCCCCCTGAGGATGATCGGCATATCCCCTTGGGCGTTTACCGGAACCGCAAGTTCGGCCAGCCTGCGGCTCATGTCCTGCTTGCCGGCCACCAGCCACCCGGCCAGGGAAAAAACCGCCAGCATCAGGAGAGTGACCGAGATGAATATGACGATAATAGTTGGATCGATCATACCTGCATCTCCCTGATGTTTACCCGGCGCTCCTCGAAGATGTCGGGAGGCAGGATGATACCGGAGGCCCGGAGCTGCTCCGCGAATTTCGGGCGAATTCCGGTGGCCCGCATGGCGCCGAGCACTTTTCCGTCCTCGGCGATTCCGATCTTTTCGAAAACGAAGATGTCCTGCATGGATATGACCTCCCCCTCCATACCGGTAATTTCCGCCACGCGGACCACCTTGCGGGAGCCGTCGCTCAGCCGGGCGATCTGCACAAGCACATTGATGGCCGAGCTGATCTGTTCCCGCATGGCCTTGTCCGGAAGATTGCCCCCCGCCAGGAGAATCATGGTTTCCAGACGGCGCAACGCGTCACGGGGCGAATTGGCGTGAAGCGTGGTCATGGAGCCGTCATGACCCGTATTCATCGCCTGGAGCATATCGAGCGCTTCCGCGCCGCGCACCTCGCCCACGATGATACGATCCGGGCGCATACGGAGCGCGTTCCGCACCAGGTCGCGCTGGACCACCTCCCCCTGTCCTTCGATGTTGGCGGGTCGTGTCTCCAGACGAACCACATGAGTCTGCTGGAGCCGAAGTTCCGCCGCATCCTCGATGGTGACAATCCGTTCGCTTTCGGGAATGAACGCGGAGAGAGCATTTAGAAATGTCGTTTTCCCGGAGCCGGTTCCCCCGGAAATGAGCACGTTCAGTCTCGCCCGCACCACTCCCTTCAAAAGGTCCGCCATTTGCGCGGTGAGCGAGCCATACCCGATGAGATCGTCCACGGTCAGATTGCGTACGTTGAACTTGCGGATGGAAAGAATGGGGCCGTCCACCGCCAGGGGGCGAATGATTGCATTCACGCGGGATCCGTCGGGAAGACGGGCGTCCACCATGGGGGAGGATTCATCCACCCTCCGTCCGATCTGGGATACGATGCGGTCGATGATGTGCAGAAGGTGGTCATCATCCTTGAACGCCGTGCCCGTGAGTTCCAGACGGCCAAAGCGCTCCACGTACACCTGACGGAATGTATTCACCAGGATATCGGAAATGGTGGGATCGTTAAGCAGGGGTTCCAGAGGCCCGAGGCCGAATATCTCGTTCAGGATTTCCTCCACCAGACGCTCACGGTTCAATCCCAGGGCGATGTCCGCCTCGCTGTCGAGGAGGGCCGCCACGGCATCCCGGACCTGGAACTTCAGTTCCTCGCGGGGTATGGCTTCGACCCGCGCCAGATCGAGATTATCGATGAGCCGTCGATGAATACGTACTTTCATGTCCTGGTAGGATTCGAGAGCCGGAGCCTGCGGTTTCACCGCGGTAACCACGCCGGACGGTGTTCCTTCCGCAACCCTGCCTTGGGGCGTCTCCTGAAAACGTCTGAAAAGTCCCATTCCTCCTCCTTATACCCGGTTACTTTCGTTGCAGCAGACGGTGCAGAAAGCTCCCCTTTTGCCCATCTTCGCCATCCTTATCCATCTTCCCCCCACCGTTCAGCCGCCCCGCCAGTTCGAGGAGGCTCTGGCTCACCGGGGAACGGGGCGCAACCGAGTTCAAGGGAACCCCCTGATTGATGGAACTGATTATGGTGGCATAATCCTGGTTCGGAATCTTCCAGAAAATCGGATAGGGCATGGTTTTGCCCAGTTCCTCCAACGCGGTGGCGTTGGAAACGGAATAGCGGTTCACGACCGGAAGGACTTTATCCGGGGTGTACTCCATCCGCTTGAACGCATCCAGACACCGGAGCGTATTGGAAAAGGAGGGGATATCGGCGGTGAACACGGTAAGGATGTGGTCGGATGCATCCAGCGCCCGCACCGTGAATTCGTCGAAGGTTTTGGATACATCGATGAAGATGTAATCGAAAATGGCGCGCAGGAGATTGACGATATGCTCGAACCGGACTCCGGTCAGAGATTCGGTGTCCTCGATGCGCTGCGGTCCCGCCAGGAGATACACTCCCGAGGGATGGCGGGTCAGGCTTTGTTTCAGGGTATCCGGCTCGATTTCATCCACATGGAGCGCCACATCGATGAGGGTATGCCGGGGTCTCAGGTTTAGAAACAGCCCCGCATTGCCGAACTGGAGGTTCAAATCCATAAGGATGACCTCCTTCTTCGTGCGCTCCGCCATGTTCACCGCGAGATTCGCTGTCACCGTGGTCGCGCCCGTTCCTCCTTTCGGGCCGAACACGCTGATGATCTTTCCGCCATGCCCAGCGTCCATCGCCTTCCGGGCCTTGATTCGCAGAAACGCTTGGATCGCGGATATCAGTTCCTCGCGCTGCACGGGCTTGGACAGAAATTCCCGGGCCCCGGCGCGCATGGCCCGCCGTATCGTATCCGGATCGCTGTCCTGCGAGGTGATGATGAGCATGATTTGCGGAAAGGAACGGGACAGGCGTTCCGCCAGCTTGAGCGCGTGATCCGGCGAGGGGAAAAGATCCAGGATGACGATATCCGGTTTGTGCTTCTCCACCATATCATGCACCCGCCCCAGGTCCGCCGCTTCCGCCTCGATCCGAACCGTCTCGATCGCTTTCAGCGTTTCCCGGAGATACCGTCGCGCATCCTCGTCGAAATCAACGATCACGAGATGTACCAGTTCCGTCATGGTTCCTCGAAAGGTTCAGGGTTGAACATCACTCGATCAAATGAACGCCCATAAGAGAGGAAGGAGTGCCGGGATTTCCGAACCCCCCGGGACTCCCCGCGGTGGCAATTTCAATGAATATGCCGGTTACATCCTTACCCTGGACATCAACCACGAAGAATGCGCCCAGGCCGGTTACGGTGATGGTGCCATTCGCTTTGGGAGTTTGCGATTCATCATAGAATGGTATTTTTATAATTCGAGGACTGGTGAAGCCTGAGTACAAGGAATTCTGAAGATAGCCGCCCGACTCGGTCGGCACCCATGTGGCCAGGGGATCCAATGCGATAACATCTTTCACTCCCTGTGATGTGGGTCCGACCATATTGCCCATTTCCACTCCCAGGATATCCCCGATGTAAACCGGATCGGCGGCGCCGTAACGAATGTTATTCTCATACATGCTCGCCCCGGTGACCGGGTCTCCGGTGATATTCGTGGTCGGGCTGAATATGGGAGGGAAATCCACCGGGTAAAAGAATCCGGGACGGGTGCCGGGCGATCCGTTTTCTCCCACTTTCAACGTATCGAGATCGCCAATTGTATATTTGCTGGGAACTGAATCCGGAACCGCCCAGGGACGCATCCCCCGGGTTCCGGTCAATGGCTTGATCTCGGCGATGGCATGGGCGGAGATATTCGCAATATCATGACCCAGGATGCGGGCGAAATACAGGGGCAGCGTCCGTGTCGCATCCACCCGAATCCGGTTCGTGACCGGGAAAGTCACGGTGACCGGAGAAACCGGCTGTTTGATGCAGCGGTTCAACTGGGCGAACTGGACAGCCCGCGCAGAGGCGGTCGCCTGATCCACGATCAGTCCCGAAGCTCCCGCCAGCGCGGCGGAATCCACCGCGGCCTGGAGCTGGTTCTTTGCGGTGTACATTATTCCCACGTCTATCCCCAACGCCGCGAAGCCCAGCAAAACCGCCAGAGAAATCGCCACGATGATGATGACGCTCCCTTCTTGCTTATGTATCAAATTCGGCATCGAGAATCGCCTCTTTTCCATAATGTTTAGCGCTACAAAACAATATTTCCTTCACCTGACGCATTTCACTGCACCAGATGAACGACCGACACCATGCCTCCCCCGCCCCCACCCTGGCTCGGCGGACCGGGAGTAGTGATCTTGATGAACCGCCCGACAACCTCGCTGTTCTTCTCGACTCCCTCGATGAAAAAGGCCCCGAACTGTACCACAATAATTGACGTACGCCCCGGATCGGGCGAATAGGAAAAAAACGGGACAATGACAATCCTCGGACTCGAAAACCCGGTATATTTCGACCCGACGATCTGATTCAGGGAATTGTCCCAGTAGGCGTCGGGGTCCTTGTCCATAACAGCGTTCACACCCTGCTTGGTCGGCCCGACCATTTTTCCGGGTTCCACCTGCAACTCATCTCCGATATATATGGGATCGTCAGAACCATTGATGATGAGGTCCTTGTACTCATTCGCTCCCGTAACCGGCGTGCCCCGGTTCATGGGCAGCATGTCGACCGGAGAATAAAAACTGTTGTTCCCGTTGACTATTCCTCCATCCCCCGACTTCAAAGTCACTTCTTGACCGAGAACATAATTGTATTGCGGGATCGCCCAGGGAGCCATTCCATTGACACTTTCCAGCCCGGAGAGTTTTGCGGTAGCGGTTGCGGTTACCGTGGTGGTGTTGGCGCCGAACACCCGGGCAAACCACGTATCGAGCCTCCGGGTGGCATGCACCTGCACCGTGCCCGCGCCTACGTCTATATTCACCAGGTCGGGAACCACCGGTTGGTTGATACAGCGGTTCATCCCGGCAAACTGATTTGCCCGGATTCGGGCGGTTGCGCCGGCATCGCTGACCAGAAGTCCCGATGCCCCCGCCAGCGCGGCGGAGTCCACCGCGGCCTGAAGCTGGTTACGGGCATTGTACACAATCCCCACATCCACACTGAGCGCGGTAAACCCCAGCAGCGCCACCATCGAAACCGCCACAATGACAATGACACTTCCCCGGTGCTCCTTGAATATCTTTTTTATGTTCATGGGTTTCCTCGCTCTCCAGGCCGCGGGGACTATTTCTGCTCCAGATCCTGTATGGGCGCATGGTCCTGGGCATGAACTATCTTCGGAGTGATCATGATGATCAGCTCCGTATCGTTGTTTCTGAATTGCTCACTGCTGAAGAGCAATCCCAGGACGGGAATCTGCCCCAGCAACGGAATCCGGGAAATCGTTTTTCCCACATCCTGGGAAATGAGCCCGCCGAGAATGAAATACTGTCCTTCCCGCATCTCGACCGATGTCTCCGCCCTTCGGGTCATGAGCGCCGGAATCCGGAACCCGCTGAGGGTGATTCCGTTCTCGAAATCGAGCGTGCTCACCTCCGTGTTGACCTTGATATTTACGATGCTGCTGTCCATGATGGTCGGGGTGAATTTGAGCCGCACCCCAAACTCCTTGAATACAATGGTCACCGTCTGCAAGCCCGCGGATCCGGAAACGATGGGAACCGGAAACTCGCCGCCCGCCAGGAAACTGGCCTCCGTGCCGTTGATGGCGCTCAGGTTGGGCTTGGCCAGCATGGTCAGGATGTTCTTTTCCTCCAGCGCGTGGATGATGGCCTCGAAATTCTGGGTGGGAATGGAAAGAAAGAGGTCCACGTTCTCGCTGAAGAGAAGCGGGTTGCTCGGAGTGCTCACCTTCCCCGCGAAACTCCCGGCGCTCACCGTCTCACTGTTGATGACCCGGTTCCGCACGATGAAGTCCGTGCCCAGTTCCAGAAGAGCGGTGCGTTTCACCTCCGCGAAGCGTACCCCGAGCATGATCTGGTCGGTGGATACCGCGGGCCGTACGGTCACCTCGTACCGGGTGTAGCGGTCCTGCTCGTCCCAGACCACCAGATTGGTGCTCCCCACCGATTTGCCGTTCACGAGCACCTGATTTGGAGTGGCCACCGTGGCGTCCGCGATTTCCGGGTTGGCGATGGAAACCCTCCCCACCGGCTGGGCGTACTGAATCACCTGGGAATGTCCGATCCCGATGCTTATTCTTCCGCCTTCCGTTTGGGCGTGCAGTGCTACAGCTGTAACCGCGAATCCCGTCAACACCAACAGAAAACCACGGACATATAAACCGGCTCTCCTCGCGACAGCCGCTCTCGCCTGCTCCATGCCAGCCTCCCGCCTTCTGGAATGTGTGGCTATTGCCTTGTCAAGTCGATACAGTTGGGTTGCATCCATCCAATCCTCTGGCTTCGACAAGCTCAGCCACCGGGCGCTGAGCTTGTCGAAGCGCAGTACGCCCATCTTTATCCGCTTGACAAAGTACTATCCCGTCACTTCTTCGTTTTCACTTCCCTTCCTTGCTCGTCGAACGTCACGTCGCTCCGGACATTAGACCGTATGATCTCGATGACCTTGTGCTTGGGCGGCGACGGTTTCTCCTCCACAACCGCCGGTTTGACCAGCGGCTCCGGAGCCGCCGTTTTGGGCGCGGGCGCCGGACGCACTACACGGGGAGCCGGAGGCTTCTTCTCCGGTTCGCCGCCGGAAGTGATCTGGGAAATGCGCGCGCCGGAAGTTTTGGTCGGCGCGGTGTCGGCAATGTTGCGGAGAGTGAGTTGCAGTTTCCCTTCCGCCGCGCCCAGGGCCAGTTTTTCCGCCTGCTCCGGAGTCACCAGGAGGGTCACCGATTTCACGGTCACCGGGTCGTCATCCTTTTTCTTGCTGGTCTGATCCACCGCCAGCACCAGGATGTCCTGCAGCAACACCTTCGTGACAGCCTGCTCCTGCTCGCGACGGGAGTTGATGGTCACCAGCACGTCCACCTTGGTCTTGGGCAGTACGAATCCACCGACGCCGCTCACCACGTTCACCGCCACGGTCATGGCCCGCATTCCCGGCGGAATCTGGCTCTGCACCCCCCCATCGGAACCCGTCGAGGCCAGTTTGGAAACGAGAAGCGGCTCTCCCGCCACCACGTCCGTTTTCAGCACCCGCCCGGCCAATTCCGCCTTCGTCCGGAAACTCCCCTCCGGAACCAGCCCTTCCGGCCAGTTCTTGAGCGCCATATTATCATCATAGAGGGAATCGCCAAAAGACAACCCGATCGCCGCCACCACCACCGGCGTGGTCACCACGGTCTGCTTCATCTTCATTTCCTGCTGTTTCATGTATCCATAGACGCCATAGCTCGCCAGAAGACCGGAAAACAGCGCCAGAGGAATCACGAATTTGGGCTTGAAGAGGAACATGGCGCCTCCAGAATTCAGAAAGGTGAGGATGTGGAGAAAAGACAAGGGGATGATGAATGAAGATCGATGAAGGCCGGGATCAGCCTTCCCACCGCATGGTGGTGGTCCCGGTCAGGAGTATTCCGTTCACGCCGGGAATGAAGCCGCCGATGATGGAGTT
>CAYRTQ010000151.1:0-3096 GCA_964426865.1 uncultured bacterium
CGGGAAATCTCTATGTCACCCGGATGGGCACGGGAACCATCGCCATCGTTTCCCCCTCGGGAGAACTGCTCCGCGAGGTGAAACTCATCGGAAAAAGCCCCAGCAACATCGCGTTCGGCGGCCCCGACGGCCGTACCTGTTATGTGACCATGGACGATAACGGATCCATCGAGACCTTCCGCACCGACCATCCGGGCCGGAGCTGGCAGATCTATCAGGACCGCAAGCAGACCCTGGTGGCCGAAGAATCCGCGCTCCCGAAGGCGTTCACGCTTTCCGGAAACTACCCGAACCCGTTCAACGCCTCCACGGTCATCGAGTACACCCTTCACCGGAGCGCCCGGGTGGAACTCGCCGTGTACAACACGCTCGGCCAGCAGGTGGCGCTCCTGAAACGGGAGATGGAGACGGCCGGGAAGCACTCCTCGGTTTGGGACGCGGGGAATCTGCCGAGCGGAGTCTACTTCATCCGGCTCAAATCGGACAGAACGGCTGAAACGCGTAAAATTATGCTGCTCAAATAAATAAGGCAACCGATGGATATGGGTAAAACGGTATGGTCCCGGCAGATGGGAGACGGATTGCCACCCCGAAAGTGGTACAGCAGCCGTCCACAGGAAATGTTCACCTGGAAATTCCGGTGGCTCCCGCTCCTGCTTACGGCCGCCCTGTCGCTCGCGGCCATGCCGGTATCGTCGGAGGAACTCTTTGTCAGCAGCATTTTCGTGCCATCGGGAAAATTCACCAAGGGCATCGAGGGTCCCGCCTGCGACCGTACCGGCAACCTCTATGCGGTCAGCTACCTGAATGCGGGTAATATCGGCATGGTCACCCCGGAAGGCGTCTCCAGCCTGTTCGTCACCCTTCCCCAAGGGAGCGCCGGGAACGGCATACGGTTCGACAGCCGGGACCGTATGCTCATCGCCGATTACACCGGACACAACATTCTCGCGGTGGACATGCGGACCCGCGCGGTGAGCGTCTACGCCCACGAGTCCGGCATGAGCCAGCCCAACGACATCGCCATCGACTCCCATGACGTCCTCTATGCCAGCGATCCGGACTGGAGTTCCTCGTCCGGGCGGGTCTGGCGCATCACCCCCGATGGCGCGGTCAGCCTCATTGTCTCCGGGATCGGTGTCGCCAACGGCATCGAGGTAAGCCCCGACAACCGCACCCTGTATGTCGGCCAGTCGCGTCAGAACACTGTGCAGGCGTTCGACCTCTCCCCCACCGGAGAACTGAGCAACCAGCGTCTGCTCATCAGTCTTCCCGCCAATTCTCTCGACGGCATGCGGTGCGATGTATCGGGGAATCTGTATGTCACCCGTAAGCGGAGCACCGGCGGGACCATCGCCATCGTCTCCCCCTCGGGAGAACTGCTCCGCGAGGTGAAACTTGCCGGGAACAGCCCCAGCAACATCGCGTTCGGCGGCCCCGACGGACGTACCTGTTATGTCATGATGGCGGACAACGGCTCCATCGAAACATTCCGCACCGACACTCCGGGGCTGAGCTGGAAACGGTTCCAGGATACCCCTGCTGCGGTCGCGGCCGCGCAGGCCCCCTCGCCGAAGCAGTTCACGCTCTCCGGCAACTACCCGAACCCGTTCAACGCCTCCACGGTCATCGAATACACCCTTCACCGGAGCGCCCGGGCTGAACTCGCCGTGTACAACACGCTCGGTCAGCAGGTGGCGCTCCTGAAACGGGAAATGGAACCGGCCGGGAAACATTCCGTGGTCTGGAACGCGGGGGACCTGCCGAGCGGCGTGTACGTGGTGCGATTGAATGTGGACGGGGCGTCGGAAACGCGGAAGATGCTGCTGATGAAGTGAGGCATATGGGCAAGAAGGGTGCGGAGAGTGGTCATCGAGGGCGCCTGCCGGGCGCCTTTCTCATGTCCGATGTTTCAGGAAAAGAAATCCTCAATCCCGAACCCGAACTGTTTGTTTTCAGCGGTCATCCGGAGAAAATATTTCAGGCGCTTCCGGAACTCTTCCGGACGATTCCGGGCGTGCTCGATGTACCCGATGCGGATTCGACGGTATGCTTCCGGAAATTTCCGGAAATTCTCCCACGCCGGTTCGTTCTCCCGGAGCGCGCGCATAATATCGGGAGGAATCTCGAGCGTATCGTCGGACAGGTCGCCCAGGGTGGCCAGTACCTCCTCCTTTACCTTCCCCTGCGCGATGAGTTTCCGCAGCCGCTCCCGGTTGGCCGTCGAGTATCCGCTTTTGGGGTTCCGGGGTGTGAACCGCTGGGCGAACCGTTCCTCATCCAGCGTTTTCACCGTGCTGTCGATCCAGCCAAACGATAGCGCCTCCTCCACCGCATCGCTGTAGGGAATGCGCGGTTTCCCGGACTGTTTTTTATAGTACACCAGCCAGATTTCCTTTTCGGTGCGGTAATGCGCTTCCAGCCA
Source organism: uncultured bacterium (assembly GCA_964426865.1). Lineage (GTDB taxonomy): Bacteria > Latescibacterota > Latescibacteria > Latescibacterales > Latescibacteraceae > JAWLHT01. The sequence continues at coordinate 2,426 of CAYRTQ010000151.1, forward strand.
GGCGCGCCAGTCCGCGCGATTCGTGACATACAGGGTCCCGGTGATATTCATGAGGGGTGAAATCCTCCTCCCGTTTACCGTTTTGCGCCGAACACGATGTAGAAATCGGAAATCGGGCTCCGCAGGATTCCGAAAAGCTGAATCCAGACGGGCAGCGGCATTTCCGGTTACTGTGTGGTTATGATGCCGTCCAGGCCGATGATGTTATCCCGCTGCCAGGGTATCGGCTTTGTCCTCACCACCTGCAAATGCAGGAAGAAACGTGCGGTTTTCAGCAGGGTCAGGCCAGGATTCCGCCATGCGAAACCGCCATCGGCATTACACCGGAGCGAACATCAGGACCAGAATCAGTACGGTTGCCAGATACTCCAGGACCGGCCAGCCAACCGCCGCCTGACCTGGTACGGTACTCAGCAGACTGTTGTCCATATCATCCGCTCATCATGACCGGAAGAGACCGGGCGAAGAAATCTTTTACAGCAGCCAACTCCCGTACGACCGCCCGGAATACCGGACATGGAATCCTTGTTGTTCACATAGTTAATATACCCAATAATCCCCGTGGAAAGGGAAAAGACCGTACGCCTCGCGCCCTTTTCCCTTTCCATTCCCTTCTCATGTTCTTAAATTACATCCCTATACAATTCGTACCATGTTACCCTTATTCCCAG
>CAYRTQ010000151.1:3106-10832 GCA_964426865.1 uncultured bacterium
CATGCCAGACCGTCGTTCATTTATCCAGACCGCCGCGCTCGCCGGTATCGCCGGCATCATAGCGTCGCGGAAGGCTCCCGCGTTCGCCCAGGACATGAAGCTGCTCAAGATCGGGCAGCTCGGGCAGGGATCGCATTCATTCGCGGCCCGCTTCCGTAATCCGGGAGACAAGTACAAAGTCGGCTGCCGCCCGTACATCGTGTGGGACGATGCGCCCGGCGTGTCGGAAAAGATGAAGCAGCGCAACGGATACGAGCGGGTGGCTAAATCCCCGGAAGAACTGGCCAGGGAGTGTGACGTGGTCCACGTGGAGCACGCCGATTATCGCAGGAGCCTCGCGCTCGCCCGTCCGGGGCTGGAGATGGGCAAACCGACCTTCATCAATCGTCCTTTCGCCGCGAGCATCGCCGATGCCGAGGAGATCGTGCGTCTCGCGAAAGCGCACAATGCTCCGCTCATGCAGGGTTCCTCACTGGAGTACCAGCCGATTCTCCCGGAGATCGCCCGCTTCGCGAAGGAAAAGGGACCGGTGCGCTCCTACGAGTGCTACTGCCCGGAGCCGTTCTTCCCCTGGATGTTTCCGCACACGCTCAATTTCGCTCATGCCGCGCTTGGCGGCGGCATCGACAGCGCGTTCTTCACCGGCGATTTTGTCATGGATTGGGGCGATTTCAAGACGGTCACCGATTCCGAGGGGAAGAACCCCCGGTTCTTCGATCCGAAGCGTCCCTACGGCGCGGCGGTGAGCCTGCTTACCTACAAGCCCCGCGAGGGGCAGCACCCGATCATCGGCATGAACCAGGTCGGCGGCGCTCCGGGCAGCTATCACATCACCGTATACGCCGAGCAGGAAACGAAAACGTTCGTGGCCGGAGAAGGGCTGAACGCCCCCAACATCTTCGAACCCATGTTCCTGACACTCAACGATTTCTATGTGAACCACCGTATCCCGCGCCCCTACGAGGCCATCCTCGAACAGCACCGGGCGCTCGTGGCCACCGCGAAATCCCACCAGACCGGAAAGGCGATCCGTCTGGACGAGCTGAAGAAAACCGATGCCGTTCCATATACCGACGCCATCAGAAACTATGTGCTGAAGGGATATAGAAGTTAAGGCCCAAAGCTCAATGCCCAAAGGAAAGAGAGTCAAAGGGCCAAAGAAGTCGAGGCTGGATACAGGGTTATACGAAAAATAATGCAGTCGAAGCGCCGGGAGATCATCCCGGCGCTTTTTTTTGAAGCGCTCAAGATAAAACCCCGGTATAAAGATGTATTCAGTAATATTGGGACTTGATATAAGAAAACCCGTTGTTTATCATTATCGTTGTTGACTGCACAAAACCGGTATTCGTTATCCATGTTTCAACTTTATTATCGGGGTGTCATGACCGTCGTTTGTTTCCGGGGAGAGATGAGACATGAGAATACTTATTTTCTGCGCCTTCATTATCGCATGTTTCCAATCTTCATTGGTATTCGGTGATGAATGGAAACAGTATGTGTATGGGGGAAACGATCTCGGGGAAATTGCGGTGAATGGCGATTCCGTATGGTGCGTGACCTCCGGAGATCTGACGCGATGGAGCAAGAAAGACAGTACGTGCGTCCATTATACAATTAATGACGGTTTTCATTCCGATAATGTAAACTACATCCAGAAAATGCTCGTGGATGGTGAGGGAAATCCTTGGTTCGCATGTCATAAGAGCAATGTTTCCTCCATATGGCGTTTCGATGGCGTTTCCACGAAAGTATACGACACCGTCGGGTACGACATTCCCAAGGCCGTATTCTCCGATGCGTTCCGCGACAGCAGGGGGAACCTCTGGTTCTCGACCCATAGCGATGGTGTCGGCAGATATGACGGCTCCTCTTGGAAAACGTTCCGCAAGGAGGAAACATTTTCGGGTGTTCAAGCGGTCGTTTGTGATGCGCGTGGGAGTGTCTGGCTTGGCGCGAACGGCCTCTGGACATACGAAGGGGGCGATGTACGACCGTATTTGGCCGATGACGCACCGTCGAGCACGGTGACCGTCCAGTGTATCGTTACCGGCCCGGACAGCGTCATGTGGGTGGGAACCGTGAAAGGACTGTATCGTTTCAACGGCTCCGAATGGAAGCATTACACCGCCTCCGATGGCCTCGTTTCGAATAATATTACGGTGATAGTTCCTGACGGGACGGGAGGGGTCTGGGTGGGAACCCCATCGGGAGCTTCCCATTTCGACGGCGCTATATGGAAGTCGTTCAAGGAGGCGGACGGCATGATATCGAACAAGGTGACCGGCATCGCGCTCGCCTCCGACGGCACGGTATGGTTCAGCCACGGAACGGCGGACATGGGGGTCACCGTCTATAACGGTTCGAAGCTGGTCTGGTACACGACCTACAATACCACCATTCCCACAAACGAGGTGCGATATATTGCATCGGATTCGAACGGCGTCGTGTGGTGCGCCACCTCCGGGGGGGCAATGTCATGGGAGAACGGCGAATGGCGGAAAATCGACGTTCCAGACGGCCTGCAAAGTACGGATATTAAAAAAGTCACCATAGATGAGTTGAATCGTCCATGGTTCCTCTATACCGCCGCGGCTAATCTCAGGGCGACGTGTTATGACAATGGTATCTGGAAAACCTATACCACCGCTGACGGCCTTCCTTCGGATTCGGTTTCACTGGTTTATGCCCAGGCGGACGGCGTACTGTGGTTTGGAGCGGGTGAGAGTGTGTCCCGTTTCGACGGCAACGTTCGGGATGTGTTTCCCAAAAGGGATTGTCTTCTCACTTCCATAATTTACGGTGTAACCGAGGACGCTGCCGGAGTGGTGTGGTTCGCGACATTTGAAGGGCTCAGCAGATATGACGGGACCTCATGGCGAACATATACAACGGATGACGGGCTTCCCGTCAATGAGGTGCGCGCCGTGCAGTGTACGGAGGACGGATGCGTGTGGTGTCTCTGCGATTGGAAACTATGGCGGTTTGACGGGACAACGTTCACAAATTATCCCATCCCCGTAGACGCGGGGATCCCATCGACGTTTTCATACAGCATATCGCGCCTGGAATACGACAAAAAGAGCGGCGAGCTCTGGACGGATACCAAAAGAAGACTTCCCGACGAGAACGGGGAAGCGGTTTATGGCGGGTTCTGGTGCTTTTCCGATGGGAAGTGGGTGGAGAAGACTGGTCCGGACCCGAATGAATATGACGGGGTCATGATCTGCGACGGAGCGGGGACCCTCTGGTATTCGACAAAGGACGGACTGAAGAGCTATGATGGCGCATCCGTACGGAGCTACCGGGTCAACGGCCCCACGAGAACGGGTTTCGATGCCATCATATGCGATAACAATAATTGCAAGTGGTTTTTCGACCATCAAGGGTATGTGGAGTGTTTCGATGGTGCGGCATGGAGCGTGATGGCGAAAGACAAGGATTATCCCACCATCAATACCATCGACAACATTTTCTGTGACTCGGACAACACGATGTGGTACTCCAGACCATCGGGCATTTACTCACTGGCCGGATCAACGGAGACGCTTGTCATCCCGAGTGGGAACTTTCCGGTCGATGAAACGATACAGAATTTCGTGCAAGATGGCGAAGGGGCGTTCTGGATCACTTTTTCTCCCTCGCGGGCATTGTACCGCTATGACGGGGATGCCTGGACGCGGATAACGACGGCGGACGGTCTTTTATCGGACAAGATGCAAAGACTGTATGTCGATAAAAAAGGGGTTGTTTGGGCAAAAACAGACCAGGGATTGTATCGGTATGACGGCGGAAAATGGTGTATTTTTGAATTTACCGACAGTCATATATTTAATTTTGACATGAATAACAACGTTTGGTTTTCCATAGAGGAAGGCATATTCAAATCCAACGGTGAGAACTGGATATCCGTTCTGAAAATTGCCGATGTCCCGGACGAGATGTTATTCCAGAAAAAATATCTGGTTATGATGGGGGTCGACAATAACGGAGTTGTATGGTTCAGGACGTCAACGGGCATTGCCAGTTATAATGGTTCCGGATGGAAGACATACACGACGGCGGACGGTCTTTGGGGCACTATTGCCTATAGTATGACTGTGGATAAAGAGAATCTGAAATGGTTCATCGCCTCTGAGGGCGTCTTTTCCCTCGACGACCGCACCGAATCCGGCGGGGAAGCCGGGCCCGCTCTTTCCCCGCTCTCGCTCCGGGGAAACTATCCGAACCCCTTCAACGCCGGGACCTCCATTGAATTCACCCTCGCTTCCTGGAGCCGTGTCGATATCACCATCTACAACATCATGGGGCAGAAGGTGCGCACTCTCTCGCCGGGGAAAATGGCGGTCGGACGTCATTCCGTTCTCTGGGACGGCGCCGACGGTCACGGGACGCGAGTCTCCTCCGGGCCGTATTTCTACCGTGTCGAAAACCTCGGGCATACGTCCAAGGGCCGCATGATGCTGGTGAAATAGTATCTGTGACGGAACCGGTGGCGTGGGGATGGTGGCTTCGACAAGCTCAGCCACCGGGTATGCTCAGCCACCCGTTCGCGCAGCCGCCGGGTGTGCTCAGCCACCGGAGGGGCGAGCGCCTCTAAAAAAGAATTTCCCCGCAATGTCGTCGGTGTCCCCGCGTTCCCCCGCGATTACCGGTTGCCCGCTTCGCTACACGCCAACCCATGCACACCCGCATGTCGAAATGCTCCCGAAACAGTAAAAAAACTTTGACTTCCCCGGCTGAAACCTCTATAATCATGGGATGATGCGGGAATAATCCAAATGCATTCAATCCGAGGAACAGCGAATATGAAGACACGCAGGGAATTCATCCGGACCGCCGCACTCGGCGGCATCGCCGGAATCATCGCGGCGCAGAAAGCGCCCGCGTTCGCCCAGGATATGGGGGTCATGAAGATCGGGCAGCTTGGACTCGGCTCCCACGGATTCGTGGGGACCTTCCGCAAGCCCCCGGTGAAATTCAAGCAGAAGGTACGCTGCAAAGCCTGGGCGGTGTGGGATGACATTCCCGAGGTTTCCCGGGCCATGATGGACATGGGGTTCCAGAAGGTGATGCAGGACCCGGTCGAACTGGTGAAGGAGTGCGACGGCGTTCATATCGAGCATGCCGATTACCGCAGGGCGCTGGAACTGGCCCGTCCCGCGCTGGAAGCGGGAAAGCCGGTATTCATCAACCGTCCGTTCACCGCGACCATCGCCGAGGCCGATGAAGCGGTGCGTCTGGCGAAAGCGTACAAAGCTCCGCTCATGTGCGCTTCCTCTCTGGAGTTCCAGCCCGAGGTCGCCGCGATGCAGCGTTTCGCCAGCGCCGAAGGCCCGGTGCGCTCCTATGAAGCCTACTGCCCGGAGCCCATTTTCCCCTGGATGTTCCCCCATGTCATCAACTGGGCCCATGCCGGTCTGGGCGGCGGCATCGAGAGTGCCCTTTTCTCCGGAGATTTCATCATGAACCCCGGACAGTGGGTACACATCCGCGAGGCGCTCATGGGAACGCTGGACCTGACCAAATTCCCGAAAGGGTACAAGGCGAATTACCGTAAAACCGGCGCGGAAGCCCGTCCCATCGGCGCGTCTTTCTCGCTCCTGACCTACAAGCCGCGCGACGGACAGCCGCCCATCCTCGGCATGCATACAGTCGGGGAACATCCCGCGCCCTACCACATCGATGTCTACGGCCTGGGCGGGAAACGCACCTTCACCGCCGGTGCGGACCTCTTCTACTACATGTTCAAGGCGCTTCACGACTTCTATGTCGAACGCAAACCACCGCGTCCCTATGAGGCCATTCTGGAGCAGCACCGGGCGCTGGTGGCTACCGACATCTCCCGTCGCACCGGGCGGGCGGTTCGCCTGGACAGCCTGGGCGGCTCCGATTCGCTCCCTTGGGACGATGCGCTCCGCAACTGGCTTATCCGGTTCCGTCTCGAGGGAAAAGGCTCCTGGACCAAGTAGTATGCCCATAGTCAATATGGTTAAACCGGATTTCGCGATGATGTCACGGAATCCGGTTCGATTATCGACTCCTTCTTTCCCGGGAGTGCGCTCCTGGCGCCTTGTCAACCGGATCGTGTTGTGTGGATTGCGCTTCGACACTTCGACAGGCTCAGTGTCCGCAGGCTCGCCGCTAGCTGAGCTTGTCGAAGCCAGTTGATCGAAAAGACTCAACCCCACAACATTGAGTTGACAGAGCACCGGGGCGCTTTCTCGCGCGGGTGGGAATGAGCCGACCATGAGTGTACCGAGCGCCGGGATCTTCCGCAAGTTCTGAAACAGCAGTTATACCAGATACACGTCAAGAAAGGAATCATCGCATGTCCGAAACGAATACCCGCCGGGGCTTTCTGGAAAAGGGCGCCCTGGCCGCCGCGGGATTGGCCGCCGCGAAAGTCACCGAAGCCGCCGTTTACTCCCCGGAGAGCAAAACCGGCCCCAAGGCCAACCTGGTGACCATCGGTGCGCTGAGCTGCAAGGGCCACCTGGGGAGTCTCTGGGCTCCGCTCATCAATCCCACCGGGAACAACATCCGTCAGACCGGCATGATCGTCACCCACTGCTGGGATCTCAATCCGGAGGAGAGCCGGGCGTTCGCGTCCAAATACGGCTGCACGACGGTGAAGAACCACACCGACCTGATCGGGAAGGTGGACGCGATCATCGCCAGCGATTACAATTCCATCGATATCAACCACAAGATGGTGGAGCCGTTCCTGGAAGCGAAGGTGCCGATTTTCATCAATCGCCCCTTCTCCACCACGCTCGCCGGCGCCCGCCGCATGGTGGAAACCGCGCGTAAATACAACACCCCCATCATGTGCGCCTCTTCCTTCGAATTCACCCGCGACACCCAGATCGCCCGCGAAGAGGTACAGAAGATCGGGAAGAGCATCCAGGGGTACCCCGCCACCAACTCCATGAGCGATTATTCCACCCACGGCATCCACGGTCTCTACATGGTGCACCGGGTCATCGGCGGCCCGCTCAAGGCCATCTCCTACCGCACACCGGACTGGAAGAAGCCCAACGGCCTCATGACTTTCGAGCATGCCGACCGCGACGGCAGCGGGACCTTCTACGGCACCCTCCAGCAGATCGGCGGCGGACTCACCAACGCCTCCATGAAAATTTGGAAGGGCGGCGCGAATTACTTCGAGCAGTGGTGGTTCTGGGAGCGCGGTCCCTTCGACCGTGACAAATTCATGTGGATTCCCATGCTCATCGAAATGCAGCGCATGTTTGTCACCAAAGAGATGCACGAGCCCTACGACTCCATTCTCGAAAAAACCCACTGGTATCTCGCCGGGTTCCGTTCCCACCTCGACCGTAAGGGCGAATACGTGGAACTGGCGAATTTCGACGAGGAATGGCGGGCGCCCATCTATCCCATCACGGAAAAGTTCGATTATGTGAAAGAGTACAAGAAGTATTTCGGATAACCCGTCCGCACAAGAAACGAAAAGCGGGACGTCTCCATTGGGAGGCGTCCCGCTTCTTTTTGTGGGAATGTCTCCCGGTTTCATTTCAGCAGCAGCGCTTTTCGCGAATCCTTCTTCCCGCCCGATTCCAACAGGACGATAAACACGCCCGAGGAGACCTTCCCTCCGGAGTCATCCCGCCCATCCCACACCGCGGTATGTTTCCCGGCGCTCATCCGCCCGGAAACGAGCGTCCGCACCTTCTGCCCGGTAAGAGAATAGACCGTCAGCGTG
>CAYRTQ010000152.1:0-10808 GCA_964426865.1 uncultured bacterium
CGAAAAGACCGGAAAATGCGATTTCACGAAGAACGGGTTCCGGCTTCCCACCGAGGCGGAATGGGAATATGCCTGCCGCGCCGGATCACGCACCCTGTTCTGTTCCGGGAACGCGAAAGCCGATCTGGACCGCTCGGGCTGGTATCTGGAAAACAGCGGCGGAAAAACCCATCCGGTGGCGCAGAAAAGGCCCAACGCATGGGGTCTCTACGACATGCACGGGAATGTCATCGAATTCTGCTATGACGGGTTCGACGAGACGTACAGCGCGGGAAATTACCGGGCGGGCGCGGTCGCCAATCCGGTCGGGTGCGAAAATTTCAACCTCCGCATCACCCGGGGCGGCGGCTGGTTCAGCGCGGCGAAGGACTGCCGTTCCGCGACACGGGGTTGTTTCTGGACCGGCGGCGGGAACTACTACACCGGCTTCCGTGTCGCCCGGAGCTTGTAACTGCATCGGGAACCACGGGTGAAGGCCGGACGGAAAAAAAATGGTTCTCTGCGGTTTTCCCGGACCGCCCTCTTTTGGCGCTTTTCCGGGCGCACCAGAAAAGTACAGCGGAAGTGGAAGGGGTGAAGGATTCCTTACCCCACGAAAGCGCCTGTCCGACCCTCAATTGCGGCCAATGTCCGATCCCGTACCTACTCCGATTCAAAAATATCCAGCAAGGGATCCAGCGTCCTCGCGTATCGCTCGTAGAGCCGCATATTCTGTTTGCGAACGGTGACAATCCGTTTCAGGTCCTCGTACAGGCGCTTGTCTTCCGCGGTTGCGGGGACATATTTCGGATCGATCTCGAGCTTTCCGGGATCCAGCGCATCGCGGCGCGCCACGGTCAGCGCGGTGGTGAATGTCAGGAATTCCTCTTCCTTCAGCCCCGCCTTTTTCAGCAGGGCGGGCAGACTCTGCGCCAACGCGGCGTCCCCCTCATCCCCGGCGTCACCGGGTCCCCGGTTCCAGGAAAGCTCCAGAAACGGCCCCGAGGGCAGCCCTGTTGCTCCCCAGGGGAGGTAGACATTCGCCTCGACAACGCTCACCCGGAGCAGGGAATCCGGCGCGTCGACTGTCCAGGAGAGCGGGGAATCGTGCAGGAAATTCCCGAATTTCTTCTTCTGGTAATACGCTCGGGCATTCGCCACCGCGGCGTTCACCCGCTGCTGGGCGTCGGACTGGTCGCGGCCGTCCCGCAGAATCTTCTGCACCTCCCTGTTGTCATCCGCCAGCAACGCGCTCCCCAACTCGGAAGCCTCGATCCCGAACGTGAACACCGCGGTGGGAGACATCGCCAGTTCCGAGGCCAGACGTGAACACCGGTCGTCATACTCCAGCATCGGGGGCACGAACGCATATTCGGAATGAGCTTGTATCCATTCGCGCGGATCGATGCGCCCCTCCTTGATCTCCGCAATGAGATTCACGCGGGAGGCGGCAGTGGCGTCCGCTTCCCCGTCAAGGGAATCCGTCGGGACAGCCGCCTGTTTCAGGGACGCCGCATAGGCCCGGAGCGCCGGGAGCAGATGCAGCAACTGCGCTTCCGTGAGCGGTTCCCTGCGGTCGGCGCTCTCGCCCCGCGCGGACGGGATGGATACCATCAGGAGGATGACCAGCGCCCGGACGAGAAACGCACTTCCCATACGGCGCGGGTATGGAATGTTTTCGGAGATGGAATTATTTGGCAAGGTGTTTACACGATTGAAAAAAGTGGGTTGAAGTGGACAAAGGCGAAAGATTCCGTTGAAGGGTGATCCGGGTCCGGTTGAATTTACACCATGAGCCGGTCGGGAGGGATAATCCCGGCATACCCGTACACGCTGGTCTAAGAATGGTCCCGTGAAACGCGGTCAGAGCGATTCGTGCAGAACACGTTCCTCACTCGGTTGACGCATGATTCGCATAACATCACTTTTGCAGTCCTGATTTCTTCTGTAACAATTGATTAAGTAATATCTGCCTTTGTTTTTCAGAGAGGATTTCTGGCGCCGACTTATCTTTACTGCCCGGTCCGATTGCCATGATCCGGGATGCCTGACTTTTCGAGAGTCGGTGCCATGTTTTCCCGAGTTTCTTGCGAATGTCATCCACTAATGCCTGTTTCTGTCCCTTCGTGAACACTCCCATGACGGGCCGCATATCAGTGGGAGAGTCAGGATTGAATGCTTCTGAGATCTTTTTTTCCTGCTCGGCGGTGAGAGGAACACCAGCGGGCTTGAATAGTTGTTCTTGATACGCGTTAATGATTATTCGTACATCCCGCGTAGGCGCAGAAATTGACATTTGACCGTTTGTGGCTTGGTCCTTACAGCCAGGAACAAGAAGGGAAATTACCGCTATAAGGGTCAATGTACGGGATAATACAGATGTTGCGGTCCGCATGTTTCCCCCGCTGGATGTAGTGAAAGGAATGTCACAAGAAACTTATACCGTGTAAGCAACGTCGAAACAGTGTCTTAAGCATTTAAGATGATTTTACTCTCTACTGGAGGAGGTTCTCATGTTGTATACTCCAGGTCGGCTTCCCGGATCCATCCATGCTGATTTATCACTGATGCGGGGGCGTCTCCAACGATTTCCACTGGAAACCATCCATTCTGTTCCTCGCCAAAGGAGAGCGCCCAACTCGCAGGAGCGTGGAAGAGAATATTCGAGTATTCATCAGGAGCCTCATAAATAGGCAAACCGGGATGGGATGCATCCCCCGGGGCCGCTGTGGAACGAACCCGCGGCGGTTTGCCTTCAAGAACCCAAAGGACGCGTTCGAGAGTCTGATTGGTTCGGGCCGTGTTCCGGGCAATAGTGTTTAGTACCGATATGAACCACACAATGAGCACGATATAAATGATCAGAGGGATAATCGCAAGAATCTCCATACGATGTTCTCCGTCTCTATTTTCGCCTCCTTACCGTTTGAGGCTCTTGGTATCGTGCAAACACGCTCTCATATTGACGAATGAACTTTTGAAAAATAAAATCATCAGCATGGTAGAGCAAGATAAATAATGCTCCTTCGTATTATAAATTATTAATATATTTTGATTTGTTGCGCGGCAACAGTTCCATAATACCAAATTACGATCATGTATGCATAAAGATCCCGTGAAACACGGTCAGCGCGACTTGTGCAGAATGCGTTCCTCACTCTGTTGACGCATGATCGTATCATTGGACGGCAAGGTCAAGCATCTTTTTATATCGCAAACGGTTTGCTCACGATTCGGCCCCAATGGATTTCCTTGCCGTCAAATTTTTCTTGTCATTCATCCCTCGAAGCACCCATCTTTATTGAAATTCGAATTCATCTCATCTCGCCGGGGGGAACCATGCTCAAAAAACAGGTTTTGTTTTCTTTATTCATCATTCTCCCGATTTTTTTCGCCGCGCCCCTCCATGCCGACCGTCTCTCTGATCTCATGACTACGGTCGCCCACGAGGTTTCGGGGAGCCGCGCCCAGGAGTATACCGCGCGGATATGGAAATATGACCGATGGTCCACGCTGCCCATGTGGAAGAAATCTTCGGAGGAAATTCGCGACATCATGCGCGAGCGGGGGTTCGATGAGGCGAAGGTTGTCGGCGTACCGGCGGACGGGAAGACAAAAATCGCGACCTGGACCACGCCCATCGGCTGGGATGTGACCCAAGCCACGCTTGAGGTGGTCGAACCGGAGAACCTTCCCGAGGAATACCGGTATCTGTGCAATTACCGGGACAATCCCACCTCGCTCGGATGCTGGTGCGCGCCGACCCCGCCGGAGGGGCTGGAGGTCGAACTGGCGCTGCTCGAACAGTCCAGCGCGGAGGCGCTGGGGAAGATCGACGCCAGGGGGAAAATGCTTTTGGTGTCCGCCAATGCCCGGGGGATGAAAAAGTATCTGGACAAGAACGGCGCGGTCGGCGTGGTGAGCGACGAGATCGAGAGTCACAGCAGGGATTCGGTGCAGGCGAACAACTGGCAGAACGGGTGGACCGATCTCCCCGGCGGCTGGCTCATGACCGCCGCGGACGCCCGGAACCATCTCAGCTTCTCCATATCCCAGAGCAAGGCGAACTACCTGCGGAGCCTGCTCCGGAAGGGCGTGACCGTGAAAGTCCGCGCCAGGGTCGATTCACGGTACTACACTGACGGCGCCCTGACCTATACGGCCGGATTCGTGCGGGGAACCGGGAACGAAGAAGTGCTCATTGGCGGACACAACCACGAATGGGGAGCGAGCGACAACGCCGCGGGATGCGCCTCCGCGCTGGAGGCGGTGGGAACGTTGAACGACCTTATCCGGGCCGGCGCGCTGCCCCGTCCGAAACGGGGAATACGCCTGTGGTTCGGGCAGGAAATCCACGGTTCGCTCGCGTATGCGGTCCACAATCTCGAACGGCTCAACAACCGGACCGTGGCCTCCATCATGCTCGATGACGGCGGGCTGGATTACGACAACATCCATTCGCTGCTCACCATGGTGATGAATCCCAACTGCTGCCCGTCGTATACCGATCCCCTGCTGGTGGAGATCGCCCGGAGGTATTTCGCGGCGTACTCTCCCCTGCGTCAGGTGATCGTCTCGCCCTACAGCAACGCCGACAATTTCTACTGCGATCCGGCCATAGGGGTGCCCTCCAACTGGATTCAGATGAACAACGTCAATTATCTGCATCACAATTCCAAGGACACCATCGACCGGGTCGATCCCCGGTCTCTCCGGGACACCGCCATTCTGGGAGCCCTGTACGTGTATTTCATCGCCAATGCGGATGAGCGCGATCTCCCGGTCCTGGCGAAACTGACCCGCGACCGTGGAATGGAAATGATCCTGCAGAAATATTCGGAGGTATGCGGCGGCATCGATTCCGCCAGGGACGGCGAATCCTTTGGACGATTGCTGCGTGATGGCGCGCGGGCTATCGAGTATTCCACCGGCCTCCAGAAACAGGCGCTCGCGAGCATCGAGCGGATCATCCCGAAAGAGAAGCGGGCGGAAGCGCACACCGCGCTCGCGGGGTATTCCGAATCGATCGGGGAATATGGCGCGGTGCTGGTGAAACGCTTCCGGAGCGAGGTCGAGCAGCGGGCGCGCGCCGCATCGGCAACCATAACCGCCGCCGCGAAGCCGGAAGGCCCCTGGGAGCGCGAGGCCTCGACGATTGTTCCGAAACGTACCCAGATCGGCGTCTACTCCCTGCAGGGGATTCCGGTGGAGGAATGGGTGGAGGTCGGAGCCGACCCGCACTGGTGGGGAGCGACCACCTGGGCCTCGGCTTCGCTCTGGTGGTGCGATGGGAAGCGTTCCCTGAACGATATCAAGGAATTGTGCGAACTCGAGGCCGGAAAGTCCATGACCGGGTTCGATCTCATCCGGTATTACCGGTTCCTCGAAAAGAACGGGCTGGTGACGTTTGTGAAATAGGAAGCGGCCCGTATGCCGCACTTTCGTGACGGGGGCGGGCACGGAGGCCTGCCCCGCAGGACTTTTTCATTCCGGTAATCCCGCAAATCCCGGTTCAGATATCTTTCTCCTTTGCGCCTCCGTACCTTTGCCCCTCCGCGCCTTTCCTCGGGTCATCACGCGGGATGTCCATTTCTCTCTTTTCCCGCCGCGAAAACGTGTGAAACCCCTTGAAATACGCCCTTTTCCGTGCTACCTTATAGGAAATTGCGTTTATTTTTGACCGAAACCGGAGGCGACATGTTTCATATGCGTTTGGCGGTGTGCGGAGGGTTGCTGATCCTGCTGGCGGGCTGCGCCGGAGTGGAACAGCAGAAGGCGCCGGAAGTGTACTCGGGGCCGCTTCTGGTCCCGGCGGAGAACCCCATTCCGGGGGTTCCCTCCGATGTGGAGTTCGCGGATTACTGGATACGGAAAGTCCCCGATCCGGACCGTCTCATCATGACCCCGGAGCAGGTGGAGGAGTTCAACCGGACCAACCCCCTGCGCGGATCACTGGTCATCGATATTCCCACCATGCCCGACCAGAGCAAGGGGAAACGGATACGGGATTATCTGGCGGCCAACGCCCGGTATATCCTCGACGCCAAATTCTATGTCACCGGGGATATCCCGCTCGAAATGGCGGAGCGGAGCCATATCGCCGCGCTCATGGACACCGCCGGGGTGCCGGAACTGATCGATATCAAATACGGCGTGGTGCTCCAGCGTACGCTCGGGAAGCTCTGGCCGACCAGCATCCCGCTCCAGAGCGATCCGGGGGACAACGAGTTCGATCAGGGCATGGTGGCCACCGTGGATTTCGGGGAGCCGGTGGCGCTCCTCCATACCTCGCGGGATGATCTCTGGTGTTATGTCCAGACCGAGAATTTCGGGTGCTGGATTCCCTCGGAGACCGTGGCGTTCGGAGATATCAAGACGATACGGGAACTCACGGACAAGTCCTCGCCCCTGGTGGCCATCGGAAACCGGGCGCCGGTGTACGGCTCTCCCAAAGACGGTCCGGCCATGGGATATCTCAACATGGGGATGTATCTGCCCATACGGTCCGCGGGGAGTTCCTTCTGCGAGGTTCTGGTTCCCGGGCGGGGGACGGAGAACGAACTGGTGGTCAAGCGCGGATACGTGCGGCGCAGTTCGGATGTATCCATCGGGTTCCTGCCGTTCACCCCGCGCAATGTCTACCAGGAGTGTTTCCTCCTCTATGGCGCGCGTTACGGGTGGGGGGGAATGTATGACAATCGGGACTGCTCCGGATACATTCGCGACGTTTTCCGGTGTTTCAACATACGGCTTCCACGGAACAGCGCCAGCCAGGCCAAATCATCCAGCCGGGTGATCCCGCTGGCGGGCATGGACCGCGCCGCCCGTATCGCGGCGCTCAGGACCGTTCCGGGCGGGATATCTCTCCTCCAGATGCCGGGGCACATCATGATCTATCTGGGAGAGGCGGGAGGCAAGTCCTATGCCATCCATAATTTCTGGGCATGGCGCGAGGGCAAGGGCAACAACATCGATATAGCCCACCGCGCGGCGCGGGTGGCGGTCACCGACCTGGTACTCGGGGAGGGATCCACCAAGGGCGCGTTCCTGGATCGTCTGGCCAATATTACGGTCATCGCCACGACGGAGCGGAAACAGGCGCAGGGGAATTGACCGGTAACCGCGGATGAACGGGGACTCCGTTTTCCTTTAGACTCCCGTCCTCCCTCTTCATCCGTGGTCACCCATGCTTTTTAATAGTTCGCTATCACCACGCAATGTAAAGGAGCACGCATGCGGTTCCGGAATTTTCTCCCCACGGGAGTACTGTTCGCTTTCGGTGTAACACTGTTCGGAGCGTCGGCGTTCGCCGCGCCGAACCAGCCGGTGGTCGCCTTTCATCTGTCCTTCGAGGACGCGGGATTCTTCCAGGATGAGGTTATCGCCCAGTCCGGAAAGAAAACCGTCGAGGAACGGAAGATCGACTTTCCCGAGGGGAAATTCGGCAAAGGAATCCGGATGAACAGCATTCCGGTCACTCCGGACATCGACAACATGAGCGGCATTGACCTGGACATGATCACCTCGCTCATCTTCAACACCCAGCCGCATACCGACAAGGGATTCAACGAGCCGTTCTTCTGGGGATCCGGGCGCTGCAATCCCCGTCTGGGAGCGGTGGCGTTCTGGGCCAAGGGCAAGCCGCCCTTCGCCTGGCCGCTCTTCGAGCAGACCTCCAACGCGTTCGGACGCAAGGAGCGGGATCTTATCGGCATCAATCTGGACGACGGCATGAAACTGTCCGCCTATGTGCGCGACGCCCGGTATGTCCGTCACGAACTGAAAACCGATGTGGTGTGGAATCCAGAGATATGGAACCATGTGGTGTTGAACTGGGACTGGGCGAACGGCCTGAAACTCTGGCTCAACGGGAAGGTAATCGCCACCTCCTGGGGCGGGGACGCCTGGTTCGAAACCATGTATCCGGGTCTCTTTCATCTGCCGACCGCGGGAATCGTGTATGATGAGCTGTATCTCATGGACCGTCCGTTGTCGCCCGGTGAGATCAGGCGGCTCCTGACCGCGAACAAGGCTCCCGTGGATGAGAATCCGGTTGTCCGTCGCGGCAAAGACCAGATGAACCGCGCGGCGAAGATAAGCGGCGCCGACCGTGGCGTGGACTTTCCGACAGTCACTCCGGGATCCCCGTTCCTGGTGAAGGAAGTCTGGCCCACGGAGGTGGGTGATGGATTTGTCCCGGGATGGTATGTCACCGATGGCCGTAACGAACTGGCATGGCCCCACGAGTATGCCTTTTTCACCATCATTCCGGGCGATGGCGATTTCCACGCCGAGAAGGTGGATCTCAAGACGAAGCCCGACGCGCAAGTGAACTATGTCACCCTCTCCGGCAACCTGACCGAGGTCAAGGTGCAGGCCGGCTCCGGGGACATGAAGGATGCGGAGGACCTGTACAATGTTCCCGCGGGAGACCGCTTCTTCCATGGCAAAATGATCAATGCCGTTGAGGGCGCCACGTTCCGCATCCCGTTTGTCACCGGGTACGGCGCTCCGCCCGGATTCACCGGAGATCTCAATCTCCCGCTCACTGGCGACAAACGCATCCATGAGGTTGGATTGTACCATGTGGGACCGATGACCTCGCCGCCCACCGGGGAAAAGCTCACCATCACTCCCTACAACGAAATGCTGGACAACCGGAACAATTTCGCGTTCAAGGCGCTGACCGCGCGGGATGAGCGCGCGATTGCGCTGGCCGCCGCCCGGGTGCGGTCCGCTTCCAAACCAGCGGTTACCGATATCGGTGCTTTCCGTCGCCTGAATATCTGGAGCGAGCCCATGTCCGCTGTCACCGGAATCTCCGCGGTCACCCTCGAACTCCCCATCACCACACTGGATCCGGAAGAAGCGCTGTTCATCCGGGTGCACGACCCGGCGACGCCCTCACGGCTCTGGAACCAGTTCGCGGTAGACCTGAAAGACTTCGACCGTGAATACAGCATTCTCCGCCTGACCATCGATTTCCAGGATCTCATGCTCGCCGCGGGTGAGCGCCTCTGGATCGACCTGGGAACCGCCGGAACCTGCCAGGTGCTGACCGGCGAGTCCCGGTATCCCGCCTCGCTGACCCTGACCAAGACCGCTCCCTTTGTCTCCGTGGACGACTATGCCGCGAAAGAAATCATGCCCGCTCTCGGCCAGTTCGCGAAGATGTACGAGTTCATGCCCTGGAAATTCACCGGGAGAACGGTGGATATCAACGCCCCCTATTCCTATAGCGGGCCGTTCGATATCATCTATCCGGCGCTGGCGATCAAACGGTTCAAACCCGACCATTTCCAGTCGAAATTCATGGAAACCATGGCGGGGCCGTTCTACTCGGCGGGCGGCACCGGCTGGCCCGCGGACCCCTCCAAGGTGGAACTGAAAACCATCCGGGATCCCTACGGCGCTCCCGACTGGGCGGTGTACCTGCATGATTTCAACACCTTCCGTCACAAAATCGCCGACTGGTGGCGGGCGCACCAGAATCCGGACGCCCAGACTGGCGGCGGGTGGAACGACGACACGCTCTTCATGAGTTTCCACATGGCGGATTTGCCGCTGGACAGCAACCTGAACGCGAAGACCATCATCGACAGCGTCCATGTCGCCATGGAACGGACCCGGCTTTTCAAGGACGGCTATTGCCAGATCGAGCCCATCGACCGTCTGCACACCGGCGATTTCATCAGCGAGCGCTACAACACCGTGGTGAACAATCTCGGGCAGGCCTATCCGCTGGAACGTGAACTGGAATCGGCCTACCGTTCCGGTCATCCGGAGCGCACTCCCAAAAATTACGGCAACGGCGGGGCGTTCCTGTCCTCGGTGAACGTGATGAACTGGTACTGGGGCGGCGATGTTCCCAAGGAACCCTATGTCTCCAAGCCGCTCTCCGAACTGACGAAGGAAATACGGCTCTACGCTTCGGCGCAGAACGATATCACCTTCTACCGCTACACCGAGTCCCATGTCATGGCGGACGATTTCATGCCCTGGGGCTCGTATGAGACTTTCGAGTACATGATGGGCGGCAAACGCGGAGCCCGCTGGGACGCCCACATGAAACTGGCCGCGATGTGGCCTTTCGGCGCCGGACCCGAAATTCCGCGTCTGGTGCTCAAGGCCGACGACACATCGCTCGACGCGGTCTGCTATTCCTTCGACAGCGTGAAACGCGATCTTGGGATGCGCCTCTGCCGTATCCAGGACGGCCGGTATCGTATCGCGGTCCTGAAAGACCCCGGCGGCGAGGGCAAGGGCGGTGAAACGCTCTGGCAGACCGAGAGCGATCTGCGGCGTTTCGACGTGGTGGCCCTTCCCATTCCGCCGCGCACGCCGGTGGTCATACGGATCACTCAGGTCCAGGCGAAACCCCGTCCGGCGCAGTTGCCCGATCTGGCCATCGATCCCTGGGACGCCAGCCTGAAGAACTCCACGGTGACCGCGGTGATCCACAACCTGGGGAACGCCCCGGCAAAAAATGTGGTGGTGCGCCTGCTCGACGGCGACCTGACGCTTCAGGAGAAAACCGTGAGCAGTCTCGACGCCCCGGTGGACTTCCAGGCGAAGCGGATCACCGTGTCTTTCGAGAATGTGAGTCCCGCCCGTGCGCTCCGGGTAATGATCGATCCCGGGAACACGATGCCGGAAATTCTGGAAGAAAACAATATCGCGAAGGTGCGGCAATAGTACTCTGTCAACTGGATAGTGTTGTGTGGATTGCGCTTCGACACTTCGACAGGCTCAGTGTCCGCAGGCTCAGTGTCCGCCGCTGGCTGAGCTTGTCGAAGCCAGCACATTGGAAACACATTTACCTAATAGTA
>CAYRTQ010000153.1:0-8002 GCA_964426865.1 uncultured bacterium
ACCAGATCGCGGTGCATCTGCCGCTCTCCTTCGAGGCGCAGGTGGAAGCCAATGTTCTCATGTTATCGGCGCATAACATCCTTTCGCCCGCGTCCGGGAAGCCCATCGTGGTGGACAAGCCCCAGTGTATCGCGCTGGGATGCTATTATCTGACCAAGATGTCCGATGATCCGCGGGGTGAGGGACGGGTTTTCGCCAATGAGGAAGAAGCCAAGCTGGCATACGAGAACGGGCACATCACCCTGAATACCAAGGTGCGGGTCCGTCTCAACGGCAAGGTGATCGAGACCACGGTGGGACGCATGACGTTCAACAACATCATGCCGGAAGGCTCGGCGTTCCTGAACCGTAACGTGGACGCGGCAACGATGAAGCGAATCGTGGCCGAATCCTACCGTAAGAACGGGCGTCAGGTGACCGTGGCGTTCCTCGACAAACTGAAGAACCTGGGATTCCGATACGCCACGTATTCGGGAATTTCCATCGGCATCGAGGATGTCATCATTCCCGAGTCGAAACACGAGTTGGTGGATGAAGCCACGGCGCGCGTGGATGAGATTCGCGAAAAATATGAAAACGGTGTCATCAGCGACGGCGAACGTGCGAATCAGACCATTGACGAATGGTCGCACACCACATCGAGGGTGGCGCAGACGGTGTTCGAATCGCTTCGTCAGGCGGAAGGCGGGTTCAATCCGCTCTTCGTGATGGCGGACTCCGGAGCGAGAGGATCGCAGGACCAGATCAAGCAGTTGGCCGGTATGCGCGGACTGATGCAGAAACCGCAGAAAAAGATCACGGGTGGGTACGGCGACTTCATCGAGGCGCCGATCACCTCCAACTTCCGTGAGGGGTTGAGCGTGCTGGAGTACTTCATCTCCACGCACGGATCCCGTAAAGGTCTGGCGGACACGGCGCTCAAAACCGCTGAAGCGGGATATCTCACCCGGCGTCTGGTGGATGTGGCGCAGGATGCCATCGTGATCGAAAATGACTGCGGCACCATGCACGGCATCGAGATCACTCCGCTGAAGGAAGGCGAGCAGATTGTGGAGAAGCTCGGCGACCGTATCTACGGTCGTGTGCCGCTGGAGGATATCGTCGATCCCCAGAACGGCAATGTCCTCTGCCCGGCGGGAGAGCTTGTCGATGACGAAATGGTCAAGGCGATCAACGATTCCGCGCTGGAATCGGTGCTGATCCGTTCGGTGCTGACCTGCGAGTCCCGTAAGGGTGTATGCGCGAAGTGTTACGGTTTGAACCTGGCGAAAGGGAGAGTTGTGAACATCGGCGAATCGGTGGGGGTCATCGCGGCCCAGTCCATCGGTGAACCGGGTACGCAGCTCACCCTTCGAACCTTCCATATTGGAGGCGCGGGCGAGCGTCTGACCGAACAGTCCGAGATCGCGGTGAAGAAGGGTGGAAAGATCGTCTTCAACGAGAGTCTCATCTTGGTGCAGTACGACGAAAACACCAAGGTGGTCACCAGTCGTAACGGCGAAATCCATGTCGAGGACAAGTCCGGGCGGATGCTGAACAATTACAAGGTTCCGTATGCCGCGCGCCTTCTCGTGAACGACGGCGACTGGGTGGAAGACGGCACGGTTATATACAACTGGGAGCCGAACCACACACTCATCGTGACCGACCGCGCGGGAACGGCCCAGTTCGTGAACGTGACCGAAGGAGTGACCTTCCGGTACGAAACCGACACGGAAACCGGTCATCGTCAGCGGTTTGTCATTGATCAGCGAAATCGTACCATCACGCCGCACATCGATATCATGGACGCGGCGGGAAACAAGCTCCGGACCTACTTCCTTTCCACCGGATCGCGAATTGTGGTGGATGACGGGCAGGAACTCCGGGCGGGCGAGACGCTCGCCATGATTCAGGCGGAGCGGTTCAAGACCCGTGACATCACCAGCGGTCTGCCCCGCGTGGCGGAACTCTTCGAAGCGCGCAAGCCCAAGGACCCGGCCATCATTTCCGAAATCGACGGCACGGTCGAGATCGGCGGCCTGGTGCGGGGTTCGCGCCGGGTGATCGTGAAGGGCGAGAATGAGTTCAACCGCGAATACATGATCCCCTACGGCAAGCATTTGCTCGTCTTCGACGGCGACTTTGTGCGGGCCGGAGAGCGTCTGACCGAGGGAGCGGTGAACCCGCACGACATTCTGCGGATCAACGGAATCCATCGGGTGCAGGAATACCTCCTGAACGAAATTCAGGAAGTGTACCGTTTGCAGGGCGTGAAGATCAATGACAAGCACATCGAGATCATCGTTCGCCAGATGCTCCAGAAGGTCCAGGTCATCGATCCGGGAGACACCAGTTTCCTGGAGGGATCGCAGGTGGACAAGTTCACGTTCTCGTCGGTGAACAACAGGGTGATGGATGAAGGCGGGGAGCCGGCGACTTTTGAGCCGTTGCTGCTCGGCATCACCAAGGCTTCGCTGTTCACCGAGTCCTTCATTTCCGCGGCCTCTTTCCAGGAGACCACCCGGGTTCTGACCGAAGCCGCCATCATGGGCAAGATCGACGAGCTCCAGGGGTTGAAGGAAAACGTCATCATCGGGCATCTGATCCCGGCTGGAACCGGTATGCGGAAATACCAGGAAATCCGGATGCGGGCTCCCGAGGACGATTTCGAGGAACTGGTCAAGCTCGCCAAGGAACGTGAGCCGATCTCGGAGATCACCGAGGGTGAGTATGAGGAGGAAGAGGATATGGATCTTGGCGAACTGGTCCTGTCCGCGGAACCCGAAGAAGATCTCGATGAGGAATTCTCCTCGGATATCGAGGATGCCATCGGTGATGAAGTCCGGATGGATGACGAAGACGAATCCGAACCCGACATCGAAGAAGATGAAACCAAGTTGGACCTGTAAACAAGGCTCGCCGCCTCCTCCCCTTTGCGTGGGGGGGAGGCGGGAGAGCGGGAACAATCGTCCGGTTCGCAAGACAATGGGAAAAGCTTTTGCTCCCGCAAAATATATTTTGACTTCTGCGGATGATTCTGCTATATTATTAATCTCGCTGTGTGCATAAATGGGAGGATTGCATTGCCGACGATTAACCAATTGATTCGTAAAGGGCGTCAGGCCCAAAATGCCCGGAGTTCCGCTCCGGCGCTCAAGGCGTGTCCGCAGAAGCGCGGGGTATGCACCCGCGTGTATACCGCCACGCCGAAGAAGCCGAATTCCGCGCTTCGCAAGATTGCCCGTGTGAAACTGTCCAACGGCATCGAAGTCACCGCCTACATTCCGGGCGAGGGGCACAATCTGCAGGAGCACTCCATCGTGCTGGTCCGCGGTGGCCGTGTGAAGGATCTTCCGGCGGTGCGGTACCACATTGTGCGCGGTACGCTTGATACCGTGGGAGTGGATGGCCGTCGCAAGTCCCGTTCCAAGTATGGGGCCAAGCGTCCGAAATCGTGATGCGTGACAGTGCCTGCGCGCCGTGGTGGCCGGACGGTCGTGAAGATACGACCGGAGGCGACGGGCGCGAAGTGAACGGGCGCAAAAAAGAATTTTATATTGGTGAGATTAGAACGAGTTTGCCTCACTCCTTTGGCGCTCAGGCAAATTGTCACTTTGGCACTTGTTCTTAAAGAGGATTTTTGAATGCCGAGAAGACGGAAAGTAACCAAGCGGGCTCTGATGCCCGATCCCAAATTCAAGAGCGTGCTGGTCACCCGGTTCATCAATAACCTGATGGAAGACGGCAAGAAGTCGGTGGCGGAGCTTATTTTCTATAAAGCGATCGACGCCATTGAGAGCCGCACCGGACAGAGCGGGTTGGAAGTATTCCAGAAGGCTATCGACAACGTTCGGCCCATCGTTGAGGTGAAGAGCCGTCGTGTCGGAGGCGCTACCTACCAGGTTCCGGTGGAAATTCGGTCCGAGCGTCGCATGGCGCTGGCCATCCGCTGGCTGATCGGGTATTCCAAGAGCAGGACCGAGAAGACCATGGCCGAGAAGCTGGCGATGGAATTCGATGCCGCCTCTAAGAACCAGGGCGCCGCGGTGAAGAAGCGCGACGATACGCATAAGATGGCGGAAGCCAACAAGGCGTTTGCCCACTACCGGTGGTAATGAATGCGTGATGAGTTATGAGTATTGAAAGGGTATTCCCCGCTCATAACTCATGGCGTATTTTGGCGCTAAACATGGCAATATATTAATAAAAAACGAATTTGAACTGTAACCGTCCGCCGGTTATAAGCAAAGGGGAGTGACTCGGGATGTCATGAGACCCCCGAGTTTTTTGCTGGAAAAGACAATGCGGTATGACGGAGCCCGGGCGTCTGTTTTGAGAGGGTAAGGCGTCTTGCGGTGCGTTATTTACGTCAGTAGAGTTGTTTTTTACGGGCACTCCGGCGATTTGGCAATTTGGAATTTATATAGAACAGAGGTTTATTTTTTATGGAACGTGCATATCCGCTGAAAGATACCCGCAATATCGGCATCATGGCGCATATCGATGCCGGTAAGACCACAACCACGGAGCGGATTCTCTATTTTACCGGCAAACTGCATCGTATGGGTGAGGTGCATGACGGTTCCGCGACGATGGACTGGATGGAGCAGGAGCGGGAGCGCGGGATCACCATCACCTCTGCGGCCACAACGTGCTTTTGGCGCAATACTCTGATCAACATCATCGATACTCCCGGCCATGTGGATTTTACAGTGGAAGTACAGCGGTCGCTCCGGGTTCTTGACGGTGCGGTGGGTCTGTTCTGCGCGGTGGGCGGCGTGGAGCCGCAGAGTGAGACGGTCTGGAGACAAGCCGATGAATACCGGGTGCCGAGGATCGCTTTTGTAAACAAGATGGACCGCACCGGCGCCGACTTTTTCCGGGTTTTGCAGATGATGCATGACCGGTTGCGGTCGACGTTTGTTCCCATCCAGCTCCCGATCGGGAGCGGGGAGTTGTTCACCGGGATCATCGATCTGATCGGCAACAAGGCGATCATGTTCGAGGGCGAAGGGGCGGATTTGGCCTATTCCGAAGTGGAGATTCCGGACGATCTGAAAGCGATGTCCCATGAGTATCGTGAGAAGATGATTGAGGCCATCTCCGATTATGACGACCACCTGATGGAGCTGTTTCTCGATGAAAAGCCCATCGCGGCGGAACAGATTCAGGCCGCGTTGCGCAAGGCGACCATCAACGGCGATATCACTCCGGTGCTTTTGGGCGCTTCCTTCAAGAACAAAGGCGTTCAGCACCTGCTCGACGCGGTGGTGGATTATCTTCCCTCGCCCGAGGATGTGGGCGCGGTGAAAGGTCACGATCCCAAAACCGATCAGGAAATCGAGCGTAATCCCTCCGACGACGAGCCGTTCAGCGCGCTGGCGTTCAAGGTTGCCTCTGATCCCCATGTCGGAAAGCTTGTTTTTTTCCGGGTCTATTCCGGTTGCGTTCGCAAGGGCGAGACGGTCATCAATCCGGCCACCGAGAAGAAGGAGCGTATCGGGCGAATCCTTCGCATGCATGCCAACAAGCGTGAAGAGGTGGAAATCGCCTGCACCGGAGATATTCTCGCGGGGGTTGGATTCAAGGTCACCGGAACGGGCGACACGATCTGCGATGTGAAACGCCCGGTGGTGCTGGAGCGCATGGTATTCCCCGAGCCGGTGATTCATATCGCGGTGGAGCCCAAGACCAAGTCCGACCAGGAAAAGATGGACCTCTCTCTCTCCCGTCTGGCGGAAGAGGACCCCACCTTCCGGGTGCATACCGACCAGGAAACCGGCCAGACCATCCTGGGTGGAATGGGTGAACTGCACCTGGAAATCCTGATCGACCGTTTGAAGCGAGAATTCAAGGTTCAGGCCAACGTCGGACAGCCGCAGGTGGCGTACCGCGAGTCCATCACCCGCGAGGTGAGCACGGAAGGCAAGTTCATTCGTCAGAGCGGTGGACGCGGACAGTACGGTCATGTGAAGATCCGGGTGCTTCCGGCGGAAAAGGGAGCGGGATTGGTGTTCGAGGACAAGATTGTGGGCGGCTCCATTCCGAAGGAATACATCGGGGCCTGCCGCAAGGGAGCGGAAGACGCCATGAATTCGGGAGCGGTCGCCGGATTCCCGTTGGTCGATGTGAACGTGGTGCTGTATGACGGATCATATCACGAAGTGGACTCCTCCGAACTGGCTTTCCGTATCGCCATGTCCATGGCGGTGCAGGATGGGGTGAAGAAGGCGGGTCCGGTGCTGCTCGAACCGGTGATGTTGGTGGAAGCCATTACTCCCCAGCAGTATTCGGGTGATATCATCGGCGACCTGAACATGCGTCGCGGAAGAATCGAGCGTATCGAAAACCGTCCGGACGCCCAGGTGATCCGGGCCATGGTTCCGCTCGCCGAGATGTTCGGGTATGCTACCCGGCTTCGTTCGATGAGTCAGGGACGGGCGATCTATACGATGGAATTCAATTCATATGCCCAGGTATCCGCCACGCTCGCCAAGGAATTGGTGACCAAGTTCGGCGGGACATACCGCGAGGCGTAAGGAATTCAAATACGAGCAGCAGTCAGATAGATTAGAAGAAGCGAAAAAGCACAAGGAGGATCCACATGGCCAAGGAGAAATTTGAGAGGACAAAGCCGCACGTAAACGTAGGGACGATTGGTCACATTGACCATGGGAAGACGACGTTGACGAGCGGGATCACGAACGTGCAGGCGCATCTTGGGAAGGCGCAGCACATGTCGTTCGATGACATTGACAAGGCGCCGGAAGAGCGTGAGCGCGGGATCACGATAGCGACCGCGCACGTGGAGTACGAGACGGATACGCGTCACTACGCGCACGTGGACTGCCCGGGGCATGCGGACTATGTCAAGAACATGATCACCGGAGCGGCGCAGATGGACGGCGCGGTGCTGGTGGTGAGCGCGGCGGACGGACCGATGCCGCAGACCCGTGAGCACATTCTCCTGGCGCGTCAGGTGGGAGTGCCCTACATTATCGTGTTTCTGAACAAGGTGGACATGGTTGACGATCCCGAGCTGATCGAGCTGGTGGAGCTTGAGGTGCGGGAGCTTTTGTCCAAGTACGAATATCCGGGAGACGAGACTCCGATCATCCGCGGTTCGGCATTGGCGGCGATGAACTGGGATGGCAAGGATATGGACAATATCGGCGTGAAATGCGTGACCGAACTGATGGCCGCGCTTGACGCGTATATTCCGGTTCCGGAGCGTGCGCTGGACAAGCCCTTCCTGATGCCGGTCGAGGACGTGTTCTCGATCACCGGGCGCGGGACGGTAGCCACGGGTCGTATCGAGCAGGGCGTGGTGCACATCAATGACAAGCTGGAACTGGTGGGAATCAGGGAAACGCTGAACACGGTCTGCACCGGAGTGGAAATGTTCCGGAAGCTTCTGGAAGAGGGTCAGGCGGGAGACAATGTCGGACTGCTCCTGCGAGGAGTGGACAAGGAACGGATTCTGCGCGGAATGGTGCTGGCGGCTCCGAAGTCGGTGACTCCGCATACCAAGTTCCGCGGCCAGGTGTACGTGCTGACGAAAGAGGAAGGCGGTCGTCATACCCCGTTCTTCACGGGATATCGCCCGCAGTTCTACTTCCGCACCACGGATGTTACCGGCATTCTGCAACTGCCGGAAGGAATCGAGATGGTGATGCCCGGCGACAATATCGAGATCACCGCCGAACTCATCACCCCCATCGCCATGCAGGAAGGTCTCCGCTTCGCTATCCGCGAGGGCGGCAGAACCATCGGCTCCGGCGTCGTCTCCCAGGTTATTCAATAAGGTGACAAGATGGCGAGAGAACTGATATACCTGGTATGCCAGGAATGCAAGCGGCGCAATTACACCGCCAACAAGAACAAGCGTCTTCATCCGGCTCGGGTGGAGTACAAGAAGTACTGCAAGTTCGACCACAAGCACACGGTGCACAAGGAAGGTCGGTAAGCGGTACGGGTCAATTTGGAACGTTTGTGCAGGCCAGTAGTTCAATAGGTAGAG
>CAYRTQ010000153.1:8012-10751 GCA_964426865.1 uncultured bacterium
GGCCTGCCAGATGATCGACCGGTCGTGAAATCGGGTGAAATCGAAGGCATAATCGGGTATGTTCGCAAGCGCTCTCCAGAGCGCGGGGGGCGAGTGTATCCCGGTTATGCTGGCATGTTTGGTTCGCTAACGAACGGGTTGCCATCATGAAGAAGTATTATGAAGATTTTGTGAAGTTCCTCAAGGAAGTCAAAGTCGAGATGTCCAAGGTGACCTGGCCCACCTGGCTTGAGCTCAGGGGATCCACGGTGCTCGTGATGATCGTGACTGTGTTGTTTGCCGCGTACATCTTCTTTATCGACCTGATCATCACCCAGATCACCAAACTGTTCTAAGGCGGGCGTCAGGAAACGGGAGAAAGAGGTTATGCCGATGCAATGGTTCGTGCTCCACACATTGTCCGGGCACGAGAACAAGGTAAAGAATTTTATCGAGGCGCAGTCGCAGCTTTCCGGTCTCACCAATCTTGTGGGACGGGTCGTTGTCCCCACGGAAGATACCGTGGAGATGAAGGACGGGAAGAAGCGTACCTCGCGGCGTAAATTTCTCCCTTCCTATGTGCTCATCGAGATGGAACTTACGAATGAGACACAATACTTTGTCAGCAACGTTCCGGGAGTGACCAGTTTTGTGGGGCCGGGACGAAAACCCGAGCGTCTGAAAAATTCCGAGGTGGAGCACATCCTGGGGCAGATCGACGCCAGCAAGGTGCATGAGGCGCCGATGATGAAATATGCGGTCGGCGACAAGGTGAAAGTCACCGACGGCCCCTTCACGGACTTTACCGGCACCATCGAGGAAACCAACCCGCTCAAGAACAAGGTCAAGGTCACCGTATCGATTTTCGGTCGTCCCACTCCGGTTGAGCTGGATGTGCTCCAGATCGAGATGCTGAAGACCACGAGCTGATTGTATAGAGAGAATGACCGATACGTGGTGAGAGAGCGTTATACAATATACTTGGGAGAAGGTAAGGAGTAAATCAGTGGCCAAGAAAGAGGTTGCAACAGTAAAGCTTCAGCTTCCCGCCGGGCAGGCGAATCCTTCGCCGCCGGTCGGACCCGCGCTGGGCGCCCATGGTGTCAATATCATGGAATTCTGCAAGCAGTACAATGCAAAAACCCAGGCGCAGATCGGAATGATCGTGCCGGTGGTGATCACCATTTTCAGCGACCGCTCGTTCACCTTTGTATTGAAGACTCCGCCGGCTTCGCGGCTTCTCATCAAGGCTGCCAAGATCGACAAGGGATCGAAAGTTCCGAACCGTGACAAGGTCGGCAACGTGACCATGGCCCAGGTTCGTGAAATCGCGGAACTGAAGATGAAGGATTTGAATGCCGCGTCCCTCGACACCGCCATCAGCATGGTCATGGGGACCGCGCGGAGCATGGGAATTGTCGTGGAAGGGTAAGGCGGTTCGATTCGCGGACGGTTCAGGGACGCAGGTCCGGTGAATTTCAGGCCGCGGTTTGAAGGGTGGGAATACCGTCCGGGTATCAAAAGTACGTTGTATGTATAGATGGAATGCGCGGAAAGGTTTGGGGAGCGGTTTCCGGAGTACGGAGCGGTGAACCCGGGTCGATTTGCGGTTCCGAAGCAGTTGAGTATAATTGATAAGGGAGCGATGATGAAACGGGGAAAAAAGTACAGGGAGGCATTGGCCCAGATTGACCGTATAAAGGCATACCCCCTGGATGAAGGCCTTCAGCTCCTGCACCAGCTCCCGGCGGCGAAGTTCGATGAATCGGTCGAATGCGCCGTTCGGCTGGGAGTGGACCCCAGACACGCTGACCAGATGGTGCGGAGTACGGTTGTATTGCCTCAGGGTACCGGGAAGAAAATCCGGGTGCTCGTATTTGCCAAGGGCGAGCATGAGCTTGCGGCTCGGAGCGCGGGCGCCGATTATGTTGGCGCGGAAGACCTGGTCGAGAAGATTCAGGGCGGATGGCTCGAGTTCGATGTGGCGATCGCCACGCCCGACATGATGAAAATAGTGGGGCGTCTGGGAAAGGTTCTCGGTTCGCGAGGGTTGATGCCCAATCCGAAATCGGGGACGGTTACTTTCGATATTGCGAACGCGGTGCGCGAGTCCAAGGCCGGAAAGATCGAATTCCGTGTGGACAAGGCTGGAAACCTGCATGTGCCGGTGGGGAAGCGTTCTTTCACCGATGCGCAGCTCAGGGAGAATCTCATTGCTTTCATGGATGCCGTGATGCGCGTCAAGCCCGCAGCCGCCAAGGGCGCTTATATTCGTGGGTTGACCATCTCCACGACCATGGGCCCGGGCATTAAAATCGACAGAATAGCCTTACTCCAGTCGCTTTCCGGCTGATTGGCGTAACGGGGAGGCAATACATGAAAAAGCAGGACAAGAGCATCATTGTTGACAAATTTGTCGGGGTATTCCAGTCCCCCGGCATCTACCTCATGGATTTCAAGGGGCTGAATGTCGCCGAGATCACCGAGCTCCGCAGCAAGCTGCGCGAGTCGAAGGTTTCCATGCAGGTGGTAAAGAACACTCTGGCAAAACGAGCGCTCAAGGGCGCCGGAATAGAGAATTTCGACAGTTACTTCACCGGGCCGACCGGAATTATCTGGTCCCGTGATGACTCCATCATCCCCGCGCGGCTCCTTCTGGAGTACGTGAAGAAACATGACAAGGCCAAGCTCAAAGCCGGGCTGGTCGATGGCACCGTGGTTGGCGCGGACCAGATGGATGCGGTATCCAAGCTCCCCACC
>CAYRTQ010000154.1:0-10698 GCA_964426865.1 uncultured bacterium
CTTTGTCTCTTCTCCAAAAAATGGCCCTTTTCATTTTCAGATAAAAAGCGAGTAAAAATAGTTCCGTAAGATGAGAGTAAGGCCTGCCGTTCAGACAGGTTTCTAACCCGTTTTGCCGGTTTGATTGCTCACTCGTATCGTAATACCGGTGTATGTAACTCTCCGGAGGGCGCTTGGCCATGGATTATGGATGGTTCTCCAAAGCCGCGATTTTCATCAGTGCATTTCTTTTCGGAATGAATGCGCCCGATCTCCAAGCCCGCGAGCAAGGAAAATTCCCATACAACACCGGAGCGATTGCGGTTGACGGGGATTTTCTCTGGATCGGATCCGATGATGGCGTGGTGCGGCTGGACATGACCGATGGAAGCAATATCCGGTTCCGAAAGACAGAGGGGCTTGCTTCCTCCCGGGTGAGCGCCATTGTGGTCGAGTCTCCCGGAGTTCTGTGGTTTGGCACGAACAGCGGAGTGACCCGGTACGACGGTGAATCATGGAAAAGGTATACCACCGCCGATGGTCTCATCTATAACGTCGTTCTCTCCGCGGCGATGGACCGCGACGGCTCGGTATGGTTTGGAACGGAGAGCGGTGTTTCGCATTTCGACGGGAAGATTTGGACCGGGTACACGGTAGCGGACGGCCTCGCCATGAACAGTGTCCGGACCATTGCTATCAGCCCGGATGGTGTGAAATGGTTTGGCAACGAAAACCTGATTTCCCGTTTCGATGGGAAAAACTGGACCACGTTCAAACTGTTCGAGTTCACCGACGATTCCCCTTCCATCCGGGTCATGCACTGCGATGCGGCGGGAATGGTATGGGTGGGGTTAAACGGCCCCCTCGACGGCTTTGTGATGGGGTATGATGGCGTTTCCTGGCAGGAATACAAGGATATGGGCGTACATTTACATGCTGCCAACTCGCTCGATGTCGGCCCGGAGAATATAAAGTGGTTTTATTCGCATTTGAGACTTATCCGTTACGATGGAAAGGAATGGACCGCGTTTCAGGCTGATGGGGATATTCTTCCCTCGGATTGCCCGGGAATGGCTGCTGACCGGTACGGGCGCATCTGGCTGGTTTCCGGCAAAGGAGTGGTACGTTTCGACAATGGCTCCTGGACCATGTTCCCGTTCGACCTGAAATCGGAGGTCTTCGGCGCGGATGACCACGCAATGCACTCACCTGCTCTCCTTCCCGCCTCCCCCAACCCGTTCAATGCCTCCACGCTTCTCCGGTTCACCCTTCCCTCCTCGGGATATGCCTTGCTCGAAATTCGCGATATCTCCGGACGACTGGTTCGTACGCTCGCGGCGGAGCGCCTGCCCGCCGGACAGCATGCCATATCTTGGGATGGCCGGGATGGTCTCGGGCAACCCGTAGCGTCCGGAGTCTATCTCCCTATCCTGCGGGTGGGAGGGAACGCCCTCGCCGGACGGATGCTGTTGCTGAAATGAAATCCCCCTCCAAAAAACAATTTGCTTTTGCTCACCGCTTTCCCGCGCTATATTTACCGTAACATACTGTCCCTCCGGGGTTGGGAAAAACCCGCGCCGGTTTGGAAGATCAGTTGCGACAGGGATAATGACGGACTGAACGCCTGTTCCGGCGTTTGCCGAGAGCCGGGCGCGGTCGAAGTCAGCGCGCCCCGGATACTTTCTGACGGCGCATTGGGTTTCAGATTTCATATTTCAGGCATTCATGGACCATCCGTTACATCGCAAGCGTCTCTCCCGTCTGAGCATCACCGAAATACGGCGGGCGATCGGGGATTATCCCCCCGATGCGGCGCTCATCGCCAAGCTCGAACGCGACCCCCGCGCGGGGGTACGAGCGCTCGCGCAATCCATCGGGAACCATCTGGAGCGCAACAACCGTCTGGAAGCGAAACACGAGGAAATGCTCGCCATCGAGCGCGGGCTGCGGGCCAACGGCTCTCGTCTGATCGCCGGGCTGGACGAGGCGGGACGGGGTCCGCTGGCTGGCCCGGTTTCGGTGGGAAGCGTGATTCTGCCCGAGGGCATCCATCTGACGGGACTGGACGACTCCAAGAAGATGTCCGCGAAAGCCCGTGAGGAGATGTACGACCGTATCGCGGCGGAGGCGGTCGCCTGGACCGTGGTGCTGCTCGATCATCTCGAGATCGATGAACTCGGCATCCACGGCGCGGTGATGGAGGGAATGCGACGGGCGGTGGAGCGTCTCGGGACCTCTCCCGATACCGCGCTGGTGGACGGACGTTCGCTTCCCGGGCTGCGATGCCGAGAGCGGGCCATCGTGGACGGCGACGCCCTGTGTCTTTCCATTGCCGCGGCCTCGGTCATGGCCAAGGTCACCCGCGACCGGGTCATGGTGGAGATGGACGCCCGGTACCCGGAATACGGGTTCGCCGGGCACAAGGGATACGGCTGCGAGGAGCATGTCGAGGCCCTGCGGCGTCTGGGACCCTGCCCCATACACCGTTTTTCCTTCCGGACCATCGCCGAGGCGTCCCCTCAGGGTACGGTGCGGGCGGCGCTGGAACGGCGTCTGCGTGAGGCCCCGACCTTGGGAGACCTGGATCGCGCCGCCGCCGGGATCGGCCGTAACGGCGAGCTTTTCGGTGGGGAAACGCTGGAATATCTGCGCGGGGTATACCGGGAATGCCGTGAGGAACTGGGCCGGAAGAAATAATACGGGGTTTCGTTCAATCCGGGAAGAAAGCGTTCAGACAATCTCTTCAAATTCTTCCCGCATGAATCATAATCGAAACTCCTTTCAGTGTAACCGTTTTCTGGAAGTACGGGCATGGAAGAAACACCATCGATCGTGTATCACGGAATCGTTTTCGATCGCAACGAACTCGAATCCTTCTGCCGGAGGAACGGCATACGACGGTTATCTCTTTTTGGCTCCGTGCTCCGGGATGATTTCGGGCCGGAAAGCGATATCGACATGCTGGTTGAATTTCAGCCCGGGGAAACGGTGGGGTTTCTGCGGCTTGCGGGCATGGAACTGGAACTGGAAGGAATTTTCGGGAGAACGGTCGATCTTCGGACTCCATCGGACCTGAGCGGATATTTCAGGGACAAGGTGCTCACGGAAGCGGAGGTCCTTTGTGTACACGGATGATCGAACCCGTATTCGCCATATGCTGGATGCCGACCACTATTGGGCTGTCAAGTCGATAGAATTGGGATGAATTGCGCTTCGACACTTCGACAGGCTCAGTGTCCGCAGGCTCAGCGCCCATCGCTGGCTGAGCTTGTCGAAGCCAGCTAACCAAAGATTATGCTCTACATTATGGTGGGAGAGGCGGCGAGCCGGATATCCGGGGGATACAAATCGCAGCATCCGGAAATACCCTGGAAACAGATGGCCGCGATGAGAAACCGTCTGATCCACGGGTATTTTACCATAGATCCGGATATTGTCTGGAATACCGCGAAAACGGAATTGCCCGAACTGGTCCCCCTGCTCCGCAAACTCGCGATGGAGTGACATCGGAATACAGGGGGACACTCTCGGTGCGAATCGAAAGGGACGGTTATGGAGCGCCGCGACACCGGTTTCCGGGGGGAGGACCTCGCCTGCCGGTATCTCCAGAAAAAAGGGTACCATATCCTCGCCCGTAATTACCGGGGCGGGAGCTGCGAGCTGGACATCGTGGCGGAAACCGGCGATACCGTGGTTTTCTGCGAGGTAAAAACCGCGCTCACCGACCGGTACGGCTCCCCCCTGAGCTGGGTGACCCGGGGCAAGATACGGAATATTGCCCGCGCCGCGCGGGATTACGCGGTGACTCACGACCTTCGGGAGCGGTGTTTCCGTTTCGATGTGATCGGCATCGAGGTGCGGGAGGGGAAACCGGAGATCACCCATATCGAGAATGCGTTCTTGGCTCCGGAATATATATAGACGGCAGCTCATCCATGTTCACCGGAGGGCTGGCGAGCGCCGGTTCATCACTCGGGCATTTTTTTCATGAGCGACAAAAAACAGATTTTCGGCTGGGCGATGTACGATTGGGCCAATTCCGCGTATGTCACCACGGTGACCGTGGCGGTGCTCCCCATCTTCTTTTCGGGCGCGGTGGTCCCCAAAGAGGGGTTCGCCATCGGCGGGACCCTTTACAGCGCCGATGCGCTCTGGGCGTTTCTCATCAGCCTCTCCACGTTCCTCATTTTCATCACCGCGCCGGTGCTCGGGGCCATCGCGGACTTTTCCGCGGCGAAAAAGCAGTTCCTCATGGCGTTCTGCTACAGCGGCAGCCTGTTCGCGATGCTGCTCTTCTTCTGCGGGACGGGCGACGTTTGGATGACCATGTTTTTCTTCCTCATCGCCCAGATGGGGTTTGTCGGCGGGAACGTGTTCTATGATTCGTTCCTCCCGCATATCGCCCGTAATCATTCCATGGACCGTATTTCCGGGAAAGGGTACGCGTTCGGGTATGTGGGCGGCGGCCTCCAGTTCGCCCTCTCCCTCATACTCATCTCCGGCCACCAGTATTTCGGCATCGACCGGGTTCTCGCCTCCCGTATCGCCATGGCCTCCGCCGGATTGTGGTGGGCCGGATTCTCAACGGTCACCTTCCTTCTCCTGAGGGAGCCGGGCGCTCCGGAAGCCCTGCCGGAGCGGTATCGCTCCATGCCTCGTTTTTTGGCCTATATACGGCTCGGGGTGGGGCGTACGGTGGGCGCCGCGCGCAAGGTGGGGCGCTTCAAGCACCTCCTCCTTTTCCTCGTGGCGTACATGGTCTACGACGACGGCATCCAGACGGTCATCACCATGGCCACCATCTATGGGGCCACGGAATTGAAACTGGACGCCTCGGTGCTCATGCTCACGCTCCTTCTCATCCAGATAGTCGCCGCTTTCGGGGCCTCCCTCTTCGGATGGCTCGGAGAGCGGTTCTCCACCCGACGGGCGCTCATGCTCACCCTCCTCCTCTGGTCCGGAGTGGTGATCTATGCGTATTTCATGACCGGACCCCGGGAATATTTCATGCTCGGCGGAATCGTGGGAATAGCCATGGGCGGCTCCCAGGCGCTCAGCCGCTCTCTCTACGGCTCCATGATCCCGGCGAAAGCCTCTGCGGAATTCTATGGCTTCTATTCGGTATTCAGCAAATTTTCCGCCATATGGGGCCCCCTTGCCTTCGGCATCATCCGTCAGGCCACCGGGTCCGCCCGCGCCGCCATTCTCGCGCTCATCGTGTTCTTCGTTCTCGGCATGATCCTCTTGAGCCTGGTCGATGTGGAAAAGGCCCGAGAGGCGAAAAGTTCGGACCTGTTCGGGGAGGATCCCGGGCTTGCTCCGGGAGTGAATGCAGTCAAAATCTGACAACACAATTCCAGCATTATCAGCGGGGGTTCCGGGACCGCCATTCCGGAACGGGGAGCGTCAAAAATCCGCGTAGTTCTCTTTCCGCAAGGAGCCTCACCATGCCGTACGTGAACGCAATACGGAAAATCCTGGATTCCGCGCTCATCTTCCTTTTCCTCCTCACCGCCGCCGCACAGGCGGAAACCGCCGCGGTGCGGGATTCCACCTGGGCAACGTGGCCGGGTACGGTTTATTATGCCGCCCAGTTGAGCGGCCCGCACGCTCCCTATGACGGGCTTACCGTCCACATCACCGCGGTGAACGAGTATTCCCTGTGGATCAACGGCGAACGGGTGGACACCCCCGCGCTCGACGACAACCGGCTCAACACGGTGGACACGTATCATCTGGCGGGAGCTTTCACCGACATCTTTGTCGCGGTCGAGGTGGTGAATTACGGTCTCGGGAGCGGGAACGGCCTTCTGGTGGATATCGAGGCCGGGCCGGATCGTCTCGGGACCACCATCGACCAACGCTTCTGCCGGTTCGAGAACGGGGTGATGCGGTCTTTCCCCACCACGTGGTACTCGTTCTCGGGGGATATCACGAAAGCGACGGGCAAAGCGGACTGGTACCGGTTCGATTCCTCCCTGTTTACGAATATCCGCCAACGCGGGTTTAAACCGGTGCAGCTCGGAAAAATTGGCGCCACGCTGAATTTCACCCCCGCCGAACGACTCCAGGTGGTCGCCGGGTTCAACGGCAATGTGGATACCGCTTCCACTTCGGGCGGGGGCATCGCGCTGCGGAAGATCGATGGGGAAAATCTTGCCGAAAAAAAAGCCGCCGACCGGAATCAGGTTACCGACGGCGACCTGAATGCGGGTTACCGGTATGTATCAAACCCGTACAATACATTTATAACCGTGGATTTGGAAAATACGTATGTGTTGACCCGTTTGGCCACCTACACCGGGGGAGTCCCGGAAGAGTGGCCATACCGGTCCCTCCGGGGTTTCGCCGCCGAAATTTCGCAGGATGACTTCCGCTGGGAAGAGGTGGGAATCATCCAGGAGATCGGAATGACCAACGCCGACCGGGGGAGCTACGGGTACGCCGAGGTGCCTTTCCCGCCCCAAACCGCCCGGTATATCCGTTGCCATGTCATTTCCGAACGGGACTCACTCCCCAATGTGGGCGAGATAATGGCGTACGGGACGGGATATGCCTATTCGGGCGAGTATACCTCACCCTGGATTGATTTTGGAACGCCCGATTTACCCAAGAATTTCGGGATGGTGACATGGGAGGGAACAGTACCTTCCGGGACCGTGATTTCCGTGCAGACCCGGACCATGACTGCTGCCGGAGTGGAAGGCGCATGGAGTGAACAACACCGGGAAAGCTCCTTCGAATTCGATCCCCAGGAACCGGCGGCAAAGTTCCGCTACAGAGTGCTGCTCCAAACAGCGAACCCGGATGTCACTCCCGTTTTTAAAAAACTCACGGTACTCTTTTCGGATACCGGCCAGCCAATGATTTCGGGAAGCGCATCCGTGACTCCCGGACGGGTTGCCATGAATGCCGACACCTCGTTCGTGTACGATCTGAACTATACCCTGGCGTCGGGACAGAACATCGAAACGGTTGTGATCGCGGTCCCCTCCTCCGCCACTGTCGATTCGGTGATGGTGACCGACGGCCCGGTTGTCACATCCATGAGCCCGGGATCGGGGTTTGCTTTCACTTCGACACCGGACAGCCTGTACATTCAGTTTTCCAGCCCGATCGTAAACGCATCCGTCAACAAAGAGGACCGTATCAGGATTTTCTTCCGGACCCGTCTTCTTGCGCATTTACATGAGTTCGAATGCGGCGTGTTCAATTCCTCGTTGAATGACGGCGCCGGGCCGATACGTCCGCCGCAGGCTTCGGGCAAATCATGGACGGTGATTGGCGACATGCAGGACGGAGTCGAAACGCGTGTCCCGTCCGTATTCGCCATCACCGGCAACTATCCCAACCCGTTCAACCCCTCCACCTCAATTGAGTTCATCCTCCCGGAACGGGGAGAGGCGGCGCTCACCCTGTTCGACAGCACCGGAAGGAAGGTTCGCACGCTCCATTCCGGCGCTCTGTCTCCGGGAGCGCACACGGTGCGGTGGGATGGCCGTGATGATCGCGGGATCCCGGTTTCCTCCGGGGCCTATATTGTCCGGCTCGACTCCGGCGGACGGTCCGTTTCGCACCGCATGCTGCTGGTGAAATGAGCCTCCGGAGCGGCATTCCCGGGAACTCCCGCCCCTTTCCCGCGTATTGACAGATGGACAGTGATTTTCGCATTTCGGCATTTGGGATGTCTGACCGGCATGTTCGCCGCGGGCGAGTGAGGGCGCAGCGATCCGCGCTGAAGGTTCATCCTTTTCTCTGATACACCTGTGCGTATATATTTCATGCGCGGGTCGGACTTGATTGAAATCCGATATGAATCATTAACTCCGTTCAGAAAGGTCCTCCATGAAAATAACCATTATCGGCGCCGGATATGTCGGGCTGGTCACCGGTGCGTGTTTCGCGGAAATGGGCAATACGGTCACCTGTGTGGACAGCGACAGCGCGAAAGTGGAAAAACTGGGACGGTGTGTCATCCCCCTTTACGAACCGGGACTCTGCCGTCTGGTGGAACACAACAGCGAGGCGAAGCGGCTCCTGTTCACCGAAAATCTCGGGGATGCGGTCCGATCCGCCGATGCGGTATTCATTTGCGTGGGAACGCCGCAGGGCGAGGACGGCGCCGCTGATCTGGGGCAGGTGTTCCGGGTGGCGGAGGAAATCGGCCGTCATGTGGAAGGATACACGGTGGTGGTCACCAAGTCCACTGTCCCGGTGGGAACCACCGCCCGGGTGGGAGAGATCGTCCGGGGGGAGATCGCCCGTCGCGGCTCCTCCGCCCACGTGGATATGGTGAACAACCCGGAGTTTCTCAAGGAAGGAAGCGCGGTGGCAGATTTCATGGGACCGGACCGCGTGGTGGTCGGCGCGGACGACGAACGCGCCCGCGAGGTCATGCACCGTCTCTATTCTCCCTTCCTGCGCAACGAGGACCGGGTGATTTTCATGTCCGTTCCCTCCTCGGAGCTGACCAAGTACGCCTCCAACACCATGCTCGCCGCGCGTATCTCGCTCATGAACGAGATCGCGCTCCTGGCGGAAAAGGTGGGCGCGGATATCGAACTGGTGCGTCAGGGTATCGCCCGCGACCGCCGTATCGGGAAATACTTCCTCTATGCCGGGGCGGGCTATGGCGGCTCCTGTTTCCCCAAGGACATCGCCGCGCTCATCCGGACCGGGGCCGAGGCGGGGCTGGACATGCGGATCGCCCACGCGGTCAACGAGGTCAACCTGCATCAGAAACGGGTGATCGCGGACAAGGTGCTGCGGTTCTTCGGAGGCGATGTGCGCGGAAAGAAAATTGCGATATGGGGGCTGGCGTTCAAACCGGAAACCGACGATGTGCGTGAGGCTCCCGCACTGGAAGTGGCGCGCATCCTCCGGGGCGAGGGGGCCACGCTCGCGCTCCACGATCCCGCGGCGATGGAAACCGCGGAACGGGCGCTCGGCTCGACCGCCATCACCTGGCACGCCGATTCCTATGCCGCGCTGGAGGGCGCTTCCGCCCTGGTCATCATGACCGAATGGAAAGAGTACCGCAGTCCGGACTGGGAGAAGATACGCGGCAGCCTGACCGTCCCCGTGGTCTTCGACGGGCGCAATCTTTTCGATCCGGAAGAGATGCGGGACCGCGGCTTCCGGTATTTCGGCATCGGCCACGGAGAGATGGAACGGGAAGAGAAAGAAGAAGCATGAGAGGGGAGAAGTAAAAACCCCCCGCCGGCTGCGTTTCCGGATATATCCCCCTCTTGTCGTAAAGAGGGGGATTTTTTGTCCTTCGCGGTTTTCACTGAATCGGGTTTTATTCAAGAAAGGAAGGGTAACCGTTCGGACAAGCTTCAAACACTTTCTTGCCGATATGACCGGTAATTCGTATAAAACCGCGAAGCATCGGGATTATATATTCCTCTCCTGTCTTCGCTGACGCCATTTTTCCACCGCATAGGCCCGCATGTCCTCCACCGAGTCGAACTCGTCCACGATCTCCACTCCGAGCAGGGTTTCCAGCACATCCTCGAGGGTGACGATTCCCGCGGTGCCGCCATACTCGTCAACCACCTCGAACAGGTGTTCGCGTCGGCTGATGAACTCTTCGAGAAGAGCGGCGATGGGCTTGGATTCGGGCACGGCGTGAATGGGGCCCATGAGGGTCTCGATTTTGGCGTCGGCCTCTCCGGTAAAGAAGGCTTTCAGGATGCGGTCGTGGAGCACCAGGCCGATGACATCGTCCAGTCCCTTGTTGTATACGGGGATGCGGGTGAAGCGGAGCGGAGGGATCGCCTGCATGGCTTCCGCCACGGTCCGGTCTTTCTGGAGCGCGGTGATGACCGAGCGCGGGGTGAGAATATCCGCGGTCTGGATTTCGTTCAGCAGGAGGAGGTTTTCGATGATCTGGGCCTCCTTTTTCAGGATTACCCCTTCGCTCGCCGCCATTTCCGAGAGGACGATGATTTCCTCGCGGGAAAAACTGACTTGCGGGGTTTCCCGTGAAAGGACACGGGAAATCTTTTCCAGCAGGATCACGAGCGGATAGGTGACCAGTATCATTCCGCTGATGAAATACGCCGCGACGGGAGCGAGCTGCTTCCAGTGGGTCGCCCCCAGCGTTTTGGGGAGCATCTCGGAAAAGATCAGGGTGAGAATGGTCAGGAGCGCGGAGGAAAGGGCGATCCACTTGCTCCCGAACAATTTGTAGGTTTCCGCGCCGACACCCATCGCTCCCACGGTGCTGGAGATGGTGTTGAAGATGAGGATGGCGGCGATGGGACGGTTGATGTTCATCTTGAGGGTGCGGAGCATGACTCCGCCCCGGTTGCCTTTTTTCACCAGGAGCGCGATATAGGCATGGGAAACAGAAAGCATCACCGATTCGAGAAGTGAGCAGAAGAAGTAGATAAATGCCGGGATTGTCACGAAAAGAAATAAGGTCGCCATACCGTGATCATCCTTCGGTGGACGGGTGAAACGGCGAATATGGAGTCTTCGCGGAGCACGGGAAAAAGGTTCCGGAAGATGGAAACGCCGGTCCGCCCGTCACAAAAATCTTGACTCTCATTTCATATCTGATTATACATATAGTATACCGTAAAAACAACTCCCTGTATAAAGATAAAGCGGTCGGCTCATGAGAATCAAGCAATTCAGTTTCTACGTTCTTGTTCTTATCGTTTTGGCCCTGATAACCAAGCTGTATCTCATCAGTGAAATATTTCTCCCCTC
>CAYRTQ010000155.1:0-5016 GCA_964426865.1 uncultured bacterium
GTTCCGGACAAGGCGCGGGCGTTCCAGGAGGCATTCCGGGTTCTGAAACCGGGCGGGCGGCTCATGGTGTCGGATATCGTGCTGGCCCGTCCGTTGCCGGAGTGGGTGTTGATGATGAAAGACGCCTATTCCGCCTGCGTATCCGGGGCCGAACTCAGGGACAGCTATCTCGGGAAGATGGAAGGGGCCGGTTTCACGGATATCGAGATTGTCCGGGAGACCGCGTTCAGCGCGGATATTATCGCAGACCGGGATGAGCCGGGGTGCGGCTGCGGCTGCGGATCGTCCCGTCCGTCACTCGGCGATCTGGCCGGGACGGTTCGGAGCGTCTCGGTTTTCGCCCGAAAGCCCGCGTGAGAAGCGTTTCGCCACAGAGCGTATGGAGGAATGTACAAAATCAGCTCGGTGTCAAGAAGGCATGGCCGCGGAAGGAAGAACAGCGGATGCGTATCGGCGTATGCGTCGGGTATCGGCTCAATATCGTAAAGATGTCATCGCCGTTTCTTTCCAGCGCGTGACTGAAATGAATCCGGATGATCGCCCGTGGAGGGAAAACCGTTTCCCCCACG
Source organism: uncultured bacterium (assembly GCA_964426865.1). Lineage (GTDB taxonomy): Bacteria > Latescibacterota > Latescibacteria > Latescibacterales > Latescibacteraceae > JAWLHT01. The sequence continues at coordinate 570 of CAYRTQ010000155.1, forward strand.
GGCGGATTCTTCGAAAGCGCGGACTCAGGGCATGTCTCCTGCCCGGTTTTCATCCTTGACGGAGTCGCTTGTTTCTTTTACTTTGACTCTCCAGCGTTTGGGCGCGATTTATCGGAGTGATTCCCCACTACAATAATCAGGAGATATGCTCATGGACGATGTCATTTTCATCAGGCCGCTTCATTTTGTCGATATTATCTGCGATTACGGCGCCGGAGTGGATGAATTCACCCCGCATCCCTACGGGCACGCCATACATCTGGTCGCCAACCGGATGCTCCGTGACAGGGATACACTTCTGGAGATTACCCTTGAGCCGGACGATGTCTGCAAACCCTGTTCCCACAACGTGGATGGCGTCTGCGACAATACGATCGACCGGTCCTACAGGCCGGACGCGCCCCCTCTGATGCGGGACTGGGACCTGCTGATCAACCGTCGCTGGTGCGAACGTCTGGGTATTCGGGAGGGCGAACGGTATACCGCGCGCGAACTGTGTGCGCTGCTTCGCGATCGCGCGGGGGATATCAGGAGCGTCTTTCCGGAAATCCTCGATGGCCGGACCGCCGTGAAGGAAAAGAATATGCGTGAGGGAATCAGAAAATTCCTGGGATGAATTCCGCCCCTCCGATTGAATTGACGTGATTCCACCGAAACGGATATGGGGAAATCGTACGGCATACGGAGATCAGATCATGGAAGCTGGAAAAAAACTGAAAATCCTTTTCCTCTGCACCGGGAACTCCTGCCGCAGCCGGATGGCGGAAGGCTGGCCCCGTCATCTCATATGAGGCCATGGATATACCCTTCGACTATGTCATCACCGTGTGCGACAGTGCGAACGAGAATTGTCCGTTTTTCCCCGGAAAGGTGAAACGGATACACGCCGGATTCGATGATCCGCCGCGGCTTGCCGCGAACGCGAAATCCGAGGAAGAGGCGCTCGCCCATTACCGACGGGTGCGCGACGAAATACGGGCGTTCGTGGAGGGGATGCCGGAAAACCTCCGGGACCTGAGCGGCGAAACACAGTGACAGGGCGTCAAGGATCCACGGATTGAACAGAATGTCTCCACCGCTGTTTCTCCTTTGCGGGCGCGCGGACCTGGCGGGAAACGGTTGGGAAGGAAGGTTTTTGCATGGATTCGGTGAGTTGTTCACATAATGACCGTAAAATGACGAGTATTTTCGAACGCTGGCTGTCGCTCTGGGTGCTGGTCTGCATGGTGGCGGGAGTGGCGCTGGGCAAGCTGCTGCCCGGTCTGACCGATGCCATGAGCCGCATGGAGTTCGGTGAGAGATCGCAGGTCAACGTTCCCATCGCCGTGCTCATCTGGTTCATGATTTTCCCCATGATGCTGAAGATCGATTTCGGCGCATTGGGCGGGATCGCGCGGAAACCGAAGGGGCTGTTCATCACCCTCTTCGTCAACTGGATGGTGAAACCGTTCAGCATGGCTCTGCTCGCCTGGTTTTTCCTCCAGCATGTCTTCTCCCCGCTGATCGAACCCGGGATGGCGAAAGAGTACATCGCCGGGCTGATTGTTCTGGCGGCGGCCCCCTGCACGGCCATGGTGTTTGTCTGGTCGTACCTGACCGACGGCGACCCGGTGTACACGCTGGTACAGGTGGCGGTGAACGATCTGATCATGCTGATGGCGTTCGCGCCGATCGTCATGGTTCTCCTCGGCGTGGCGGACGTGATCGTGCCCGCCAAAGTGCTGGTCACCTCGGTGGTGGTATTCATCGTGATTCCCCTCGCCGCCGGGTATTTCACACGCGCCGCTTTCCTGAACGCATACGGCGAAGCATGGTTCGCTCAACGATTTCTGCCCCTGTTCCAGCCGATTACCGTGGTTGCGCTGCTTTTGACCCTGGTGCTGATCTTCGCTTTCCAGGCCCAGAATCTGACCGGTAAATGGTTCGCGGTAATATTGATTGCCGTACCCATCGTCATTCAGGTATATTTCAACGCTTCGCTTACCTACCTCCTGATGCGATGGTTCCGGGTTCCCCATAACGTGGCTTCCCCGGGAGCGTTGATCGGCGCAAGCAATTTCTTCGAACTGGCGGTGGCGGTGGCCATCACCCTGTTCGGCCCCGGTTCGGGAGCGGCGCTGGCGTGCGTGGTCGGCGTGCTGGTGGAGGTTCCGGTGATGCTCTCGGTGTGCAATGTCTGCAATCGCTCGCGTTTCTGGTATAACCGGCGCATGAACGGCGCGGCGAATGCATGAAAGCTGTCGCGCTTTCCCGCGCCATACGTTGAAACCCGGTACGAGTACGTTTTCTCGCAGCGGTAGGTGAACCATCATCACTTTCAAGGAAAGTATATCATGAGGATTGGTGTACGGCATCTGCTTGTGTGTGCTTTTTTTGCGTCGCTGTATGCTCCGTTGTCCGGCGCCCAGGAGGAAAAGTGGGACAACGCCCCGAAAATCGTCCCCCGCACCACCGCGGAAATGCAGACCCCCGAGTTCTGGGTGAATCGTATCAAGAATCCCGATCAGGTTGTCATGACTCCGCGCCAGATCGACCAGATGAATGCGCGTAACCGGAAGCTCCCGGTCACCGTAAAGGATATCAACGGCCAGGATTATTCCATCCTCGATGTCATCGGGATGAAACTCTCCATCGGGCTCCAGTTCAATGTCGAAGAACCCCTGAAAATGAAATCCTTCCCCGGGGACAGCCTGCGCGCCATGCTCCAGCGTCACAAGGACCTGCTGACCCGGAGGAACTGGTTCGAACGGCGGCAGATGAAATATGATCAGGATGTGCTCGACGCCCTGATCGAAAACATGAATATCCCCTCGGCTCCCGGGGTGGTTACCCCCAAATATGGAATTCTTGTCCAGCAGACGCTCAACCGGGCCGTTCCCACCAATCAGGCGGGATACGGGAGTCCGCGGTCCTGGCTGGATGAATTCCAGTCCACCTCTCTCGACCTGGCGATGCCCGTGGCGATCCTCCACGCCTCGAAAGACGGGCGGTGGCTCTATGTACGGAGCGAAATCGCGTTCGGCTGGGTTCCCGCGGAAAATGTGGCGATCGGCTCCGCGGTGGAATTGCAGCGGTATGACGCCGCAAAGGACATTCTGGTCGGTCTCGATTACACCGTTCCCGTGTATGGCGATCCGGGGTTCCAACGCTTCCAGGTCGATCTCTACATCGGGTCGAAAGTGAAGTTGGTGGGGAATACCGCCGCCGGATACAATGTTCTCGTTCCGGTGCGGAAGCCCGATGGTTCGTTCGCCGCCGCCGAGGGGTGGGTGAAGAAAGACGCCAGGGTCAGCGTCGGATACCAGCCCTTTACCCGGCGCAACATGATTTCCACCATGTTCACCCTCCTGTATCGCCCCTATGGCTGGGCGGATTCCAATCACGAGTACGATTGCTGCGGGTCGCTCCGCGTCGTGCTCCGGACATTCGGGATCAAAACCGGAAGGTGGACCTCTTTCGAACTGCACGCCACTCCGCATGTCATCGCCTTCGACCGTAAAACCGACAAGGCGAAGAAATACGAGTTGCTGAAAGGCAGTGATCCCGGAATCACCCTGGTCGGCAACAGCGGTCACATCTGCATGTACCTGGGCGAGGTCGATGGACGGCACTATGTCATTCACCAGGGCGGATACTCGTACAAGGGCGACGACGGCGTGACCTACCATTTCCGTCGGGTGAACGTGAACGACACCGAACTGGAAGGCGGCTCGAACATCGGCGGCTGGTCCGAGATTTCCACGATCCGGCCCTGATTGGAGGACCCGTCCAAAGGCCGGTTTTTCGCAGAGGCGCGAAGAATGGGGCGGAGGCGCAAAGGGGAAAGATGGAACCGGGATTCGCGGGGTTCCATGCCGTAGTGGCGGGGCTCCCGCGCCTGCCTTGACCCCTCTGTGCCCGAGCCGCCCGCCTTCGGCTCCGCTTGGGCGGCGGGGAAGAAGAGGAATGATTTCCGGAAATGCGGCCTCCATTTCCGGAAATCATTTGCGGCGCGCCCGATGAGGGATGTATAGTATAGAATGAGACGGGACGGAGATTCGGAAACGGACGAAAAACGGAGCGGACCGGTCATGGCGAGCCATTCTCCACATACCCCGCACAACTCTGACGCGGATCACGACCACGCTGACGATCATGAACACGATCACGGGCATGCCGGGCGCGGTCACGATCATTCCCATGATCTGCGGGCGCTTTCCCGGAAACGGCTCTGGACGGCGTTTATCATCAACGCCGCGTTCCTTGTCGTCGAGGCCATCGGGGGAATCATCGCCAACAGCCTAGCGCTGCTCGCCGACGCCGGGCATATGCTCACCGATGTGGCGGCGCTCGCACTCGCCATCTTTGTCGCCCGTCTCGCCCGAACCCTGCCGACGCCGAAGCGAACTTACGGACTGCTACGCGCGGAAGTTCTCGGCGCGTCGGTTCGCCTGAGCGTGACGGACAA
>CAYRTQ010000155.1:5026-10659 GCA_964426865.1 uncultured bacterium
CCTCCCTGGTGGTCATCGTTGGAATGATCTTCTGGCAATCCTGGCATCGTCTGGGACGGGCGCCCGAAGTCGACGGCCCCCTGATGCTGGTGGTGGCCTTTCTGGGACTGATGGCCAATCTGGGGAGCGCCGCGGTGCTCTATAGCAGCCGTCACGAGACGGTCAATATCCGGGGCGCGTTCCTGCACATGGTGGCCGACGCCCTCGGTTCGGTGGGCGCCATCGTGGCGGGCGTGGTGATCATCACCACCGGGTGGATGCCCATCGACCCCATCGCGAGCGTGGTGATCGGCGCGCTCATCCTGTGGAGTTCCTGGGGACTTCTCGCGCAGACGGTCAATATCCTCCTGGAGGCTACTCCGGAATCCATCGATTACAACGAGGTCAAGGCCGCGCTGGAGAACATCGAGCACATCAAGGAGGTCACCGATCTCCATATATGGACCATCGCCTCGGGCATCCCGTCGCTCAGCGCCCATATCCGTCTCTATCCCGCCTGCTATTCCACCAATCACTGGCAGTTCTGTCTCAAGGAAGCCCAGGACATGCTCCGGGTGCGATTCGGGGTCACGCACACCACGCTCCAGTTCGAACCGGACGATTTCGTCTGCGAACACCCGGTGATGTGAGGCGTCTTTATTATGGAACCGGATGGCAGGTAAGGGGTTGAATGGTCTGGCCGTGCGATGTGCGCCGCAATTACAGCCTTTTTCCCGGCAGGGGATCTTCCCCCCGATGAAATCCACCGCGTTCCGTGGGCGGAGAATCTGCGGCGCTGGTCAGAATTTCCTTGACATCCGCATGTGTATTCGATAACTTGCTTTTTAATTCATCATGCCGGTGCGGTATCGGTATGCACGCGAACCCGGGGTGTGTACATTCTAGATGACAACTCTTGCTCTCTATATGGCGTACCTTTTGAACGGGGGTGCGCTATTTGTGTTTTCAGGCCTGGGTTGTTTGGCTCTCCGGTCCGTCCGACCTTACGATGAAACCCGGATCATTTTGTAAATTCATGAATTGTTCGGAAAGCGATTCTTTTTTGCAGCGCTCCTCCGCGAACGTAGCGCGCTTCGCGGGGGAGATTGTTTTACACCGATTCCGGATTCCGGATCGTTTTTCTTTCCCTTATTTCGCGCGAAAGGCACATAGATGATCGTAACGTTTCCAGATGGCAATACGAAGGAATTCTCCGAGAATTCCACGTTCATGGATGTGGCCAAATCCATCAGCGAAGGGTTCGCCCGAAAGGCGCTCGCCGCCGAGGCGGACGGCGTCCTGTACGACCTGTCCCGCACGATTCCGGGCGATGTGGCGGTGCGTTTCCTGACCTTCGACGATCCGGCGGGCCGCACCGTATACTGGCACTCCACGGCCCACGTTCTGGCTGCCGCGGTGAAAAGGCTGTTTCCCAACGCCCGGGTGGCGATCGGTCCCGCCATCGATGACGGGTTCTACTATGACTTCGATGTGGAGAAACCCTTCTCCGAGGACGATCTTCGCCGTATCGAGGCCGAGATGAAAGCGGTTGTGGACGAGAATCCCCCGTTTGTACGTGTCGACACCACTCGCGAAGAAGCGGCGGCCCTGTTCCGGGCGGAAAAGGAACCCTACAAGACCGAAATCGCCGATGATCTCATCGAGGGACCGGTGAGCCTGTACCAGCTCGGTGGATTCACCGATCTCTGCCGGGGGCCGCACGTTCCCTCCGCCGGAGCGATCAAGGCGTTCAAGCTTCTCAGCACCGCGGGGGCGTACTGGCGCGGCAACGAGCGGAATCCCATGCTCCAGCGCATCTATGGCGTTTCCTTCCCGGACCGCAAGCTCCTGCAGGCGCACCTGGATTGGCTGGAAGAGGTGAAACGGCGCGATCACCGTACGCTGGGGGCGAAACTGGACCTCTTCAGCGTGGACGAGGAGATCGGCGCGGGTCTCGTTCTCTGGCATCCCAATGGGGCGCTCCTGCGCGAAATCGTCGAGAACTTCTGGCGTCAGGAACACCGGAAACGGGGATACCAGTTGGTATTCACCCCGCACATCGGGTCGGAGCGGATCTACCAGCGCTCGGGGCATCTGGAGACCTACTCGGAGAATATGTATTCTCCGATGGACATCGACGGGACTCCCTACTACGTGAAACCCATGAACTGCCCCGGACATATCAAGATTTATCAGTCCCGGACCCGTTCCTACCGTGACCTGCCCCTGCGTCTCTGCGAGCTGGGCACGGTGTACCGGTACGAGCGTTCCGGGGTGCTCCACGGCATGTTGCGGGTGCGCGGGTTTACCCAGGATGACTCCCATATTTTCTGCACCCCGGAACAGGTGGTGGAGGAAGTTAAAAAAGTATTATATTTTATTGTTGAATTAATGCGAATTTTTGGTTATGATTATAGTGCATATCTTGCAACCCGGCCGGAAAAGGCCATCGGCGATGACGCGCAGTGGAACCCCGCGGTCGAGGCGCTGAAACAGGCGCTGGTGGAGAGCGGGACGCCCTACACGGTGGATCCCGGCGGCGGCGCGTTCTATGGACCCAAGATCGATATCAAGCTCAAGGATGCGCTCGGACGGATGTGGCAGGGGCCGACCATCCAGGTGGATTTCAACCTGGCCAACCGGTTCGATGTGAACTATACCGGAAGCGATGGCCAGGAGCACCGGGTGGTGATGATTCACCGGGTGGTGCTGGGGTCCATGGAGCGGTTCATCGGAGGGCTCATCGAGCATTACGGCGGAGCGTTCCCGGTGTGGCTGTCCCCCGTCCAGGCGGTGGTGATGCCCATCACCGACGCGCAGTACGATTACGCCGAGAGTCTCGTTGCGCGGATGCGTGAGCAGGGGTTGAGAGTCGATCTCGATTCGCGGAATGAGAAGGTGAACCGCAAGATCCGCGATGCGGAGGAGATGAAGACGCCCTACATGCTGGTCATCGGCCAGAAGGAAGTGGATGCCGGAACCGTTTCCCTCCGGAAACGCGGCAAAGGGGACATCGGAGTATTTCAGACGGACGAGGTTATTTCCCGTATCATGAAAGAAAACGACGAAAAGACGCGGGACTGAAAAACAGTTGTAGAGGAGGGGTTTCCCATCAGCGAGCGAAAAGTAAGAGTAAATGAGCAGATTCAGATTTCACCGGTGCGTCTCATCGACGCCGAGGGAAAACAGGTAGGCGTCGTTCCCATCGAGGATGCGCTCCGGGCCGCCGAAGCGGCGCATTTGGATTTGGTCGAGGTATCTCCGACCGCCAAGCCGCCGGTATGCCGTATCATGGATTACGGCAAGTTCAAATATGAACTCGCCAAGAAAGAGCGGACCGCCAAGAAAAACCGTCATGTCATTCATGTGAAGGAAATCAAGATGCGATCCGAGATTTCCGAACATGATTTCGATTTCAAGATACGGCATGCGAACGAGTTCCTGGACCGGGGCGACAAGGTGAAATTCACTCTTGTTTTCAGAGGCCGGGAGATTCTCCATCGGGACATCGGCGAGGCGGTCCTGAAACGGGTTGCCCAGACCCTCGATGAACGGGCGGTGGTCGAGTCGGATGTGCGCTCGGAAGGGCGTAATCTCATCATGATCATGGCGCCCAGATAAGTTTTTTAAAAGGTTTTTTGTACAAAAAGGCCTTTTGGGATTGATTCCCGGGCCTTTTTGTATTATCTTAATAAGCTTGTGGAGACCGTTTTTATACTGCGGCGCGAAGTTCCGGCGGCTGGTTGTGATATCGCGGCCCGGCGGGACAAACGGGCGGTTCCCGGGACTTCGTCGGGAATTCCTGATGCGTATTGAGAGGTATTGGTTCATAGAGTCGTATATTCTGGGAAGAAAGGATTGTCCCATGCCCAAGATGAAATCGAACAGGGCGGCGGTGAAGCGCTTCAAGTTGACCGCCTCCGGAAAGGTGAAATGTGGCAAGGCGTTCGCGAGCCATATTCTCGCGCACAAGTCCACGAAAAGGAAGCGCAATTACCGTCGCCCCGGAATTCTGACCTCGGCGGATGAGAGACGAATCAAGGATATGATCCTGTAAGGGAGGAACGATAGATGGCGAGAGTATCAACCAGTGTCGCTTCCAGAAAGCGGAAAAACAAGGTTTTCAAACTGGCGAAAGGTTTTCGGGGAGGGCGGTCCAAACTGTTCCGCGCCGCCCAGGAAGCTGTGGATCATGCCCTGGTATACGCCTATCGCGGACGCAAGGAGCGCAAGCGGGATTTCCGCAGTCTCTGGATCGCGCGCATCAACGCCGCCGCCAAGATGAACGGAGTGACCTATTCCGTGCTCATCCATGCGTTGAACAAGAGCGGCATCAAGTTGAATCGCAAGATTCTCGCCGACCTGGCGGTTCGGGACGGCGCCGCGTTCAAGGCGATCATGGACAAGGCGATGGCGGTGAGTTGAGCCTGAAAACCCGGCTTTTTCTCCGGCATGGCAGGTATGCAAATCAAGGCCCTCACGGCGTTTGGATAGAAGTATCCCCGCTGGAGGGCCTTGATGGTTTGGGGCGTAATGTTTTTCTTGACAAGTCTCATGTAATGTCTTAAAATGTACTGCGTGAAAAGATGTTTTCAGGTCGTTGCGATTTATAGAACCCATTGTCCGTTCTCCGGAACAGAAGGGGAATGGGGTGGAGAAGAATGGAAACCATTGACAGGCTGGAGAGTTCAATCCTCAGGCTCTCCGAGGTTAACCGGGAGCTCCGCAAGGAAAGGGATGAACTTTCCCGGCATATCCAGACGGTTGGGAGTGAACTTGATACAGCCCGCGAAACCATACGGGCGCTCCAGGCGGATCTGGCCCGGTATATGGAATCGGACGACCGGTATCGTGATTTCGATACAAAGAAGAATGAACTTCGGGAGCATGTGCTGTCGATCATCGAACGGATTGAAAAATATAACGATTCAGATAATATAGATTCCATCACAAACGGATAGCGAAAGGCAGCGGCTCACCATCCCAGTACCTTCTATGACCGATACATATAAAACCACGCTGGTGCGCATTATGGGGGAAGACTACCCCATAAAGAGCGATGCCGATTCAGAGTACATGCGGAAGCTCGCCAAGCATGTAGAGGATGCCATTCAGGGCGTATCGTCGCGCATGAAGCTTCCTCCGCATCTGAAACCGGAAGTGCTGGCAGCATTGGTAATTGCGGATGCATATTTCAGCGAGAAAGAGAAAAACGCGGAAATTGAACGCAGAATGAGTCACCTGGTTTCGGTCCTTGAGGAAGGTTTCGATAGAGATGTGATGGATTGAGCAGCGGTCTGCCGCTCTTGGACACGATTCATACAGCCGTTCGTGATGCACTGAAGTTCATCTCAGAACTTTCTGTGGAGCAGAGCGACGGTTTTTTTTTGGTTTAAAGACGATACGAGCACGCGTATGAGGGGGAGTATATGATCTCAACGGTCATTATTATTTTTGTGTCGCTGGTGGTGGGTTTGGGGGTGTTCATCTTGGGCTGGGTATCCGCCAACAAGGTGAATCATGCCAAGATGAGCAATGTCGAGTCCTATGCGAAAAAGATCACCGAGGAGGCGGAGCGGGAGGCGGAGAACATAAAGAAGGCGGCCGTTCTCGATGCCAAGGACGAGTGGTTCAAGGAGCGGGCGAAATTCGAG
>CAYRTQ010000156.1:0-10648 GCA_964426865.1 uncultured bacterium
TGAAAGCCAGCTGGATTTTTTCGGCCAATGACGTGATCATCAATGTGGGGGTGATGAGCCGGGATGTGTACACCTGCCGTGAGGACCAGGATGTCGAGGATGCCATGCGTATCATGGAAAACCGCAAAGTTCGCCGCCTTCTCGTGCAGGATGACGCGGGAAAGGTGACCGGGATCGTTTCGCTCGGCGATTTGGCCCTGAATGCCGGAAACGAGTCCGCGGGCGAGGTGCTTCGAACGGTTTCCGAACCGGCCCGTCCGGTGGAAGTCTCCTGAATCCATACTCTCCGCACCGAATCCCGAAATATACCCGAATCCCTCCGGAATGGTCGGAGCAGGGGAAAGAGCCGCCCGAACCGCAATTCATCCATACAGGAACGAGTATGAAACAGTATGAATCGATCGCTGGGGAGGAATGGGGAAATCAGCTTCGGGACGATCTCCGGGCCGGCAGAATACCGGATCGTTTTCTGTATATGGGGGATGAGGGGGCGAAGAACTGGCTGCTGCTCGAACGTTCGGGAGAGTATTGGTCGATGGGGAATCTCACCGTCCTCCTGAGGAAGTGCGCGCCTTCCCTGCGGAGGTTCGTCGCCCCGGAAACGCCGCTGGTCAGCATCGGAGTGGGGAGCGGCGAAATGGAGCGCATCATTCTCGGCTGCCTGGGCGATAGCGACCGGACCTTTTACGCCGTGAGTATCAACGCCCGTCTGGTGGAGGTGGCGCTTGGGGCGGTCGAAGACTCCGCGGTGATCAAGCGGGGCGTCGTGGGCCGATTCGAGGACCTGCCCGCGCTCAGCCGCATATGGGGGCATCCGTCGCTCTGCTGCTTTCTGGGCTGCCGGTTTTCACACATGGAGCCGGGATCGTTTTTCCATACGCTTTCCCGGGGCGTAACGCCGGGAGACACCATTCTCTTCGACAGCCGCTTTTTTCCCGATGCCACCGGACGTGAAACGATCCAAAGAATGCTGGAACAATCCGTCCGGTCCCGCCATTCCGTGCGTTTTCACCTGCATCCCCTGATGCGGTACGGTCTGCGGCCGGATGACTGCGAACTGCGAATCGAACTTGTTCCGGTTTCGACCGAAGCGGGCGTGGCGTACTGCGCGAAAAAGAGCATTCGTCTCCGGGAGGACTGCTCGTTATCGTTCTGTTCGCCGCGATATCCACTGAAGGGCGGAGGGGAATTGGAACTGGGGTCCTTTTTCCTGTTCAGACGGGACCAGGTGGAGACGCTTGTCCATCGGTACGGATTCGAGATTCTCGATCTGCACGAGAATCTCGAATCGGGGAATCTGATCGTGCATGCCCGGAAAAGGGAATGATCGCACGGGATTAGAATTCACGGCCCGCTGTCATGTACCAGCGGTCCTTCCCCTCGGAGGTGACGCCCCAGCCGAGGCTCAACTGCCCGATATAGGTGTCGAACGTCCCCCGCACTCCGTAGCTTTGGAGGAGCGACTTGCCGGTGATGGTGTCGGTGCTCTTCCAGACATTTCCCACGCCGTAGATCATTTCCAGGTAGAAATACCGGGGAATGAACACCCGGTACGCGGCTTTGCCCACCGCGAGACGGGTTCCGAACTTCTCCTCGTTCCCGAGACCCATGAAATCAGCATAGAACAGGGACCCCCCGGTATCGGTGTTGTAGCAGTTGAGCCGGGTTGCATACCCTCCGAGACTGAAAGATTCGTTCTCCGGAATGGAGGGATCCGAACTCCCCAGGTAAATCGAGCCGGACATCGTATGACGCCTGGTAAGCGACTTGACGACTGTCGCGCCCCAGAAGATTTTCACGAACTGCTCCGACCCCCCCAGAATTTTCGAGGAATTCTCCAGATAGAGGACATTGAGCAAACCATTGTTCGGGAAAGGATAACGGTCATAGGTGTCCACGAGGGAGCGCACGACGATGCTGCGGTACTCGTGCGTGAGGTCCTTCAGTCCCATGGAATCGGGATACTTGAGACGCGAGCTTTCGGTCCGCAACTGGACTACCATGTTCCCCAGTTTATCCATGACCTGCCCGATCGAGAGTACGGCTCCGTACCGTTCGTCCCGGTAGTCATCCCACCGCCCGCTCTCCCCGTACGCCGGTCGCGACCGCTCGTGACGATACGCCCGCAGATTGAAAGTGTACATGCTTCGAAACACCCGGTCGTTACGGTTTTCCACGATGAACATCTCGTTGCGGAGACCGGACTGAAGCGTCAGGTTCATCTGGTTCCCGAGCCCGAAAATGTTTTCCCGCGAGAGATTCAACCTTCCTTCCGTGCTGTTGAAATCATCGTACTTGATCCCCAGCCGCACCACCGTCCAGTCTTTTTCCTTCAGATGGATACGAAGCCCCACTCCTCCGTTGTATGGAACGACATCAGCGTACACATGCTCGAAAAGATTGGTCCCGTAGAGGCTCTCGATGGCGTTTACCGCTTTCTTCAGATCGAACGTGTCGCCGATTTCCATGTCGATTTCGCGACGGATCAGGGAGTATTTCGTTTTTATCCCACGGTCGATGAAGATTCCGGTGAGCACAGGCGAGGAAACGGTGACCTGAAGCGTGTCCCGCGAGACGGAAAGGTTCTGACCGGTGATGGTGGCGAACGTGGATTTCGAGTTTGCCGTTCGGACCAGGTGAAGACGCGACTCGGTGTACTCGATCAGTTTTTGCATGGAATGCTGGCCGTCGTCACCGGTGGAAAAGACCTCCGTGCGCTCGGTGTCGTGAAGGCGGTCACGGTCGACAACACGGAGCGCGACCCAGCGGGGAGTGGGGATCAGCGTAAGGCTCAGCATGCCGGACAGGGGATCCAGATCCGCCGTCAGCGCGCAATACCTTCCGCTGAACCAGAGTTCTTCCATGCTCGCGGCGATGTCGTCATAGGGAATGGTCTTCCCCATGGAAACATGCCTGGAGAGAATCGCGGTGGCGAAAGCCGCTTCCTCGCCGGGAGATACCGCGATCGTCCGCACGGTTGCCTTGCGGTACGATTCCGGGAGTCCGGCGAGACGCTCCAAAAGGGCGGGAATGGAATCGAGCGCCGCCTGACGTCCCCGTTCGATCATCTCCGTGGCGGCTCCGAAGTTCTTCGAGGAAAAACCGGTCATGTCCGGAGTGATGACAAAGTCTGCCATCTTGCGCGAGATGGCGGTGACACTCCGCATGGGAATGCTGGTCACCTGATCGGCCATGTTGATCGGATTGTCAAGCTCTCCCCGGGAGTGCATGCTCTCCTCGATGGCGACCGCGATGACGAAGTCGCTTCCCATGTCCCGCGCTACATTCACCGGGAGATTGTTGGTCAATCCGCCGTCGATGAGGAGGGAGTCTTCCCACTCCACCGGGGCGAACAGCCCGGGGATGGTGCAGGAGGCCTGGATTGCCCGCGCCAGGTTTCCGCTTCCGAGCACCATGGCGTTTCCGGTAATGCAGTTGGTGGCCACGGAGCGGAATGGGATGGGCAAACGGTCGAAATCGCATTCGCATTCGAATGTCGGGCCGAGAGTCAGCCAGGAAAGCAGGTTTACGAGTTTCTGTCCGGAGGACCAGCTTGAAGGGAGAATCTGCGCCCTGAATCCCCGGAAACGCACATCGAACACCGGCCAACTGGTGACTTCCTTCTGTCCGATATATACGTTGCGGCGGTTCGGGACGCTGCTCAGAATCTGTGAGAAGTTGTTGTACTGAAAGAAGGAGCCGATCGCTTTCGGGGTGTATCCCGCCGCATACAGGCCGCCCACCACGCTTCCGATGGACGTTCCGGCGACTCGCTCCACACGAATGCCCGCCTTTTCCAGCTCGTCGATCACTCCGATATGGGCCAGACCCCTGGCCCCGCCTCCCGACAACGCCAGTCCGATCACCGGATGGGACCGCTCCGGATATCTCTTCACCACCCGGCCGTTCTCATAGGTGATGCTGAATGTTTCCGCCCCGGCGGCGAAAGCGGGGAGAAACACCAGAAAGACGACCAGCAGGAATTGTTTTGCCATTGTTTTCCGTCCCTGGTATCGTGGCTCCGCGATGGGGGAGCGTTCTTTCCACACACTGAAACAAATCGATACCGGCGTACCGGCGACCGAAAGCGCCTTCGTGTCAAAATGCGGTTCCCACCGGATACGCATATCCGGAATCCGGGTCGCCCGCACTTTTTTTCAAAATTAATATAATACTTTCCACTCCGTTTGTCATCCCTCAACGCTCCGTGGCGATTGCGGACGTTCGCAAATCCACGGTAACCGTTCCGTCGCGGTCCGTCCTCAGGATCCTGCATCCGCATCGTTCCAGAAGCGAAACGGTCTCCGCCGCGGGATGGCCGTACCGGTTGTCACGTCCGCAGGAAATTATCGCGACCCCCGGATGGGTCTCCAGCAGGAATTCACTGTCCAGTCCAGCGGCCCCGTGATGGGGAACTTTCAGGACTGACGCGGAGAGCCTTTCCGCCCAGGGAAGCGCTGCCCTTTGGTCCTCGGGTCCGATGTCTCCGGGAAAGATGATGCGGCTTTCTCCCGCGGAGAACGCGAACACGAGGGAACGTCCGTTCTCGGTGAGGCTTTCCGCGGCGGACGCGCCGGGGGCCATGACCAGAACGCTTCCCCCCGGGAACGCCACCGAATCCCCGGCGGAGAGAGCGGCCACCGGAACGCCGTATCGTGACCGGAGGGAATCCGCCGCCGATTCACGGCAGAAGATTCGTTCCACCGGAATACGGCCCAACAGGGGGGCGAGTCCGGCGGCATGGTCTGCGTCGAGATGGCTGAGAAAGACGCCTTCGAGACGGTTCACTCCCAGATTCTTCAGCGTGGGTATCACCACCGCTTCCAGTGCGGTGGATTCACCCCAGGGCGGTCCGGTGTCCACGAGAAAGGCGAGGCCCCCGGAGCGTACCATGGCGGCGTCCCCCTGTCCGACATCGAAAAAGGTCGCCAAGCATTCCTTTTTGCTCTGCGCGGCGCGGGCCAGCGGACTCCAGGTCCATACCGCGATCAGGACCAGGGGAATGTACAGGAGAAACTTCCGGAAAACCGGCCGTCCGCGCCGACGTGAGAAGATGAACAGCCACATGGTGAACGCCGCGACCGCGAACGGCGGGATTCCCCCGGTTTCCAGCGAGGCGAAGGGAATCCTCGCGGCATGGTCGGCCAGCCAGGCCAGTCCCAGGACAAGATACCCGATGAGGTGCGCGGCGGCCTGGGCGGGCGCTGCGAAAAACGGCCCCAGGGCGATGAGTCCGATGACGCCCATTCCGGTTACCGTGATGAGCGAGGCCAGAGGAACCGCCGGAAGATTCACCGGCAGGGATGCGAGCGGGAGCAGGCCGAAATGCGCGGCGGCGATGGGAGCGGTGATGAGGGAGGCGAGCAGGGTGGCGACTCCGATCCCGAGGACTTCACGCGCCAGCGGTATTCCCGTTAGTCTCTTTGGGATGCGGCGCATGACCGGCGAATGGAAGGTGAGCAGCATCCATACCGCCGCGAAGGAAAGCTGAAGGGAAGCTCCCCCAAGAGCGGCGGGGTCCGCGGCGAGAATGAGGATGAGCGCGGCGAACAGGGCGTTCTCGGGATTGTTGCGGCGCTCCAGGATGAGCGCGGCGGAAAGGAGGACCGCCATGAGGAAGGCCCGGGCGATGGGGGGCTGAAATCCGCATACTCCCGCGTAGATGAGGAGAATCGCCCCGGTCGCGTAAAACCGGGCGTTTCGTCCGAGACCGGGCAGACCGAGCAGGAAATGCACCACCACGGCGAGAACCCCCAGGTTCATGCCCGAAACGGCCAGCAGGTGGGCGATCCCGCTCCGGGTGAATGTATCGCGGGTTTCCGGAGTGATGGCGCGCATATCCCCGATGGTCAGCGCGAGCAGGAGGTCGTTTCGCCCTCCGAAGTCATACCGTGCGACAAGCGAGCGTACTCTTTCCCGGATGTTCCCGAAAAATCCTCCGCCCGGTTCGAGAATTCCGATTTCTCCCGCGCCGGGATACACCGCCAGACGCTCGGTAAACCGTATCCCGCCCGGCGCCTTCGGGAAGGAGCGTGATTCGAGCGGGTGATGGATGGGACGGAGCCGTCCCCGCAGGGAGATCCGGGATCCCTCGGAGAGAAATACGGCGCGGTTGTAGAGGACACAGGGGAGCAGGCCCGAAACCCGGTATTCCGCGCGTTCCGAGGACAGGGAACGGCAGTTCAGGGTGAAATACACGCTTCCCTTTCGCTCCCGGACATCCCCGGAAACCACGCCCTCCACCCGGATGGTCTCCCGCGTCCATTCCGGCTGTATCGCGAGCGGCCGTTCCACCGCGTTTCGGGCGTCGAGAACGAACATTCCCGTCAGGAGGAGAACGGCTGCCGCGAGGATATCGCCCGCGACCTCCCGTTTATGGAACGGGACGATGAGGAGAACCGCGGCTCCCAGCAGAACGGCGATGGGGGCGGGATCGCATGGAAAGGCGGCGGCGAGCAGGATTCCGGCGATGAACACCGCCGAGGCCCGCATCGCAGGCCAGGCCAGGGGCTTCCGTGAAGCGCTTTCGGTCACGATGGTCCCTTCCGTGTGGAAGCTTGGACGCACCCGGTTCGAGCTGCGCCCCGAGGGGTGTGGAATTACCGTGCAGGATGAATGTACGGAAAATCATACGGCGGGGAAACCGGTTTTTTCATCTACTCTTCAGCGATTCGTAACGGGTTCTCGCGCAAGCGGGTGAATGCGGAACCGTCTCTGTGGGGCGCTGGGCATGCCTCCTTCTCTTTCCGGGTGTTTCCGGCACGTGTATGGAGGGGGCGTCGTCCCGCAAACTGCGCGGATTCGGGAGCCGGACCAAGGGGCGATGGAACTCCGAAAATACAATAATGATTGACTTCACCGGCTCTCCGGTGTTATTATGATAGTGTGTGTCTATATTTCCTTGGGAAGATATTTTACGAATTTTGAAAGGGGCGATTTCTGTGAGAGATCCGGAAAAGATATTGGCGGATGACCCCGGGTCGGTGGTTTTTTCACGGTACGCCGAGCAATTGGCCCGGGAGGGGCGGGTAGAGCAGGCGGTGGACGTTCTGAAACGGGGAATCCAGGCGAATCCGTTCCATGCGCCGGGATATTCCCTGCTGGCGGAACTGCTGTTTCAGTTGGAATCGGAAGAGGCGGCGGTGGAGAACATCATGTCCGCCCTGCGACTGGACCCGCAAATGCCCAGGGATCTGTTCCGTCTCGGGACCCATTACCTGGATAGCGACCCCTCCAGGGCGCTGCCCCTGTTGAAGGCCGCCCACGCCTATGCGCCGGAATCCGGCGAAGTCGCGTCCTCCTTCGAGAGCGCCCGCCTGATGGTGGAATCCTCCGGGGGCCTCGAAGACATACCCCCTGTCGCGGATGATGGTCGTCCGGATGGGGACGAGTGGTCCGCGGACGGTGGATTCGATGAGTTGGAGGACGCCTCCCTTTCGGGGGATGACCTGCGGAATATGCTGCGGAAGCCGTTTGACGTTTCCGACCGGGAAGATCGGGACTTTCTCGCCCTCATGGGCGAGCAGGACGGCGGAACCATACAGGATGAACTCGATTCGCTGTTCCAATCCCTGGAGACGGGCGAGGAAAGGACGTCGATTCCCCGCGAATTTGCGCCCGGAGCGACAGCGTTTGGTGCGGTATCGGTTTCCGCGGACGCATCGGATGGGGGGAAAAAGTCGGATGTGAAACCGGATGTTCCGGAATCCGGGGAGGAAAACGCTGATGAGGAAAGCGATATCGAGCCGCCCGCGTATGAACGCCCATTCAACGAGCGTCCCTTGGAAAGTCTGAACGAGGACGATCTCAACAGCGATGACGCGGTTCCCCAGGAATTTTACGATACCCAACTGGTTGAGGAAGTGGAGGAGAAGAAGGATTTCTTCAATGCCATAACCGAATATGGGGACGAGAAAGACGAGGATGATCTCGACACCCTGTTCGAATCGCTTTCGAAAGACCGTAACATGGAAGTACCCCTTCCCGAGCGGGAAGAGAGCGAACTGGAGGGATTGGACGCGGAGCGGAAGGATTCCGATGTCGGATCGGAACCCGGCCCCGAGGAACTTCCCGAGGGCGGTCTGGACGAGGCGCCCGGAGAAGTGTTGCCCGAGGGGTATGGGATCGTGGATCTCGAAAAGGAAGCGGAAGCGGGAAAGGTGCTTGAAATCACCGACGAGGAGGAGTACGATCTCTCCCGGTTCGGTTTCGAATCCGTCCCGGAGGATGCGCCGGTGCTCAGCGAGGCGGAACGCTCCGAACTGCTGGCGATGACCGCTCCTCAGGATGAGGAATCGGGATCGGCGGAGGCAGAGGAGACTGACTCCGGTAATGAGGACCTTCCCCCGGAAGACCTGGAAAAACCGGAAAAATCCGATGAGGACGAACAGACGGTGGAGTCAGCCGCGGGCGGAAGTCAGGGGAGTTCTTCCGCACCCGGAACGCCGGTCAGCGCCGCGCCGGTCACGGAGATCGAGGCCGGGGAATTGACCGGGGACGGTGTGGATTATTCCGATATCCTTTCCGCCTGGAAGCTTCCCGGGGAGGAGAGCGCTCCACTTTCGCCCATCGGGCCGGAATCGTTTTCCCTGACCGACATCTTCGACGCCACGGCGGAGGGAAATCCGGATGCGAGTCCCTCTTTGTCCGCCCCGACTACAAATGAGCTGGAAAATCCGGTGATTCGAAAACTGTTCGAGCGCGGCGTGGAATTGGAAACACCGGAACAGGGTGACCCGGAGGTCCAGGCGTTTTCTCTTTCCGCGCCGGATGAGGACGATTCCCCGTGGGGGAAAGGGGAAGATGAAGCTCCCGTTTCCGGTGAGGGAACGGACGCTTTCGCGCTCCCCATGATGGAGGGCCTGTTCGATATGGGAAGTCCCTTCCCGGATCTGACCGAGGAGCAGACCGCGCTCATCGATGATTTCGTTTCCGGAAAGGAACCGGAATCGAATATCCCGGAAGAAGCGCTTCCCGTTACGGTCCTCGCGAATCGTGAAACGGCGTTGGATCCCGAAGCCCTTCCCGGAGGGGATGGAGACCGCATTGCGGATCCCGAATCGAATGATCTCCTTCCGGAGCCGGAGTATCTGGTCGACCCGGGAGAATTCACGCTTACGGATGAACCGGAGGAATACCGCTCCAATCCCGAAGAAAGAGAACCGTCCATCCCCGTCGCCACGGAGAACGATGTATCCGCCGTCGCATTGGCGGACGTGGAGCCGGTGGTGATTGAGGTTCCGGTCAAACCGGCGGCGAGAGCCGGAGGTGTGGAATCGCTCGATGATCTCATCAGCCTCTATGAGGATATGCTGGACAAACCGGTTGCACCCTCGCCGCGAGTGCTGCGGTCGATCACGCCGTCTCCGGTCACTGATGCTCCTCCGGTCGTTGAACCGAAGCCGGACCCGGTGCGGGAAGGGGAGCCAAAACCCCGCGCCTCCAAGCCTCTGGGAAACTACACCGCCACGATGGCGGAGATTTATGTGTCCCAAGGGCTGATCACCCGCGCCATGGAGATTTACACGGTTCTGGCGGAAGATAATCCCGGAAACGGCCAGTATCGTTTACGGTTGGCGGAACTGAAAAAAATGCACGACCAACAGCCGGATATCTCATGAATGTGACCCAGATTGAATTGCTCAAGGAAAAGATGAGGAAATCGGATATCGATTCCTTCCTCATCACCAAGAGTGTCAATACCCGTTACGTGACCGGGTTCGACGGGGAATCGGCCTGCGCGGTAGTCAACCGTTCCGGGGTTTCCCTGTTCGTCAATTCGCTCTACATCGAATATGCCCGCGCCACGGTTTCTCCGATTTTTGACCTGCGGGAAATGCGGGAAGGGATGTTCGACCTGTTTTCCACGCTCGGGGAATTATTCTGGGGGAAACGGATCGGATTCGAGGCGGACGGGGTTACCTTCGCGCTCTACAGCAAGTTGCGCGATGCGCTGAAGGATGCCGAACTCGTTCCCTGCGAGGGCATGGTGGAGGAGTTCCGCGAACATAAGCAGCCCGGAGAAATCGAGTCGATGCAGAAAGCCCAGCGCATCACGGAGCAGACCCTTCGCGATGTCCTTCCCCTGGTGAGAGAGGGGGTCGAGGAACGGGAACTGGCGCTGGAGATCGATTATCGCTTCCGCAAACTGGGGGGAGAGCGGCCCGCGTTCGATACCATTGTCGCTTCCGGCCCCAATACATCCCGCCCGCACGCCATTCCTTCCGCCCGCAAGATTGCCTGGGGCGACCTGGTCCTGTTCGACATGGGGACGGTCGTGGACGGGTATGCCGCGGACATGACCCGCACCGTGGTGCTCGGAAAAGCGGATTCTCGTCAGCGCGAAATCTATCAGGCGGTGCTCGATGCCCAGATGAACGCCCTCGCCCATATCGCCGCCGGAATGAAATGTTCCGATGCCGACCGTCTGGCCCGCGAGATCATCGAACGGGCGG
The DNA here is from genome assembly GCA_964426865.1 of uncultured bacterium. Classification (GTDB taxonomy): domain Bacteria; phylum Latescibacterota; class Latescibacteria; order Latescibacterales; family Latescibacteraceae; genus JAWLHT01. The sequence goes on from CAYRTQ010000156.1 coordinate 10,455, forward strand.
GATTCGGCAAGGAATTTGTCCACACCCTGGGGCACGGGGTCGGGCTCGAGATTCACGAAAACCCCCGTCTCTCCAGCCGTTCCGAGACCATACTCCAGCCGGGAACCGTGGTCACCGTGGAGCCGGGAATCTATATCCCGGACTGGGGCGGGATACGGATCGAGGATATGGTGGTGATCACCGAAAACGGATGC
>CAYRTQ010000157.1:0-737 GCA_964426865.1 uncultured bacterium
ACAGCATGAAAGACGCCAAAGAAATCTGCGACCTGTCCAAAAAGTACAACGCCCCCATTCTCTGCACCGACGAGCGGGAGTATATCCAGCAGGCGCTCGTGGCAAGGGCGAAGGTGGAGGAACTGCTCACCCAGAAACGCACCATCATCGGCGGCCATTCCACCAACGCCTCCGGCGAATGGTCCCAGCACGGCGTTCACGGTCTCTATTTCCTCCTGGCGGTGTTCGGCATGGATGTGGAATCGGCGGGATACCAGGCCGACGGCTGGTGGAAGGAGGCCACGCCCACCGCGACTGTCCAGCACTGGGGCCAGCTCACCCTTCAGTACCGCGGGGTGAAAATCGAGGGCGCGGGGGAATCGAAGTCGCCGTTCCTCGTCTCCCAGATCCAGCAGTGGCCACGGGCGGACATCACCCTCCGCCTGTACCACGATCTCGGCTGGTGGGACATCGCCCATGAGCATACCCAGGGAGACAACTACTTCCCGCGCCACTTCTTCCTGTTCTACCCGACCGTCGTCGCCATGCAGCGCATGTTCGAGACGCGCAAAATGCAGTGGAGCCACGAGTATATCCTGCAGAAGACCCGGATATTCCTCACCGCCTTCAAATCGCACCTGGAACACAAGGGCGCGCTGATTCCGGTGGACAGCCTCCCGGACGACTGGGAGGCCCCGAGCCCCTATGCCAACTGGATCGACGAGAAAATTTTCGGATAGGCTCCGGAGAAAACCGGG
>CAYRTQ010000157.1:747-10592 GCA_964426865.1 uncultured bacterium
CCTGAAAGGATGTTCGCATGGCAATCGTACGCCCCACCACGGAACTCCTGAGCGTCGGCGTGGTCGGTCTCGGGGAATACAGTCATCTCCCCACCATCTGGGGACCGACCATCAACCCGAACTTCCCGGACATCTGGCCCATCCGTACCTCGGGAATGCAGATAACATACTGCTGGGACTCCCGTCCGGAGGTCGCGGAAGACTTCGCCCGCAAATACAAATGTACGGCGGTGAAGAACTACTACGACATGGTGGACAAGGTGGACGGCATGATTTTCGGGTCGTTCTACGAAAGCAAGTGGTGGCATCTCCTGACCAAGCCCTATCTGGAGGCGGGTGTCCCCTGCTTCATCAACCGTCCTTTTTCCCTCTCCATGCGGCATGCCCGCGAGATGGTGGAAACCGCCCGCGCGCACAACACCCCCATTCTCTGCACCGACGAACGCGAGGACATCAAGGAAACTCCCATCGCCCGGTGGAAGGTGGAGCAGCTTCTCAAGGAAGGGAAAACCATTCTCGGGGTGAACTCGGACAACAACGCCGGTGAATATCCCGCGCATGGAGTCCACGGGCTCTATTTCCTGCTGGCCGCACTGGGGATGCAGGTGGAGCGGGCGGGGTTCCAGGGCGACGGCTGGTGGTCGGATGACCGTAACGGCGCGAAGAAGATGACCTGGGGAGTGCTGAACCTTCAGTATTCGGGAATCAAGTTCGAGGGGGTCCCCGAGCAGACCCAACCGTTTGTGGCGACCCAGCATCTCCTCGCGGGAAACGAGTCGAACGTGGGGTTCCGGGTGTATTACACCGGGGGATGGTGGGATATTTTCAACAACTGGGAGCACGGCGAACGTCTCGTCCGTCTCTATCACTTCTTCGGCCCCACCGTCTACGCCATGCAGCGGATGTTCGAGACCCGGACGATGCAGTGGGATTACGATTACATCCTTCGGAAAACCCGGATATTCCTCACCGCGTTCAAATCGCACCTGGAACACCGAGGCGTTCCCATACCGGTGGCGGACCTTCCCGAGGACTGGGAAGCGCCCTCGCCCCGTCCGGACTGGATCGACGAGAGGATTTTTAAGTAAACGGGAGCAAGAGATTGATATGAAAAGAGACCATAAAAAAAATCTTCTTCAAAATATTTCTCGCAATCTTGAATTGTTTTATCCTGACCTTAAAGGCCTATTTATTTGTCCAACCTGTTTAAAAAGAATTTCTCTCAATGATATGCATTTAATAAGTGAAGCTCATATTGTTCCAAAGTCAGCCGGAGGTAGGCTCACAACTTTTCTTTGCCGTGAATGCAACAGCTTATTTGGTTCAAATCAAGATAAATGGTTTGGCGATGTTATTGATACAGAGTTCCTATCTCGAAAATCAATTCTTTATACTTCATATAAGCGGTCATTCTTTTATATTGACGGACTTAAAGTTAATGGTAGATGGGAAATAAGCAGTAAAAATGAATTCCGCTTCATTATTTGTCCAAATCGTAATTCTCCCGATGTCAATGATATTGTTAAAAAGAAGTTTTCAAGACAAATCCCAAATATTAACGTCAAAATACCTTTTCCAATATTAGAAAAGAAAGAATTGGTTAATGTTGGCTTGCTGACAGCAGGTTATCTGATGTGGTTTTCTGTTATGGGATATTCGTGGGTATTCCAAAATCATCTAAATTGTGTGCGCGAACAAATAGTAAGTCCAAACAAAAATATCATTAATAATTATGCATTTACAGTCAACAGCAATCATGAATTATGGTATGGATTTTCGCATATAGGAAAAGAATACGCACCTGCTTTCGGAATTAATGATTTAATGGTTGTTTACCCGCCAAGTGATTTACCTGACTTATACAAGACTTTAGAAACAAATTATCAGGATACAAGTTTATTTAAATTTCATCGGTTCGATACTACCAAAAAAAAAGTTGTTCCGCCTACAATATTAATGTATGATAATAGAGTTTTAATAGCTCCTGACACTTTAGAGAACGCCAAGGATACTCTAACAATAATCATCTACTCAAGAGATAATCCAAATGGTTCTTTCTTCACACCTATTTCAAAAGAAGAGTTTGAAAGAAATAAGAATTTCAATGATACAGTTATCATTGAATTAACAACTAATATGAATAAATTCCACAAACAATAGTATCCATTTCTTCAAGAGAGGCAGTCTCATGGCAAACACCACGCCTACGGTGGAACTTCTGAAAATAGGCGTCGTCGGTCTCGGCGACTACAGTCACATTCCCACGCTCTGGGGCCCGAGCATCAACCCGAATTTCCCGGACATCTGGCCCATGCGCTCCACCCGCATGCTCATCACCCACTGCTGGGACTCCCGCCCGGAAGTGTCGCAGGACTTCGCCCGCAAATACAAGTGCGAAGCGGTGAAGAACTACTCCGACATGGTGGGCAAGGTGGACGGCATGATTTTCGGATCGTTCTACGAGTGCCCCTGGTGGCCGCAGCTCACCAAACCCTACCTGGAAGCGGGAATTCCCACGTTCATCAACCGGCCCTTCGCGTTCAGCATGAAAGACGCCCGTCAGATGGTGGAAACCGCCCGCGCGCACAATACCCCCATTCTTTGTTCCGACGCCCATGAATGCATCAAGGAAGTCTCGGTCGCCCGGGCGAAAGTGGAGCAGTTCCTCAAGGAAGGGAAAACCATCCTGGGGGTGAATTCGGACAACGATGGCTCGGAGTATCCGGCCCACGGCATTCACGGCATCTATTTCCTCCTGGCGGCGCTGGGAACGGATGTGGAGCGGGCTTCATTCCAGAGCGACGGTTGGTGGTCGAGCACCGAATCGGGGTTGCCGAAGATGACCTGGGGAGTGGTGAATCTTCAGTACCGGGGCATCGAAATCGATGGCGCGGGAGTGCAGAAAAAGCCGTTCGTGGCCACCCAGCACATCCTGGCCGGCCAGGATGCCAATGTCGGCATGCGCATCTATTACAACGGCGGCTGGTGGGATGTGGTCTGCAACTGGGAGAAGGGCGAACCGGTCAACCGTCTCTACTCGTACTTCTTCCCCACCGTGTTCGCCATGCAGCGGATGTTCGAGACCCGCAAGATGCAGTGGAGCTACGATTACATTCTCAAGAAGACCCAGGTCTTTCTGACCGCGTTCAAATCGCACCTGGAACACGGCGGAGCGCCGGTCAAGGTGGCGGACCTCCCGGAAAACTGGACCGCGCCGATTGCCCGTCCGAACTGGATCGATCCGGCGATTTTCCGGTAAGAACCGGGAACGTTTCCCCCCCGCCCACCACCCGACGCGGATATCCCCGTTTCTTCGTTCCCCCCAAAAACATACCGCCCTCCCCGTGTGACCGGAGAGGGCGGTAATCGTACCAGCCGGATGTGTCCGATTCGTTGAATTATTTCTCAGAATGCAAGGTTTACAATCGGCAGAACCAGGAACGGATACTCGACCGGCTTCCCGCTCTTGTTGATATTGATGACACCAACCTGAAAACCGTAGAGCTTTTCCGTGTAATTCAGCAGCCCGAACTGCACGCCGCTGACACTGCCCGCGAAATTCACCGTCGCCCCCTGAACGCCCAGGAGATCACCCCCGCAAATACTGACAAAGCCGCCCTGCACACCGGTCAAATTTCCTTTGGTATAGCTGAGCAAGCCCCCCTGATATCCAGTCGTGGCCCCTTCGACAATGGAAATCGCTCCCCACTGATAGCCCTTGAAATCGCCGGTCACACGGGGAACGATTCCCAGATCAGCGCCCTGGACTTCCTCATTGACCCCATAGATGGACAGCCTGAGTCCATGGATGGGGGTTTGGGAACTATAGAGCTGGACCTTGTCGATGAGCGAAAGCTGGATGTGCTTCGTTTCGGCGGAGACGCCCGACAACTGAAACATGGTGCACAAGAAACCCGCAACCAACCCGTACAGAAGCGACTTTTTCACGCTTTGTTCCCTTTCGATTGATACTGCTCAATACAGCGGTTTTCCCAACCGTGAGAGAGACGCCCAAGCGATTTCTCCGGACGGCCGGACCATTGATTCCCGTCTGTCAGTTTGACTCGGCGAATCCGTTCTTCTCCTCCGCCTTAACCGTCATCAACCCGATCTCTTCCCCCATAGAAAACGGGAAAGAGACGATACGCCATTGACAACCAAGGAGAATCACAGGAGGCGCAATTCCTTTCACTCCATGCCCGCCCCCCAAAACCATCGGGTCACCCGTTCATGCGTACATGACCGGGGTGACCGGAAATGCCCAGAATCGATGGCATTCCTCTCTTCTTTCCAGAGCCAACTCGACAGGCATCCAAATATAATGAATACAGGAGCGGAGTTCACTGCTTTTCATGTAACACCCAGAAGAAATAGAGGATATTCGCGGAGGGGAAACCCGCTTCTTTTTCCGGCTTTCCAATCTCAAAGACCCAAGGATAAAATATTCCCATCGGAATTACCATATTCACACAACTGTTTGCATAAGCATGCTCATGCCGATATCAAGCGCGCGGAAGCGCCGGATACTCCGTCAGCGGCCACCCGGCACATTGCGGTTCGGATATTATTCCCCGTTATGCCTCCACGCCTTTGCTCCTCTGCTCCTTCCTTCCCCTCACTCATACTCCAGAATTCCGCTCATATATCGCAGTCCGGCGCCCAGGAACATCTTGAAATAGGGCCCGGACATGTCCAGGGCGGGACCGCCCGCAAGGCTCGCGCCGTTGAGCTTCCAGTTCCCGTTCGTGGGGGAGAACATATACCCCGTCCGAAAACCGATGAGCAGCCCGCCGTCGCTGGCCTCACGCCGTATCAGGGGAATGCGGTATTCGCCGCCCAGGCCGATGTTTATGAGCGCGGTGAACGCGTCCAGTCGTGACATGCGCCTCGGATCGGTGAGCACGTCATTGAAATTCGCCGACGATGCGGGTTGAAGCGCAAGTTCCATGATGCCGAAACCGACTCCGAGCAGGGGATAGAGACTCAGGGAACCGGGGGGCAGAATATCGTATCCCGCCTGAACAAGACCCGCCCCTCCCCGCAGACGGGTCGCCGCGGTCCCGTCCAGCGAACTCTTTTCGCTGGTCAGATATAACGAACCATCCACGGCGAGGACGATCCGTCGAATATGCGCATTCCCGCCGCCGCCCAGAGAGAGGAAGTTCCTCGGGAAGGTTTGGTATCCGGCGTTGCGCAGCCGGGTATTGAGATCCCCGATATTGAACCGGTTCCACCCGGTTGTGGCATACAGATTCAATTCCAGATTCCTCCCCACGAACTCATAGGGCTGATCCAGAGATATCTGGGCCGCGGAGGGGAGCGCCGCGCCGAGAAGCGCGATGGTCAGCAGGAGAAGGGAAATGATCATGAGAGTCTCCTTGGGATGAGGAATGGACACGCGACAAAAATTCTTAAATATTGTTAGTATTATTTTTATTTATTCAATATAATATATGTGCGCGCAACCGGGGCTGATTTCGATGGCGCCGCATATGGAGTCCCACTCCTGTTCGCGTAAAAATGGAGGATATCCCAACGGATCGAAATGAACCGATTGGTCTATCATGAGAATAGTATCTGAGATAAAATTGAGTCTTTTTTCCTTTTCGTTTATCCGCTACTTTCCGATATTATCTCCAGAATGAGACCCACATCACATCTTTCGGACGAGAACGGTTGTATCGTACGTTGTTTTCCGGGGTTTCAGAAGCAGCAGTTCACTATCACCATTACACGGAGGTTTTATGAAAAAACTGTTCGCGCTTCTCCTGCTCGCGGCGGTCGTAGCATTCCCGGGATGTAATTCCAGCACCGGCAATGACGACAACGGAGGAGACGCCAATACCGGCGGCAACACCGGCAACACCGGCTCGGCAAGCACCTATCTGCCGTTCAAGGCCGGCAACTCCTGGACCTACACCTCGACGGACGATTACACCGGAACCTCGACCACCACCGACACCGTCCTGGGCAACACCACCGTGGACAACAAGTCGTACTGGATCATCCAGTCACTGGAGTCGGGCGCTCCGGTCGACACCACCTATTTCCGGGTGGCGGACAACAATCTGTACACCTTCTACGATGCCTCCATGTATGGCGACATGGGCGTCGCGAAAAACATGAAGCTCGCCGGCGCATTCAAGGCCGCGGTCTCGGATCTGGGCATGGAGGTGATCATGGCCAAATTCGGCGTTTCCGCCGGAACCGCCTGGACCATCTACGACATCACGCTCACCTCGGGCGAGAAGGTCTCGGTCAAAGGGAAATATCTCGGCCTGGACAGCGCGCAGACCACCGCGGGCAACTTCTCCAACTGCGCCAAGTTCGAGATGACCACTTCCTATTCGGGAACCAGCGAGGGAATGAGCTTCTCCGTCAAAATCACCGCCGACCAGTGGTATGCGCCCAATGTCGGCCCGGTGAAAATGACCACGAGCATGGAATACACGTACGCTGGCCAGAAAATGACTTCGACCGGATCGGACATCCTGAAGTCCTACACGGTCAAATAACCGTATCGCGCGTATCGCTTGCTTCAGACCGCCGTTTCCCGGGAGACGGCGGTTTATTTTTGTCCCGGAGGGAACTCCGGACCGGAATGCGGGTCGAATATATGGGAAACGGACGTCCCGGCCCGGAAATCGGCTTGCAATTTCTCCCGCGGATGGGTATCGTTTTCGCCCGGGGAGAATATCGGCGACTCCGGGCTTTCGAAGAACGCAGGAGAAAGGGAGAAAGTTCATGAGGATAAAACGGGGTTTCATCGCGCGGATATGGCCTCTCCTGCTGGCGGGATTCATGCTCACGGCGGCGCTCCCCTCCCGTGCGGAAGATGCATTGCGGGTGGATCGCCCGGGCGCGGCATTCAAGGAAGCGCTCGGCAACCGCACTCTATCCCGTGAGGTGTCCTCCTGGCATCAGGGCTTCTATCGGGACGATCTGCCCCGGGGGGTCCGACGGTTATACCCGAACGACCTCTGGGCGCGCGAGCGTGAGAACTGGCTCCGTGAAGCCTCGGACGCCGGAATGGACGGACCATTCCTCCCCTGGTCCCTGAACAGTCTCGGGGTGAACGCCATCGACCGCCTGTACCGTGAGGACGGAATGGCGTTTCCGCTCTCCCTGCACAGCGGCGCCCACTCGGCCAAGGCGCGCAAGAACGGCGCAAGATACATCATGGAAGGAGTGGCCGCGTGCTGGGACCCGGCGTACATGGACGAAGCGAACGCGTTCGCACGGGAATGGCTGCGGGAGTATGGCGCGCGTCCCTGGATATCCCATGTCTCGGGACGGGACGAACCGCTCAACCACGCCGCCAGTGTACGGCTTCCCGCCGTGGTGGACGAGGTGAACGCCGCACTGGAGCGGCAGTATGGCATCCTCTTGAAGCTGTCCCCGGTCAACCCGAAAATTCCCTGGGTGGAGTGGCCGAACGACCCGGTGTTCACCACCGCGTCCCCGCGCGAAGCGGCGTTGCTTCGCATCGCTCTCTGGCGCTGGTTGAACGACCGCATTCACGGGGCCGCGGTCCGGGAGCGGAGCATTGTCCGACGGTATGCCGCGGGAAAACCCTATTTCGCATACAATCGCAACGCGGTCAACATCCGGGACCTCTTCGACGGCGGGGTGAACCACAGTCTCGACTTTCTGGATCAGGCCCGTCTGTACGATGTCACCGACGGCTTTTCCGCGGACCCCTACCCCACGGTGGTCCTCCAGCGTGACGGCCGCGCGCGGGCGCTGTACCATACGGGATTCACCGCCAAACTGGCGACCGATCTCGCCGCGGGGAAGCCGACCAGAATGATCCTCCAGGCGTTCGGACACCGGGGGATCGTTCCCACTCCGGAAGACCTTCGCGAATGGGCCGGACAGGCGGCGAAATGCGGGGCCACGCATCTCGAATGGTTTACCCAGGGGAACACCCGTTTCGCATGGCCCGAACTCAATGCTGAAATGCTGCGTATCGGGCGGCTCTGGAAAACCCTCCCCGCGATGGATGTCCCGGATTCGGAGATCGCGGTCATTTTCAGCGACGACTCACGCGCCGGAGTGAACGACGCGCTCCTGCCCGGATTCTATACGCTCCATGCGCTCCTCGGGGAACGTCTGGGAGCGTGGTTCACCTTCACCGGCGAAAACCATGTCCGACGGGGATTGCAGTCCCTGGATTCCGCGCGGCTCATCTTCGCGCCGGAACTGCGGTATGTCTCGCGTGATTTCGCGGAGAAGCTCGCGGCGAGAGTGGAGCGGGGCGCGGTGCTCGTCGTGCTCGATCCCGACGCGTTTTCCTGGGATATCGAGACCGGTTCGCTCGCGGCATATCGAATGCGTATCCTGGGCGCACCCGAGGGAACGCCGCGGTCCGCATCCCGGCTGATTCCCACCGCCGAGGGACGCGCGCGGTTCGGAAATATCGGTCCGCTTCCGCTCCACCCCTCGGGCCGGAGAGTTGACGCCCGCACCCTGCGTGTTCCCCCCGGATCCCGCATTCTCTTCCGGTTCGAGGACGGCGCTCCCGCGGTCTATCGCCGCGCGCTGGGAAAGGGCGAGGTTCTGGTGTTCGCGGCCATGCCGTTCGGAAACAGCGATGCCGCGCTCGCGCCCGCGGGATGGGACAACACGCTTGCATCCCTGGTGGACGGTCTCAAAATACGCCGGGGACTCCCGGTATGGCGATTCGCGTTCCCGGAATCGGGCGGAGCGGTGCGGACATTCAAGCCGGTGGTGAATATGGATTACCATCGTCTGGAAAAGGAAAGCGGGAAATGACGGGGAAAAAGCGGCGCAAAGGGAAGGGCTTCCGAAACGGCAGCGCCCGATGAAACGATAAAAGCCGATAAATGAACATGCTTTTATCGGCTTTTATCGTTTCCTGTAACCGGTCGGACGGAAATCCCACACGCATCCCGGATTGAAGGCGGTTCTACAGGTTCAGCCCGACCCCGACCTTGTATACCCGACGGCTGGTCTGGATATCCTTGTAGGCGTCCCCGGAGAAGGGCACGTATTGCTGGACCTCGCCCCGGAATACCCAGCGGTCTGCCACGGGGATCTCCACATTCACCCCGATTTCGAAGGTGTTCGAGGTATCGGTGAAGTCCTTCCCCGTTTTCCCCAGGGAATCCACCCCGCCGATATTATCCGCGCTGATGAAATGACGCGATATTCCGGCGAAGAGTCCCACCGGGAGCGGCCAACTCTCACGACGCACCGGGGGACGGGCGATGATGCGCAGTCCGGCGATATGGCTGCTGAAGGAATAGGTGATGCGGTTGTTGTCGAAGACCTTCGATACGCCGTCGTCCCAGTATCCCCAGAAAGCGGACCAGCGCACGACACGGTTGAAAAACACGCCGCCCACCTGCAATTCGGGATATGCGGCATAGATACTGGACACCTCCGTGTCGTCACGGTAAAAATGTTCTATATATCCGATGTTCGCAGAGAAGTTGGTCAGGCTGAATTCCACGGCGTCAGCGGCGCCGGGGAGAAGAGTGAGCGCGGAGAGCAGTAGAAACGCGTATACTTTCAATTCAAATCCTCCTCGATGGGTACAGCCGGTGAAGCGATTCCCTTTTCCTCACCAAGTGCGCGGCTCCGGACGGGTTACGCACCCGAACCGGTCCTTTCACCCGGGCAGAGGGGAATATATCGCACGTTAACGCCGGAATCAAGTAATACTATGATCAGGGAGGGGAAAAGCATGGGAAAGAGGTTCTTTCCTCTTGATTTCCTTCCGGACACGACCGTATATTGGGCTACCGTGGAAGATTGCATTCAGAGTAAAAAAAGGAGGAACAATGAGTCGTACCAGGCGTAAATTCATAAAAGAGATAGCA
>CAYRTQ010000158.1:0-10446 GCA_964426865.1 uncultured bacterium
CGTGAATTTCGATTCCCTCACCTATGGCCCCAATCTCCAGGTGCATTCCGAAAGCCCGGAACTCCGGAAGCTCATCCGGACCATCCACACGGATTGCAAGATCGACGCCACTCCCAAATTCTTCGAGGACAGCGGATACACCATGGATTCCGCGCCGTTCCGGTCCTCCGGGGGCCGCGCCGTTTATCTCAACAGCCGGGGCTACGACGAGCGGACGCTTCCCGTATACCACCGTCCCGAGGACACCCCGGAAACGGTGCCGCTGGACTGCATGGAGAGTTCCTTCCTGGTGATGCGGGAATTCATCCGACGGCTGGGGAAAAGAGCATAGCATGTGTTTCGCGCGGAGGGGAACAGGGCAGCGAAGAGAACCTCCCGCAAGGAACGCAGAGGAAAGAAATAATACCACACCATGAAAGAACACGCGCGCGAAGGAACGAACGGGGCAAGAGGGCGCACGGCATCAATCACGCCCCTTGCGTCCCCCGCGACCCATATGTTTCCTTATTTCAAGGACCTCCCCATGCCCGAACAGCAGGAAACCTTCATCACGGCAAAGAACCCGTCCTTCCACCGCGGATCGCCGTCCTCGCCGGAACTCATCCGGCTTGGCATCATCGGCTGCACCCCCGGTTGGTCGCACGTGGCGGAAATCTACGGTCCCCAGATCAACCCGGTAACCGTCGGGGACACCCCTTTCATCCGCGCCACCGGGATGCGCATGACGCGCGTATGGGACGCCAATCCGGAGCACGCCGCGAATTTCGCCCGCAAGTACGGTTGCGAGACGGTGCGGGAATACACCGGCATGATCGGCGCGGTGGACGCGGTAATGCTCTCCGACATCGCCTCGGTCCCCTACTTTTACCAACTGGCGCGGCCCTACCTGGAGGCGGGCGTCCCGCTCTTTCTCAACCGTCCCTTCGCCTATTCCCGTAAAAAACTCTACTCCCTCCTGGACCTGGTGGAGAAAACCGGAACCCCTGTCTTCTATGGCGACGAGTTCGAGAATGTGAAGGAAGTCGCCACGGTGCGGAAAGTGGTCGCGGAGCAGGAGCCGCTCCGGGGGGTGGATGCCACCAATTCCATGAGCGATTACGCTTCCCACGGCATTCACGGCATCAATTTCGTGCTGGCCTGCGTGGGCGGCGGCGTGACCCGGGTGAGCTATCAGACCCCGGACTACAAGGTTCCGAACGGCCTGGTAGTGCTGGAATACGCCCCAAGAGTGAAAGGGGGAAAGGTGTTCTATGCCGCGCTCCAGGAAATGATGGGCGGACTGACTTCCGCCTCCATCAAAATTTACGGCGACAAGGAAATGTACGAGGATGATCTCACTTGGGGCGCAAATAGCTGGGAACGCATGCACCACGTGTTCGGCCCCGTTCTCCTCAGCTTCCAGCGGGTCATAGAGGAAGGGCGCATGGTGCAGAGCCTGGAAAATCTCCGTCACCGCACAGAGGTGTTCCTCGCCGGGTTCTACTCCCATCTGGAACGTAACGGCGCGCCGGTGGCCCTGGATGAGGTCCCCCTGGAATGGGAGGCTCCCTCGGCCATCTGGGACAGCCCGGCCTGGAAGAATGCGCTCGGGAAGTGAGTCCGGCACGAATTCCGCATCGGCTCCGCGCCGATACGTGAAACACTTTTTCCCTTTTCCATAGAGGAAGCCCATGCTGATGAAAAAAACCACCCGCCGCGGCATGCTGATCGGAACGGGCGCGCTTGCCGCCGGAGCGCTCGCCGGGAAGAGCGACGCCGCGCCGCGGAGGAAATTCAAGCGCCGTACACCCGCCGCGGTGGAACTCATGGAAATCGGAGTGCTCACCGCCACCCCGGGGTCCACCCACATCGAGTCCATCTGGGGGCCGCTCATCAATCCCACCGGCGAGCCATGGACCCGTCTCACCGGCATGGTCATGACCCAAGTGTGGGACAAGGATCCGGGTGTCGCCGCCAATTTCGCAAAAAAATACAGTTGCCGGACGGTGAAGAATTATTCCGATATGGCGGGCAAGGTTGATGGCGTCATTCTCTCCGATTTCACCTCCGCGCACTATTTCTACGATCTGGCGAAACCTTATCTGGAGGCCGGGACGCCCATTTTCATCAACCGCCCGTTCGCCTATTCCATGCGGAAAGCGAAGATGATCGCGGACCTGTCGAAGAAGACCGGAACCCCCATCCTGTGCGGCGATTCCCACGAGTATGTGAAAGAGACCAACATCGCCCGTCAGAAGGTGAAGGAGATGGAGCCGATTATGGGGGTGCAGGCCACCAACTCCATGAGCGACTATGCCTCGCACGGCATCCACGGCATCTACTGGCTCCAGGCCTGCCTCGGCGGGGGCGTTCAGTCGGTGAGCTACATCACTCCGGACTGGCGCACCCCGAACGGAGTCTGCGTTTTGGAATATGCCCCGAGAGTAGCGGACGGCAAGACCTTCTACGCCAGCCTGCACCAGAATGTCCCCACCGCGACGAACGCCTCGATCAAGCTGTATACCAAGGCCTCGCGGTATTTCCAGATCGATTTCATGTGGGAGAAGAGCGACTGGGACCGCATGGTGTTCATATTCCTCCCCACCGTGCTCGCCATGCAGAAGATGTTCGAGACCGGCAGGATGCCGGAGAGCCACGACTCCATCCTCGAGAAAACCCGTGTTTTCCTCACCGGCTTCTATTCCGCGACGGAAAAGGGCGGCGCGCCGGTGCTGGTGGCGGATCTCCCCGAGGATTGGACCGCGCCCGGTCCCGGTCTGGATTGGGGCAAGGGGTTGTTCGGGTGATGGTACGGAGCGGCAAAGGGACAGAGGGATGAAACCGGACCCGGATCGTGGGATTACCGGAACAAAAGCGCGGGAGTGAAACTCAGCCCCGACTCTGAATCCGGGAAGGTGGCGAAGGCGTTTCCGCGGTTTTTCCCTCCTCACTCCACGGTTCGGAGCGGGGCGGGAAGCCCCCGAAATCCGCTCTTTTGTTCCCGTATCGGCTTCCTTTCCGGTACATATTCACTTGCAATCCGGTAATTTTTTATTATACTGTGCTGAGCGGTTAAGAGCAAGTCTCAGGAATTAATGCTGAACAAGCGGAGTGGCAACATGATAGAGACATGGGAACGCGGGATCATGGCAGCGCTCGGCCTCCAGGCCGGACAGTGGACGAGGGTGCTCGAATTTTCTCTCGTGGCGCTCCTTCTCATCCTCCTCCTCACACTGGTGTTCCTCGTGCAGCTTTTCCGTAAAGCGCGCCGTCTGCGGAGCGTGGGCGAGGAAATGGACGCCGGGCTGAAAGACCTCATCGGGGAAGCGCTGCGGGGTGTGCCGCAGACCATCGACATCCAGAATCCGGTGACCGTGACCATGAGCATGGCCACCATGGAAAAGAGCGCCGGCCTGCTCGACCGCAGGGGGGTGCTGGATCTGGCGCTGCCCCAGCGTCTCACGGTTATCGCCCATTCCGCGGGGGACATTCCCCGTGCGCTCATCCACGCGGAAAAAGCGCTGGAACTGGCCGAACGCGACCATGACATGGGGGGGAAATCGTCCGCGCTGGGGAACATGGGAGTGCTCTACAAGGACCAGGGCAATTTCGATTCCGCGGTCAAATACCTGTCCTATGCGCTGAGCGTGGCGCGGGAAAACGGGAACAAACCGGGAGAGGCCCAGCATCTCCGTAATCTGGGCGTCCTGTATCGTCACCGGGGCGAATCCGAACTGGACCAGGACATGGCGCTCGAATACTTTCAGAACGCGCTCACCCTCGACATGGAAACGGGATACAAACCGGGAGAGGCCCAGGACCTGGACCATCTCGGAACGATGTACCTGGACCGCGGCGATCTCGACATGGCGCTCAGCCATTTCAACGATGCCCTCACCGCCTTCCGGGAGAGCGAGAACCGTCGCGGCGAGGCCCGTGCGCTCGGCAATCTCGGGCTTGTCAACCAGGTGAAGGGCGACATGGACGCCGCCCTCCGGTACCTCAACAACGCGCTCATGATCCACGAGGAACTGGGAAATCGTCGCGGCGCCGCCCAGTCTCTCGGCAATATCGGGCTCATCTATCAGGCCAAGGGGAATTACGACTTGGCGCTCGAATATCACAGCGACGCGCTCAACATCGACCGTGAAATCGGAGACCACGAAGGCGAGGCCCAGGACCTGGGTTCCATCGGCATGCTATACTACCAGAAGGGCAATTACCGCACCGCGCTCAAACACCTCAAGGAAGCCCGCGAAGCCTTCATCCAGACCGGTGTCACCTACGATCTCCAGACCGTGGAGAACACCATCCGGGAAATTGAAGCGCAGATGTGAGAAGGCAGTCGTCAAAGCGGAAGACAGCTTTTTTCCCAAATTCCGTATTGTCCTTGTAATGCTGTGCGCTTCAATGCCGGAGCCGGATCATGGCGATAAAGAAAATAAAGGTTACGAATTTCAAGAGCTTCAAGGATTTGGATGTTGATCTCGGAAATTTCAATATCCTTATCGGGGCAAATGCTTCCGGGAAATCCAATTTTGTACAGATTTTCAAGTTTTTGAAGGATATCGCCGTTTCGGGATTGGAAAATGCGGTTTCTCTGCAAGGGGGAATCGAGTATACTCAAAATTTGATTCTGGGCAAGGGGAATAATACTCTATTCAATGTTAACAGCGATAGAACGTTTCTTCATGGGCAAAGCCACGTTGGCATCAACATCACAAAGGAAATCATTCCGGAATTTGATATCATTGAACATAAGTTTGCTTTAAGGCATAGCGATGTAAAAGTAAAGATTGTTGAAGATGTTATCTCATATAGATCACATGACAACTTTGTAAAATTATCGAAAACGAAAAACAATACATTATCTATTGAGACGGGAAATCTTGATCCACAATATGAACGAATAATTGATTCGCTGATATCACTGTTTAATAATGATAAAAATTATTTATTGTCTGACAGCTATTTCTTGTATAGCTCTCCTTTGACTTCTCTCTTTACTCCATACAAGAATATTTTTGAAAACATCTCCTTCTATGACTTCGATCCAAAACTTCCAAAAAAGGCTACCCCTATCGCAGGAAAAGCGGAACTGGAGGAGGATGGAAGCAATTTATCAATTGTACTGAACACCATCATCGAAAATAAGGATAAAAAGGACAAACTTCTTGGCATTATGAAGGATATTCTGCCTTTTGTCAACGATTTGAAAGTAGAGAAGTTTGCCGATCGTTCGATGCTTTTCACCATAAAAGAACGTTTTTTTGACAAATTGTTACCCGCATCACTGATATCAGATGGAACAATAAATGTTACCGCCCTCATCCTTGCGCTCTATTTCGATGAGAAGCCACTGGCTATCATAGAGGAACCCGAGCGGAATATTCATCCTCATCTCATGTCCCGCCTTGTGGAAATGATGAAGGACGCATCGAGAAACAAGCAGATCATCATTACCACGCACAATCCCGAGTTGATCAAGCATGCTGATCTTGATGACATTCTGTTTGTATCAAGAGACAGTGAAGGCTTTACTCAAATTACCCGGCCATCCGAGAAAGAAGAAATAAAAGTCTTCCTCAAGAACGAAATCGGACTGGACGAGCTTTTCGTGCAGAACATGCTGGAATTCTGATATGGGATACAACCGGCTGTTTATTCTGGTTGAAGGTGACGATGACGCGCGTTTTGTCGAAAGAGTGATCAAACCTTTATTGACAGATCGATACAATGATGTCAGATTGTGGCAGTATTCCCGACAGAAAAAGGAGAAAACCGGCAATTTCCTGAGAAGCATTTCCCAGATGGGGGCGGATTATATTTTTATCCGGGATATCAATTCTTCTCCGTGTATTGAGGGAAGGAAAGAGGCCATTTTGCACGCTTTTCCGCATGTGATCAGCGCCGGTCGAATTCAAATCACGGCGAAGGAAATTGAAAGCTGGTATCTTGCGGGATTATGCGATTCAGATTGTGAGCGATTGGTTCGAACAATCGTCCAGAACACAGATTTGCTTACCAAGGAACAGTTTAATTCGTTGATCCCTTCCCAATATGATTCCCGCATACATTTCATGCAGGATATTTTGAATCGTTTCTCTATTGAAGTCGCGATGCGAAAAAACAAATCCTTCAAATACTTCATGGAGCGATTTATCATGCAGTAACCATTCATCACCGGAAAAAATGAACGAAGACAATCCGAACAGATTACCCCCGCTTTTGTTTGGTTCCCTGGCCTGACGCCATACGCCCCTACATGCCTTCCCTCCAGATGTTTTATTCTTTTTCCTTTATGCCTTTTACCGGCGCTCGCAGTTTTCTACAGGTAGATGCCATAACCAGACATGGCCTGAACGTACCGGATACACAGGCGCGTTGGTGGGGTAAGGAATACCCTTGTCCCTCCCGCTTTCTCTGTACTTTTCTGGTGCGCCCAGAAAAGCGCCAAAAGAGGGCGGTCCGGGAAAAGCCAAGGACTCCCCGTGTACGGTATGGATTCCGGGGTAGTGGACCGCTGCTGTTTGAGCGACAGCGAGTTCAGCAGTCCCCGGAAGCCATGCCGTATCCGGGGGGCTTTTCCAAAAAACCGCAGCAGTACCGTTTACCCATACAATACTGCGGAGAGCCCTTTTACCTGTCTTCCTCACTCCCCGAACGGCGCATCGGCGTGGTTCACCACGAAGCTCGACGGCTTTCCCTTCACTCCCAGCTTGCTCACCGCCCGGACTTTCAGCGTGTTCCGTCCAGATTGCAGCAGCCATGTCCAGCGTTCGCCCACCTCTTTCCAGCCGGTATCGTCGGCGTTGACCTCGAAATGGCTGAAATTGGGGGTGTAAGTCTCGAACCGCAGGAAGAGACGGTCGTTTCCGAATCCCTGGGTCAGGTCCACATGCACCTTGTTCAGGTCCGGCCACATGTCACGGGCGCGGTCGGTGAACCGGGAGAATTGCTTCGCGGGCGGCGTACGGTCGTCGTACCAGACGATGAACCCATCCCAGGGCACCGTGGAATCCATGCCGTGGGAAACCGGACGCGGGGTGGGCTCCGTGTAATAGTTGTTCCGGGGCATGATGCGGATGAACGAGGAGGTGTTGAACCCGGTGAGCACCGTTCCCTTGTGATTGACCAGCGAGCCGCGCGCCACCGGCGGAGTTTTGCCCTCAATGGGCGGGAACCAGTTGATGAGGTCCTTCATCCAGTCGATGGCGCGTCCGGGAAAGTAGTAATCCATGGAAAGCCGGTGGAGTTCCAGCATATCCTGGGGTTCGCCCGTGTTCGGGTCATACATGTAATGATTCTCGTAGTCGGCGTCGAGGAATATCCACTTCCCGTACTCGTCGTTCCAGACCTCGCAGACCTCGTGCCCCACGCAGTTCACATGACGCGCCTGCCATCCATATACCATGCACAATCCCGCCAGCGTGTTGTTGAACTGGATGCACATTCCGCCGCCCCCGGCGTTGTCGATACGGTCCAGGATGTTTTTCGCCCCCCAGCCCGGGTATTCCGGAAGGGGGTTGCCATGACGCCACCGTTTCGTGACATGATCGAGAAGCCGGACCTGGGCGTTGAATTCGTTACGGCTGCCCGCGATAACTTCGTCCAGGCTTTCCTGAACGCGGAGCTGTTCGAATTCCGGACGATCCCATCGTTCCCATTTCCAGTCGATGGAGGAATATTTGATGGGCGGATTCTCCGCCGACGCCAGACGGATGTTTTTATAGAGGGGGAATTTCTGGTCCAGTTCGGCGGTGACTTTCGCCGATTTCACCACCGGGCTGACCAGCGGGTTGGCGGTGGAAAGAACCGCCCGGAACTGGATATACCGACGGTTGAGATCCGCGCCGCCGGTCTCGAAATCCACCGCGGCGCCCTCGCCGATGAACTGGTACTCCCCCCATGCTTCGGAGAACGGCTGGGGATCGGAACCTTTTCGATAATAGTATTCCACCTTCGTTCCCGCGGGGACCTCGGAGCGCAGGGAGAGCTTCATTTTACCGATGCCGCGTTGGGGAACGATCCCGTCCGGGGAATCGCCCTTCCAGAGATCGATCACCGGAGAGGCCAGCCAGCCGGTTTTCACGTACCGGTCGAGACTGATGCGGATGGAGTATTCGGCGCGGTCCTGACCGAGCGGGCCGAAAGGGCTTTCCTTCCAGTTTTCGCCGCCATCGGTGGATTTGAACGAGGTTTTCCCCACATCTTTCGGATCGCCGCCCCCATCGGCGAATTCATCGGCGCGGGCGATGAGTATCTGCCAGCCCTCCTCCGCCGTCTTCGCCTCGGGACAGGAGAGATCGATGACGTTCTTCCCCTTTTTCAGGAATTCCACGGGGAATTCCGACCAGCGATAGGTGTCCGACATTCCCCGCGGGTTGAACGTGGGGAATGTGGCCTCCCGCCCGTTCACGGTGAACCGGAGGGGATATTTCCCGGAGCGGGAAAGGGGGAAAAAGACCAGGTATGCCTTTTTCGCGCGGGGATCGTCCAGATTCAGCACCTTTCGCGCATGATTCTTCCCGTAAATGTCATCGGTTGTGACTCCCTTCTCGCTCATGCCCGAACCGGGGGCGTCATTCTCGATCAGGTCCATATTGAACAGCCGCACCCCGCCATCGGGCGCGCGCATGAGCATGTGCATGAACCCGGCGTCGTACGCCAGCGCGGCATCGCCGCCCCATGTGGTGGATACCGTCTCCGCGGAAACGGAAACCGCGACGACCAGCCAGACCGCAAGCGGGAGCGCCGCCCGGATGAGAGCCGCGGCGGACAGAAGAGCAAAAACGCATGTACGAACCTCCGTGATGCCTGCAAACCGATTATTTTTCAACCGGGCATGACCGGGAAGGCCGCCCCGGAGTAGAAAAGCAGCGCCATGACGCCTGATACGAATGTGCTTGAAAAAAATGAAACCTGAGCCGTTCCCACCCCGCCGCCTCGGTTTGATCGCAGATTCGCATGGGTGAGCGCCCAAATGGCAAACCACCCTGCATTTTCATATCAGGGGTGGCCTGTCCGGTCCATATCCCGATCCCGCGAATCACGGCCCGGACAATCTTCCCCCGCATATCCGTGGGAAAACCCGCTGCATGGGCGCGGGGGTAAAAACAGGCGCGGGGACGGTTATACACTCCGTCCCCGCGAAAACAGCTATACTCCGCCGGAACCGGCTTCAGCTCGCCCGGGTCTGCGCCTGCGCCTGGGCTTGTTGTTTCATGGCCACGAACGACTTGGGGTTCTCCACCATGAACGAGATATAGAGTATGGCGGCCACCATCATGACCAGCGATACCGTAAATATTCCGCCATATGACAGAATGTTCCAGTCCATGAGCTTGCCCATAAGGATGGGAAGGAAAATCATGGGCAGGATGATACCGAGATTCACCGCCGCGCAGTAGGTGGTCTTGTCCTCGGTCGGGCAGTAGAACAGCGCGGAGTTGGTGTACCCCACATTGTCGGCGATCTGGCAGATGCCGCTGATGACAAACGCGATGAAGATGATGGTCACGCTGGAAGCCGGGAAGAGCCAGGCCAGCAGGGTATAGAGAATGGCGATGACCTGCGCGGTGATAAGCAGGTACTTGGGCCCCCAGATATCCGCGATCTTGGTGACCGTGAATCCGCCGATGCACAGCCCGAGACCGTTCAGGGCGGTGAACCATCCGGCCTTGCCGATGTCGAATCCGCGTTCCTGGATGAGATAGGTGAGCAGGAACGCGAGCATGATGATATGGCCGCTCATGAGCCATTTGCCGAAAATGAACGTGGTGAACGGGCGGTCATTCACGTATATGGCAAAGAATTTCTTCGCATAGGCTCCGAAATTGGGCGCGCTCGGCACCGCCTCGCCCTCGGGTTCCTTGATGGCCAGAAGGAGAAACACGGAGGCGATGGTCAGAACGAATGTGGCGATGAACGCCACGCCGTAATTCATGGGAGCGGGAAACATGGCGTTGACCTTGTCCATGACGGGGCCGGTCAGGAAGAGGCCGAAATATTCCACCGCGAAAATGATGCCGAGAAGCTGCCCCAGACGATTGGAGGGCACGATTTTATAAATCATGGTATAATAGGCGGGGATATACAGTCCGGCAAGCAGTGAGGCCCAGGCGAAACAGGCCAGGAACACCCAAATGCCGAGAGAGGGGTTCGACGCCCCGGCTGTAAAAATATAGAGACCGGCAACAAGGAATCCGAGGCTCGATAAGCCCAGCGACCATACAATGAACCATTTTTTGATGCGCATGGATTCGGACATGTATGCGGCAATAATCTGCGGAATGGCGAACCCGCCACAGAAGAGGGCCGATACCAGACCGATCTGCATGGAGCTGGCTCCCAGGGAATTCATGTACCCGAGAGGCACTCCGATATAGTAGGTAAGACCTCCCCATATGGTGCCGGCAAATCCGAACAGAAACACGAACACCAGAAACTTGTAATACTCGGACAAAC